>DATIJQ010000045.1:0-2199 GCA_035478375.1 Saccharimonas sp. (SeqCode) | reverse complement strand
TATGATGCCAACAGGCGATTTATACGATTTTGTAAACCATTTAACCGATAACGCACGCAGCAGCTTGCAGCATGCCGACGGTATTGCTCGTAGTTTGGGCTCAGCGTACATTGGGACCGAACATATTTTGTTAGGAGTTTTGAGCCAGGACACGTCGGTGGGCGCGAAATTACTTTCGGGCAACGGCGTGACACTGGACCGAGCACGTTTAGCATTAAATCTCACGCCACGTACGTTGGTGGTTAGCACCGGTGCTAAAGGTTTGAGCGAAACTGCCAAACTCACCCTAAAACTCAGTTGGGACATTGCTCAAGAATTTAGCCAAGATTACTGCGGCACCGAGCACATTCTGTACGGTATGTTGACGCAAAAAAATGCTCGCGCCACAGTGCTGCTGCGCGACATGAATGTTGATGTCGAAGGTTTAACAGCCGAATTAGAACAATACTTAGGCCGCCAAAATAACTTTGACGACGAACCAGTTGGCGCGACCGCAACCACCAAACGCCAAAACCGCCGTCGCCAAACCGCGCTTGATTACTTTGGCACTGATGTGACCGAAAAAGCTCGCGCTGGTACACTAGACCCTGTCGTTGGCCGTGACGCTCAAATTAAACGTATTATCACCATTTTAGGCCGCCGCACTAAAAACAACCCGGTACTTTTGGGTGAGCCGGGCGTTGGTAAAACTGCCATTGTTGAAGGTTTGGCGCAGCGCATTGTGTCCGAAGACGTGCCCGAACATTTGTTAGACAAGCGCGTGTACACATTGGACCTCGCTGGCATGATCGCTGGCACCAAATACCGCGGCGAATTCGAAGAACGACTTAAAAAACTAGTCCAAGAAATCACCGAAGACAAAAGCCTAATTGTGTTTATTGACGAGCTGCATTTGCTGGTCGGCGCCGGCGCGGCCGAAGGCGCGATTGATGCTGCCAACATGCTAAAGCCAGCATTGGCTCGCGGCGAACTGCGCATGATCGGCGCCACAACGCTGGACGAATATCGCAAACACATAGAAAGAGACGCCGCGTTAGAACGCCGTTTCCAAACCGTTTTGGTGCCCGAACCAAACGTTAAAGAAACGCAGGCGATTCTAAAAGGTCTTAAACACCATTACGAAGAACATCATGGCGTCGAAGTTTCTGACGAAATTTTAGACAACATCGCAACGCTTGCCAAGCGCTACATTAACGACCGCTTTATGCCCGACAAAGCCATTGACGTTTTGGACGAAACCGCCGCGCAAGTTAAAGTTGACCGAGGCAAAACTCCTGTCGAAGCGCGCAAATTAACTCGCGAGCTCAAACAGGTGACCGAACGCATGGAACAAGCTGTAGAGGCCGAAGATTACGAACGTGCAGCACATTATAAAACTCGCATGAGCCAAATCAACGCCAAGTTGGGCGAGTTCCGCAGCAAAACACAGGACAAACAAAAATTGGTTATTACCCAAGACGACGTGGCGCGCACTATTGCAACGATGACCGGCGTGCCTGTCGAAAAAGTTATTAAGTCCGAAGCCAAATATTTGCTGAACTTAGAGGCACACTTGACCAAAAAAATCGTCGGCCAAAAAGATGCGGTTAGTGCGGTGGCGCGAGCGATCCGCCGCAACCGTTCGGGTATACATGACGGCAAGCGACCTATTGGTTCGTTTATGTTTATGGGGCCAACAGGTGTTGGTAAGACTGAACTGGCACGTGTTTTGGCGCAAGAACTTTTTGGCACCGAAGACGCATTGATTAAAATCGACATGTCCGAATTTGCCGAACGCCACACCACCGCCCGCCTCGTCGGCGCGCCCGCTGGCTACGTTGGCTACGACGATGCTGGTCAGCTGACCGACAAAATCCGCCGTAAGCCCTACAGTTTGGTGCTGTTTGACGAGATAGAAAAAGCCAACCCCGAAGTCTTTAACATTCTGCTACAAATTATGGAAGACGGCATTTTAACAGATGCCAAGGGCCGCAAAGTCGACTTTACAAACACAATTGTGATTTTGACTAGCAACCTTGGTGCCGACAAAATGCAACGCGAGGCCAACCTTGGGTTCCGCGCCGTTACCAAAAAAGACATCGACGAACTAAGCGATTTGCACGAACAAAATCGCGACGCCGCCATGACCGACCTCAAACGTATGATGCGCCCTGAGCTCATTAACCGTATGGACAACATTGTGGTCTTTAACGCACTAAC
>DATIJQ010000044.1:0-3767 GCA_035478375.1 Saccharimonas sp. (SeqCode) | reverse complement strand
CCGCACAATAACCCCGACGCCGAAGGCACAAAGCGGTGGTTTACAAATTCGGCCGCGCCTTATGAAGGCATTATGCAAATCACCACCCGCGTGACCAATAGCACATTTAAACAAGCACTTGCTGCGTTGCAGCCAGGCGATGAGCTGCAACTCATAGAAGCACCCGAAGGCGATTTTGTATGGCAAGATTCTGACCTGCCTAAAGTTTTTGTGGCCGGCGGTATTGGTATTACGCCCTTTCGCAGCATAATAAAACAGCGGGCGCACGACGGGCTATCGCTTGACGCGACGTTGATTTATGGTGGCCGTACCGCAGACCTACCGTTTAAAGATGAGTTCGAACAATGGGCGGCAAACGACGCCGGTCTTAAAATCCACTATGTTATTGGCGAGCCGCTAACGGCTGAGAGTTTGGCAAAAATGGTGCCTGACCTCAACAATTCGCTTGTCTATGTTTCTGGTCCTGAGCCAATGGTGTTGGCGTTGGGCGACGCTCTCAAAAAGCAAGGGTTGCCAGAAACACAGTACAAGCACGATGGCTTCCCGCATTACGACGAAACAAATTATTAAGCCCGGGTTTTATTGTGACAAGGCCCCCATTCCGGAATGGAACGGGGGCCGTTGCCTTGAGATGTTGTCCGACCTAGTGCGTGACGAAGCCCGTGCTGGAACCGGGGCCCGTGTGCCGCAGGCTGGATGCCGGGTGCTTGTACCAGCTCTCGATCGTCTGCTTGACGGCCTCGTGCGGGGGCAGCACCCGTTCGTTGCGCAGCGCGTCCATTGCGGTTCTCCAGGGCTGGCCCGCGCCGCAGTCCTTG
The DNA here is from genome assembly GCA_035478375.1 of Saccharimonas sp. (SeqCode). Lineage (GTDB taxonomy): Bacteria > Patescibacteriota > Saccharimonadia > Saccharimonadales > EFPC-124 > DASTDY01. The sequence goes on along the minus strand of DATIJQ010000044.1, from coordinate 2,949 downwards.
CTGTAGGGGTTGTTGAGCGTGGTGCCGTTCCAGAACAGCTGCTCGGCGTAGCACCAGAGCGCGGCGCGGAGGTTGTGGTTTTCGCGCCGCAGGTCGTCCTCGGTCTTTTCGGCCAGCTGGGACTCGACCAGGTGCGAGCAGATGTTGCTGTGCTGGACGCACAGCGCGTAGAGCGTGTCGTAGATCTGCGACAGGTCGCCGTCCGCGTCCGCGCCGTTGGGCACGAAGGTGTACAAGTACCCGTAGTGCTCGTCGAGGTCGGTGCTGGTGCCGAACATGTCCGTGACGTTGTGGTCGTAGTACAGCACGATGCGCGTTTCGGTCAGCTCCAGGACCTTGACCCCGCCTTCGTCGCACATGCCGATCATGTTGATGATCTTGATCGTCGCGGCGTCGGTGTCGGTGACACCTTGCTGTGTGCTGCCGATCGGTCTGTAGTTTTCGAGCGCCTCATTGGCCAATTCGCAGGCCGACACGGTCATGCAGACGGTGGGCACGGTGACTCCTTTGGTCGGATTGTCTCAAGACTCTAGCGAATATAATAGAATAAAGTTGACACTCTGTAAATACCGCAATTTGGCGTGGCTATAGTGCCGGCCGAGCGAGCTCAGTGGTGTCACTGGCTCGCCCGGCTTTTGCACGCAGTGTATGCGGCGTTACTGCTCGGGATTGCTGGTGTCGAAGTTCATTATGTTGCGCCATAACTCAGGCGCAAAATGGTCAGGCGTCAACAGTCGTATCTCCTCCTCAGTAAAGAGTCGGTATATGCCTTTGCTGTTCGTTGAGTCGTATTCAAGGTAGGCTACTTCGGGCAGCTCGCCAACCATGTTAGCGTCAACAAACACATTGCTCAGTTCGATGAACAAATCCGCGTTTTTGAAGTGAGGGGGATATGCATCCTCGTTGTCCAAAAGCAGCGGGTCGTCGAACCTCGTATCGGCAAGCAAATGCACTATACCGGTAAAGCGAACGCCGTTCTTAGCCGCAAACGGCGTGGGCAGCAACGTACGTTGCCGAAAAGAAGCAACGATTTCGTCGAGGTTCGGGCCGCCTTGGACATGGAGGGCAAGCGTCACGCCATTCTCCTTTGCAGTAGGTGCAAGCGTATTATAACAAACGTGTGGTACTGGATAATGTTTATGCTGTATAATGCCGTCATGCCTGAACCACTTGGCGTTGTGCGACGTGATGGGTCGCGACGCACTGATTATTTATATCGCATTTCGTTAAAATGTCTCATACGTAATAAACGTGGCCAAGTTTTAGTGGTTAAAGAATCTGATCGCGACAATTGGGATTTGCCCGGCGGCGGCATGGACCACGGCGAAAGCATTAAAACCGCCATCGCCCGCGAACTCGCCGAAGAAGTTAACCTGCGCGGCGATTTTAGTTATAAGATTATTGCTGCCGAAGAGCCAAAGCTGGTTATTGACCATAATCATTACCAACTGCGGCTTATCTTTGCAGTAACGCCGTCTGTTTTAGAGTTTAGCTCAGGTAGCGACGCCACCGAAGTCGATTTTAAAAACCCAGCAGTTTTTGAACACTCCCAGCGCAATGTCGAGCGCCGCATTTACTACTACAACAGCCTTGCTTAATCTTTTGGCCGCTTTGTAGCTAATAACTCGAGCCGCCGCTCCTAAAGAAAAAGTAATAAATCAAAAAGTAAATAATCCCGCCAACGACAACATACAGCAGCACCCATTGCCACAACGGTCGCTTACCGTAACCCGTGCTTGCTTTTTTTGCCGTTGGTTTTTTGGTTGGTTCCATGCTGGTGTCCCCTAATTATTTAGCGTTTAGTGACTGGCAATGGTTATAAACCACGCTTACTTTTATCATACGCTACTTAGCGAATTTAAAGTGAAACGCCCCGCACGTGGTGGGGTCGTTTCGACACTGCTACGCAGGGGGCGGTGGGGCGAACCTGGCGATCACAACAGGCGCGCCATCTGGGTTATGGTTGACGATGTAGTCGCTTGGTATGGTCCAATGTGCAGGCACTACGACGCCGTTATTCACAGCAACGTTGTCGCCGATTGTGCAATACTGGCCTATCTGCGCGTCAGTAATATTACTATTGGCACCGACAGTAGTGTAATCACGAATCTCGCTAGAATACACTGTTGTGTCGGGGCGATTTTTGAGCCATGACCGATATTGCTAAGGGAGATCCTACAGTTGGCTCCAATGTGTGCGTCAGAACCAATGCCACCGTCCGATGCTCGCCAGTTTGCCTCAATCTGCGCGCCGTCGTCTATGTAGCATGGTGCTTTGCCGCCGATGTGCGGTATGTGTTCGATGGAAACATCGTCGCCAATAAGGGCGTATACCGTCGTTTTTGCGAAATTGCTATATCCGTATATCGTAAAATTTTCGCCGATGTAGGTGCCGCTTTGCATAATGACACTATTACAATTTGCGTTGTCGCCAATCATTACGCCCTTTTGGAGCGTGCAGTTTTGGAGCACTGACTCGTTGCCTATAACGCAATTGTTACGGATGGTTACTGCACCCAGCAATGTAACACGCCGGCCAAGCGTCACGTTAGAACGGAGCTTGACCCCGTCGCCAATAACACAGCTGTCACCTACGTGGCAAGCAGCTCCAATTGATACATCGTTGCCTATGGTGACGTTCCTGCCAAACCGCGCAGTTGGGTTAACGTGCACATTTTTACCCACGGTTACGGCGACCGGACGGCGATGCAAACCGGGGAGTTGCTTTTTTGTCAAAATTACTCCTTGCGCAGTGCGATCAGGTCAAAACAAGTATACTACAGAGCGGTATTTGGCATTGATATAGAGATGATTTTATGGTATTATAAACACGCGAATTTTACTTCGTGCACGTCTCGCGTCTGCAACAACGCCAGGTGGGATGGCGGTAGTTTTGCCTGGTGACCTTGTTACCGCATGGAGGCAGTGATGAGTAAGGCGACATTAAAAA
>DATIJQ010000043.1:0-10042 GCA_035478375.1 Saccharimonas sp. (SeqCode) | reverse complement strand
GTGGCTCGCCCCGGTCTCCCGAAACCGGGGCGAGCCCCACCCTACCCAATCTCTGCTATAATTACTGCTTGTTGCAAGATGACCTCTAGTTTTAGGAGGGTGTTACATTGTTTGCTCGCAAGTGGGGCTTGGCGGTCGTTGGTTTGTTGGCCTGGGTTTTGGCAGGATGTACCGGCACACAAAGTGGCGCGCCGTTGGTGACAACGACAACACTCCCGCCAGACAGCTCATGCCAAAAAAGCGTTGTCGACCAGACCTACGGTATGGTCACCATCAATTTTTGCCCTGGCGTCGAGCCGGACAGCCAGCCGGCAACAGTTGCCGCGCCCTGGACGGCGATCCGCAACGCATTCAAAATCAACCCGGGCAGCAAACCGCTGCGATTCCTCAACGATTGGTACATGCATGAGCCCAACTGCCGCGACGACGGTGTCGACTGCTACCCGTTAAAGGGTCAGACGGTGCGGGCTGTATGCACTGCTAGTCCTGACCCGTTTGTGGCGGTACTGGTGGGCACAAAAACGGTGCGTTCTGAGTTCGCCGACTTTATCGTGGCCTACACAAACAAGGGCAACAAACCCATTGGTTGGGTACGAGCCAACGATTTGTACGTGCCGCCCGGCACACCGGATTGCACCGGCATGTTGCACGGCACAAGCGCGCAGGCGCAGTTGCCGCAGGACGCGGCTAAGGCAAAGCTTGACCCAAATAACTAGGTTTACTTGCACAAAATGTGGCCCGTTCTAGCGTTTGCTGGAGCGGGCCATTGTGCTGCCTTTTGAATACAATCTTTTATTATTTGGTACAATAAAGGTAAGCATTATGAACGACGAATTTACCTCAACAAAATCTTACCTTCGCGCGGCCAACTTTCTGACGGCAGCGCAAATTTTTTTGCAAGATAACTTTTTACTAGAACGCGACCTCACGTTTGACGATATTAAAATACGGTTGCTTGGCCACTGGGGCTCGGGACCGGGCGTTAATTTTGCCTACGCGCACCTCAGTCGATTAGTTAAGCGACATAATCAACAAATGATGTTTGTGCTGGGGCCAGGCCATGCGTTCCCGGCGCTACAAGCCAATTTGTTTTTAGAAGGCACACTCAGCAAGTTTTACTCAGACGTGCCCCAAAATTTGGATGGCATCGCTTATTTGTGCCGGCAGTTTAGCTGGCCGTACGGGTTCCCAAGCCACAGTAACCCGGGTACGCCGGGGGTGATTTTAGAAGGTGGTGAGCTTGGCTATTCGCTGGCCACCAGTTACGGTGCGGCGCTCGACAACCCAAACTTAATTGTGGCCTGTTTAGTTGGTGATGGCGAAGCCGAAACCGGCCCGACTGCTGGCGCCTGGCACCTCAACAAATTAGTCAACCCGCGCACCAATGGTGTGGTGCTGCCTATTTTGCACTTAAATGGCTACAAAATTTCGGCGCCAACTATTTTTGGCCGCATGAGCGATGACGAACTTATGGCGCTGTTTACCGGCTACGGCTACCAGCCGCGCATCGTCGACGCCACTAGCGATAACCCGCATAAAGACATGAGCGAGGCGTTGGAATGGGCTTACGGCGAAATTCAAACGATCAAAAACAGTAGTAGTGTGTCACCGCATTCGCCAATGATAATTATGCGCACGCTCAAAGGTTGGACCGGCGTTAAAGAACTGGACGGTCAAAAAATCGAAGGCAACTGTTTGTCCCACCAGGTAGTTTTAACAGAGGCCAAAACCAGCCCCGAACAACTCCAACTTTTAAGTGACTGGCTGCATTCATACAATTTTAATGAACTATTTAGCCGCGAACGTGGCTTTGGCGATTACGTAAAAGATATTTTTGCCGAAGACCCAGCCTTGCATATGGGTATGACCCCGCACGCACTCGGCGGCGACCCAGTGTACACACCGCTGCAATTGCCGGCTGCCAACGAGTTTGCCGAAGACGCTACCATACCCGGCACCGTCGGCAGCAGCAGCATGCGCCGCGCCGGCTTGTACTTGCAAGAGGTGTTTAAACTCAACGCCGACACCAAAAACTTTCGGCTTATGTCGCCTGACGAAACGTACAGCAACAAACTCGACGCCGTCTTTGCCGCCACTAGCCGCGCTTGGCAATGGCCGATTATGGAATGGGACAAAGACATGTCGCCCGACGGTCGCGTCATGGAAATGCTCAGCGAACACAACCTGCAAGGCCTGTTCCAAGGCTACGTGCTAACCGGCCGCCATGCAATTTTTGCCAGTTACGAAGCGTTCATCCAAGTTATTGTCAGCATGATGGACCAGTACGCAAAGTTTTTAAACCAATCGCAAACGGTGACGTGGCGCAAGGCAATTCCGTCGCTCAACTACATTTTAACAAGCTCTGGTTGGCGGCAAGACCACAATGGCTTTAGCCACCAAAACCCCGGTTTTATAGATGATGCGCTGCGACGGCAGGGTCAATTCGTGGACGTGTTCTTCCCGGCCGACGGCAACATGACGCTGGCAGTTTTGCAGCACATTATGGGCACTACTCGCCAAATTAATATTTTGGTGGCCGGTAAAACGTTAGAACCGCGTTGGCTGACGCCCGAACTCGCCCAAAAACAACTGCAAGCCGGGCTTATGGCGTGGGATTTTGCCAGCGACCCTGACCCGGACATTGTTTTGGCTGGCACCGGCGATTACCCAATGAAGGAGGTAATGGCGGCAATCGATCTTGCCAAACAGGAGTGGCCGGATACTCGTATTCGTTGCGTCAACATCAGCTCGCTGACCAGCTGTGGCTTGGGCCGCGGTGGCATGTGCGTGGCCCAAGTTGGGTTCGAAGAAACGTTTACTAAAGACAAACCGGTCATCTGCAATTTCCACGGTTACCCCGAAACGCTCAAAGCTATTTTGTTTAACTACATACACGACCCGCAGCAGTTTGACATACGCGGCTACATAGAAAGCGGCAGCACCACCACACCATTTGACATGCATGTGCGCAATCACACCAGTCGCTACCACTTAGTTATGGCTATTTTTGACAAGCTGGGCGTCGCAGGCCGGTTGCCGTTCGAAGAAGCGCAGCACATTATTAGCAAATACCAGCAAAAAATCGACGAAAACACCGCCTACATTAAAGTGCACGGCATTGATTTGCCAGAAATTGATTCTTGGGTATGGCCGGTGCGCTCGTCTTAATCGCCAACCCGGGCAGCGCCAGTCGTAAGTACGCTTTGTTCGAAGGCGCCACCCTGCGCGGTGAGCTACATTTTGAATGGGTGAACGACACTATAATTTGCACCCTGCACACCAAAAAAGTGCACGACGTGGTGGTGCATATCCGCGATTTAGCCCACGCGGCGCACTTGATCACCGATATTTTGCACGCCCACCGCGTTCTGCAACACCACGAACAACTTGCCGGTATTGGTCTGCGCATTGTGGCGCCCGGCGATTATTTTTTGCGTGATCACAAACTGACCGATGACTTTTTGGCACATATAACAGAGGCAAAAAACACCGCACCACTACACGTTACGGCAACACTGGCCGAGATCACTGCCTTGCGTGACCAATTTGCAGGCGTGCCAATTTTTGGTGTTTCAGACAGTGCATTCCATGCAGACAAGCCCGCACATGCTTGGCATTACGGCCTGTCACCAGAATTTGCCGAAGCTGGCATAAAACGGTTTGGCTATCATGGCATTTCGGTGGCGTCGGTGCTGCAGCAATTGCAACACGTTGCGCCATTGCCGCACCGGCTAGTGGTCTGCCATTTGGGAAGCGGCGCCAGCGTAACGGCGGTAGTTAATGGCCACAGCGTGGACACAACAATGGGTTATTCACCGCTAGAAGGCCTTGTTATGGGTACTCGCAGCGGCAGCATTGACGTCGCTGCAGCATTAGCCGTGCGGCAGCGCAATGATTTTAGCGACACCCAACTCGACGCATTTTTAAACACAAAAAGCGGTTTGCTCGGTCTCGGCGGTTCGGCCGACATCCGCGATTTACTAGCGCACGAAGCAAACGGCAGCAAACAAGCCGCACTCGCGCTGAGTGTTTTTGTGTATAGCATTCAAAAAGCGGTTGGTCAAATGGTGGCGGCAGCCGGCGGTTTAGATGCATTGGTTCTGACCGGCACAATAAGTGAGCGCTCGGCGCCAATACGCGAACGCTTGCTTGCCGGCCTGGAGTGCTTTGGCGTCCATATAAATGCCGAACTAAATAGTACGCACGCAACATTTGACCAGCCAGCGCTTTTAAGTCGGCGCATATCGCGTCCAGTGTGTGTTGTGCCCACGCAAGAAGCGGCCGAAATCGCTCGGCGCGTCACGGCTATGCTTCGGTAAAAATACGCGGGTCGCCAATTGCTTTATTTTTAAAGCGAGCGAGTCGAGCCTGGCGCACGGTGACACCAACAATTGTGTAAGCGCCGGCGCGTAATTTAGCGATTGGTGGCAGCCATTCTACAGCGTTGGCGTGGGCGCGGGTGATCTTTTTCATGACCATATCTATAACGTGTGAGTCATTAATCGGTGCAGCGTCGCCGCTGGCTTGCACAGTGCTGTTTTCTTTTGGGTTAACAATAGTAAGGCTGACCTTTTTACGCTCAAGCAAGTTTTCGTACTTATGAGTGCCTATTTTGGTCAAAAAATACACCATTTTTGTATCGGTGTCGTCGTCGGGACAAACGTACACAACTGCCCCATGTGGCGTGCCGTCGTCGTTAATAGTGCCGAGAGTCGCGAGCGGGTTTTCGTTGATATATTCTACGATTTTTTTATAGTTTGCAGGGTCAAAGTCCATAATAAAGTTCCTTTACTTATTTTAATAGTACTACACATCTTAGTAACGGTCTGGTTTATTATGCGGTCATGTTTTTACACACGTCTGCAGCTTGTCTTCAGCTTTATTGCGGTATAATACGTTTGTATGAGTGTGAACTATTACCGAACATTGGGTGTGGCCGAAACCGCCAAGCCGGCTGATATTAAAAAGGCCTATTATTCGCTATGCAAACAGTTCCACCCTGATGTTAATGGTGGCGATCAGCAAAAAATGGTAGCGGTGAATACGGCGTACGAACATCTGTCGAGCGCTTTATTGCGTCCCGCCCACGACCGCGCTTTGGTAAAAGACCGCGCTACTGCAACTACTGCAACCGCGCACGCAATGTATACCGAAACGCCCCGACCAACCTACCACGCGCCGCGCGCGCAAGCTGCACCAAATGCTTATCGTCGGCCGGCTAAAAAGCCACTGAATATTCGCATGCGTCCTTGGATTATTGCTGGCGCGGTTGCTGTAGCCGCAATCTACGCAACTTTGTACGTTTTACCCGTACCGGTCACGCCGTCCAGCGCGCAAACGCCGCAGCTGACAACCACAACGGCACAGGCAACCCAGCAACCCAGCACGACCATAGCCACAACGCCAAGTACAGGCCAAACAACTGATCCATCAGCGACTGATACTCAAACGCCGCCAGCCACCGATCCCGCCCAAACGCAGCCAACGCAAGACCAAACTCAGCAACCTACGCAAGACCAACAAACTATTCAAACGCCAACAAAAACTCATCATAAGGGGTTTGTATGGCATTGGCCGATTAGCCAATAGCCAGGCAACGTACAAAATTTCATAGCGGCAGTCAAAACATAGCATTATGCTAAAAGTACCATCAACCTAAAGGAGGGAGGAATGCATGGCAGATCCTAACAACCAAGGTCAGTTTGGTAATCGACCAGACACGGCACAACAAGCGAGCCGTGGCGGACGAACAAGCAGCGGCAAGTTTGGTTCCGAACACGGCGCCAACCCAAGTGCTGCAGGTAAAAAAGGTGCGGCAAATCAATCTGTCGAAGCCAAGCGCAAAGGTGCCGAGAACCAACCAATTGAGGCAAAGCGCAAGGGTGGACAGCACAGCCACCGTGCCGCATAAACTGTAAAAGCGACAAAGAGGGGCCAATTACGGCCTCTTTTTGTATAATAAAAGTAAATGAATAAAAAACAGACCATGCTAAAGTTTTCGGTGGCCGCGGCATGGGAGAGACGGCAACGTAAGGCCGGCACAGCGCCGCACGCTTTGTTTACAGATATTGACGATACCTTTTTGCATCGCGGCGGCGACCAAAAGGCATTGCGGGCCGCCCACACTGTACGCGACCGCACCCGGCAGACCGAAACGCCGCTTGTATTTGTAACCGGCCTGCGGGGTGACGAGGTTTTGCAGCGCATCGACGCTCGTAAGCTGCCCGCACCCGAAATAATTGTGGGTAGCGTTGGCACCGAAATTCTGCTGCGCCTAAGCAATAACGCCTGGCAACCCGATGACGCATACGGCGAATTTTTGCAGGCTAAAAACTATGACGCCGGGGTGGTGCGGCGGGCGGTCGAACGGTTCCGGGCGCAAGCGGAGTTCGCACTATACGACCTCCAGTTCAACCAAAATGGTTTTGGCCCGTATAAAATCAGCTTGCATTTTTTAGGCGACGATGCGGTGGCGCAGTACGTGCGGACCGAGGCGCAGACTGCGTTCCCAGATTACAAAATCGTGGTCTGCAAAGAAATCCATTATAATGCTAGCCTACCGCCAGGCGACGTACGGCTAAAATACTGCCTAGATATTGTGCCTGCCACTAAAGCCGACGCCATCGCCTACTTAATAGACGCGCTAGGTATCAAAGCTGGTTTTAAAGCTGGCGACAGTGGTAACGACACCGAAATGCTGCTGCAGCCCGATCCGCTGTTGCCCATTTTAGTCGGTGGCTATAAAAGTGAGGCGCTCGACGCCATTGCGCCATATGTTATTGGCGATGGCGATGATTCGTTTTTTACTCTGCGTGATGGCCGCCCGATTTTTATCGAAACCGGTGACCGGTTGGCCGCCCAAAGTATTGTGTATGCTATGGACCACTATAACTCAAAGTAGCGCCACACCTCTTGCGAAAGTTGCGTAAACAGTGGTGGCGCCTGGGTGGCGGGTTCGTCCCAGTCCTGTGTCATCATAGTTACTAAATATGTGCCTTTTGGGCCATACACAAAGCCAGCGTCGTGCATAACGTCGTACAAATCGCCGGTTTTGTGGGCGATGATTGTGCCGGCCGGCAAACCAGTTGGCAGCCGGTCATTAACTTGGTCTTTTTTAAGCAAATCTATAAAATCGGCGGTGCTGTTTTTGCTCAGTAGTGTGCCGGTATACAGCTGTCGCATAAAGGTGGCGACGTCGGCCGCGGTGGTCATTTTGTCGCCCTGCATAGTGCCGCTGGCGTCATAATTATTGGTGAGCGTGTTGGTGAGACCGAGCGTTTTGAGCTTAGCGTCGAGTGCCGACCAGCCAACAATGTCACCCAGCGCTTTGCCGCAGTCGTTGTCCGATACTTCGATCATAGCTTCTAGGCAGTCTTCGACCGACGCGCCCATAGCCTGTACGGCGCTTTGCTTAGTCAATTCGCCGCCGTCGATTTTTTGGTAAATACCGTACGCCACAAACATTTTATACAAGCTAGCGCTGACCATTTGGGTGGTTGCGTTTGCGCTGCCGCTCGCGCCGTTGTCTAAATCGACTACCACCAAACTGACTTGGCTGGGGTATCGGTTGGCGAAGTTTTGCAACATATTTTGGATTTGGGCCGATTCTTTTTGCGTGCTGGCCGTCGCTTGTGCCGTAGTCGTTTTAGTTACCGCATTGGCGTTGACTTTATGCGGCGCGATCTGATTCCACTCAAACGACAGCCAAAAACCAAGCAGGGCAATAATGCCAACAAGCAAAGTAATATGGAACGGCCGTTTCATGCAGCCATAATAGGAACCGTACATGAAAGCAAGCTTAAGGCAAAATTAATGTGTGGTCATAATGCCAACACATATCGTTAAAGTACCTTTCGCTTTTTGCCGCCCTCTGTTAAACTGTAAAACAATCATGAACACTCCTAAAGTTTTTAAACGCGCAAAAATATTGGCTACTATTGGGCCAGCAACCGACACTTACGAACTAATCCACGAGATGGTACAAAAAGGTGTCAACGGCTTTAGACTTAACTTTAGCCACGGCACGCACGAAGAGCGCGATTACCAAATCCCATGGATTCGCAAAGCCAGCAAAGAAGTCGGCAAGCCGGTCACCATTTTGCAAGATTTGCAGGGTCCAAAAATTCGGTTGGGCGATTTTGAAGGCACTGTTGCTGTAACCATGGGCGAAGATTGGACGCTTGTTTTTGGTGAAGAACCAAAGGGCGAGCGCGAACTGCCCGTGCAATACGACCTCAGCCAAAAAATGAAAACCGGCGAGCGCCTATACTTGTTTGATGGCAAAGTCAAAAGCCAAGTTATTGCCATTAAACCGGGCCGTGTCACCATCCATATAGAAAACGACGGTTTGCTGCTGCAACGCAAAGGCATTAACTTGCCTGACACCAACTTTGGCGGCGACATTATTACCGAAAAGGACATGCGCGACCTCAAGTACGGTGCGACACAAGACATCGACTACGTGGCACTTAGCTTTGTGCAGACCGCCGACGACATGCACCGCTTACGCAAAATTTTAGATGACCTTGGTTCTGACGCCAAAATGATCGCCAAAATCGAAACTCAAGTCGCAATCCGCGACGAAAACCTAGAAGAAATCGTAAAAGCTAGCGACGGCGTCATGGTCGCCCGCGGCGATTTAGCGGTCGAAACCAGCCCAGAGATTGTACCAATTGTGCAGCGTCAAATTTTAGCCCTCACCCAAAAACACGGCAAAATCGGCATTGTGGCTACCCAAATGTTGGCTAGTATGCAGTTTAACCCTGAACCAACGCGGGCCGAAGTTAGCGACGTGGCCAACGCTGTTATTACCGGCGCCGACTGCGTTATGCTCAGCGACGAAACCGCCAACGGCCGCTATCCAATAGAGACAATTGTGACCATGAAGCGCGTTATTATGTACACGCAAGAACACGCGCCGGTGCAACCGCTTTTGTACAGCGAAGGCAACAGCACCATGCAAGATGCTATTAGTTCGGCGGTTATAACCCTTGCACAACAGATTGGTGCGCAGGCAATCGTGTGCGAAACAAAGTCGGGACAGACTGCGTTGAGTATTGCTTCGCACCGCCCAAGTATGCCAATTATCTCGGTCACGTCCGAAGCGCGCGTGGCACAACAACTATGTTTGCTGTACGCCAACAAAAGCTTTTTGCGGCCAGATGGCGAAAAAGCCGGACTTAAGCTAGCGCAAGAACTGTGTGCAGATGGTTTGCTCGACACCGGCCGGCCGGTCGTTTTGGTCAGTGGTCGCCAGCCAGGCCTTATTGGCGGCACCGACACCATTCGCGTGCGTATGCTCGAAAAATAATTATTGTTACCTAAAAAGCAAAAAGGCGCGGCGGTCGTTTTGACCGCGGCGCCGTTTGCCCTAGGTTAGTGTCAGTTGCGCCACTGTTTGTACATTTTGTAAATACTCTCTAGGCCGTGGGCAACTTGGACCACAGTGAAGCTGCGGCTTGGTCCTGTACGCGGCAACATACGGCTGAGCTTTGCGACATCGCTGTACTTGTGAGTTTGAGCCCATTCGGCGAATTCGTCGAAGCCTTCTTCGTGGCCACAGCGCGCACGCATCGCACCAAGCATCAGTTGCCGAAAACGTATGGTGATATACGTAACCTGTGGCGGCGAAGCGTCTTTTTGCCATGGCTTGTCAGCCTCGACGGCGAGTATTTTTTGCGCTTCGACAAAAAGTCTTCTGGTCGTTGCGGCCCAGCGTAGTCCAGCAAGTAACAGCGTAAAAATGCCCGAGATGATCGTGAGTACTACAAGGACTGTATGTGTAGTAAAGGCAACGTTTGCCACGAAAACCCACAGGGCCATGACAGATGCCAAAAACCCTGTAGCGACCAGCAAAAATGTGCATATTGGTTGCACAATATGCTGACGGTAAAGCAAACCCGCGCTGTAACGCAACAGCACTGACGCGTTGGGTGCAGCGACGTAGTAACCATCGCGGCTCATGCCAACCTCCCTAAATGGGCAACGACGATTACTTTAGTATAAAATTATATCAATTGCAAGCAAAAAGGCGCGGCGGTCG
>DATIJQ010000042.1:0-7349 GCA_035478375.1 Saccharimonas sp. (SeqCode) | reverse complement strand
CGCAATCAGTTGCTTCGGTCGAAGAACATTATAACTATGATTTAAATTACGGGTATATGTCAAGCTCGGTTCCAAGTCCATCAAAACTCATAAAGCAAGAAAAATAACCTGACTTAAAAGCCACGTTATTTTTCTTGGTGCGCGAGAGAGGACTTGAACCTCCACGTACGAATGTACACTAGCTCCTGAAGCTAGCGCGTCTACCGATTCCGCCACTCGCGCACGTTCTGCAAGATTATATCAGTTTACCTCGTCGGCCGCAACGTACTGTGGCCGGCCGCCCAGTAGCGAATATTAAAGTAGCGGTCAACGGGGTCCACCAAGTTGTGCGCATTAAATGACATCACATCTTTGTTTTGGACATACGTTACAGACGGACGATACAACCCCACCGCTGGCACATCGTTAAGCCACTGTTGCACAAACAAGTGGTATTTGGCCTCGCGCAGTGCTGGGTCAAGTTTGGCGCGGGCGGTGTCAAGCTCGTCATCAACTTTGGGCGATTTGTAATCCGATAAATTAAACCCGTTTTCGGTCGCCTGTGACGAATGCCAGTACGCATACACATCGGGGTCAGCGCCAATAGCAATTTCGTACACCAACACGTCGTAGGCACGCGGCGCAATGACGTTTTGCTGCACGTCGTCGGGTTTTACAAGCGACGAACTAGCATCGAATTGCACGCCGACCTTACTCCATTCATCCATAACCTCTTGAGTTACGGCCGGATAATTACCCGTGCTTATACTGACAATACGCAGTTTAAGCGGCGTGCCGCCTTTTACTCGATGGCCGTTTTTGTCGCGCGTCCAGCCGGCTGCGTCAAGTAGCTGATTGGCTTTTGTAAGGTCGAGTTTTGGCGGTCCCACATCGGCACGGTAGCCCAATTGGCCAGATAGCAATGGACCGCCCAATGGTTGCACGGTATTATTAAACAATTTTGTAATTGCGCCGTAGTTGGTGGCGAGTTGCAGCGCTTGGCGCACGCGCGCGTCGCTCAACATGTCGCTATCTGTTTTTAGGAATGCGTAAACGCCATTGTCGAGCGGCGAGCTAGACAGCGTAAATTTTTGCGTATCAATAGTTTTAATTTGGGCGATAGTCGGGTCACTAATTGCGGCGACTTCTTGGTTGCGCAGCGCTTTGGTTAAATCATCGCGATCCTTGTAGGCGTGCAGCTGGAAACCATCGAGCTGCGGCGCTCCCAAAACATACGTTTTATTGGCCGCCATGCGCACAACATAATGCGTTTGGGCAGCATCGACTGCGTTCATAGCCTGGAAAGTAAATGGCCCACTCGTAACGGTTGGCGCGCGATCAAATGGTTCGGTACGGAGTTCACTAGGCTGCACGTTGCTTAAGGTGTGCGCAGGCAAGATGCCGAGCGTTAGCGAGTTTGCAAATGCCGCATAAACTGTTGGCAATGTGAATTTAACTGTTTCGTCGTCAACCTTTTCGACGGCAACGTTCCGCCAGCTAGCATACAGCGGCGAACGGGTATCAGCATTCTTTATGAGATTAAACGTAAACAACACATCATCTGCAGTAATTGACGCGCCGTCGCTCCACACCGCATTTTTTTTGAGGCTTAGTGTAAATATTTTGCCAGTGTTATCCATTTGCCAGTGTTGGGCTAGCTCACCCACCAGGTCACCGCTTTGATCGTAGGTTAACAGATTGGCAAATAGCAAGCGAGAAGCAGAACGTTCGGCTGGCGTGGCAGCAAATAACGGGTTGAGGTTGTCGAGTGTGCCATATACGCCTTCGGTGTACACGCCGCCTTTTGCTGGGACCTCTGTTGTGTATTGCATCGCCGAGACATTAGTTTGCCACAGCGCCAACGCGCTCAACAACAAAACCAGAGCCAGCCAGCCTAAAGCGTGGCGACGGACTTCGCGCAAGTTAACAAGCCGACGAATAATAAATTTATGTGCATGGCGCAAACTCACCCGCTCAATGCGCCGCAAGTGACCTTTAATAGTACGCTTACTGGGCGCGATTTCTTGTAGCTGGCTTATGGGTGATTTAATCACGCGCCGGCCCCCTACTTGGCAATAACCAAGCTGAGCACCAGTGAGCCGACAAACACCACCGCCAGCACTATCGTTACTTCGAACAGGTTTTTGTCGATACCGCGACGGGTTGTAAACAGCTCACCAGAGCTACCAAACCCAGCACCAAGCGACGCGCCGCGCGATTGCAGCAAAATTGCCAGCGTCATAAGCACGCCAGCGATGATGGTAATAATGCCAAAAATGTTACCGGACATAATCTTTAGGGTTCCTATTTGTGTCAACTAAATTGGTTAATACATAGTTTATCAGGCTTATGATGATGCCGGCAAGGATTGCGGCCCAAAATGTCATTTCGAAACCTGGCACTAATTTGCCAGCTATGTACACGGTCAGGCCATTGACCACAAGCGTAAACAACCCCAGGGTTAACAAAATTGCTGGCAATGACAAAATAATAATGAGCGGTTTTAGCAAAGCATTCAGCAACGACAGCACAAACCCTGCTCCCAAAAACAACAGCGGCCCACTGTTTGGGTCATACGTTATGCCATGCCCGCTTAAAATGCGCGCCGCTACCCACAAACCTAAACTGTTAAACAGCCAACGTAGCAAGAATAATACAAATTGTCGTTGCATATTACTATTAGTATACCAGCTTTTGCAGGTCCGCTAGATTTATTGGCAATTTTGCGGCCATATTGCATGCGCCGGCGGCGGTAATGACCATGTCGTTTTCTATGCGCACGCCAAAGCCTTCTTCGGGAATGTAAATGCCGACCTCGTTAGTGAGCACCATGTTTTGTTCAAAGGTTTGCGGTTTGCCGAGTGGGTCGTGCACATCGACGCCAAGACCGTGCGTTATAGCGTGTGGCATATATTTAAACACATGTTTTTCGTCGAGCAGTGGCTCATCAATAAGACCGAGCCGTACCATTTCTTTGCCCACAAACGCGTAGGCATTTTTAAGCGTGTCCTTGACCTGCGCACCAGGCTTTATGAGCGTTTCAAAATAATTATGCATGCGCTCAACTGCCTCATATACAGCCACTTGTCGGTCGGTTGGCTGTTTGAGCGGCAGCGTGCGCGTAATATCGGCAGTGTAGTTGCCGAGCCGCGCGCCAACATCAGTTAAAAGCCAGTCATGCAGCGGATCATTGGCGGCCGGCGCATGCAAAATGCAGGTTTTTGCGCCGCTGGCCACGATCGGGTCAAAGCCATGCACGGCGCCACGGCTGCGGAACTCAAAGTACAGTTTGGCGTCGGCCTCACATTCATTTTTATAATGCTTGAGTTCGGGCAGCAGCGCCAGCAAACCATCCACCGTAACGTCGACCGCTTTTTGAATCGCCGTGATTTCGGCCGGCTGTTTTATGGCGCGCAATTTAGCCAAGGTTGGCCGCACGTCAATGCGCTCTAGACTTTTTGTGGCAGCCCACATTTTGCGCGGCGCAGCATTAGGCTGAAAGCCATACAATTTTGGTGTCTTTGGTTCCAGAACGTAGGCATGCTTTTTACTAGCTAACAATTTTTTAAGGATCTCTCTACCCTCTTGCCGACCAAGCACGTTTTTAACACCGCTTATTTTGGCGGCAATGTCTGCGTCTAAACCGCCATCGAACGTTTGTTGGTAGCGACTAAGTAGTGGTGCGACTAGCCATTCGTCGCCCGTATCGACATCTATAAATAACTGCCAGTCTGGGTCTTCGATGCCAGTCAGATACCAAAAATTACCTTCTTGTTTAAAGGCAAACGGCTGGTCGTTATCGCATTGCATGGCACCAAAACCGGCCAGCGCTACAAAGCTATTGCCTTGGAGTTTACTGCGCAGCGCTGCACGATTGTGTGCAAAAAATGCGGCGTCCATTTTATGCCGGCGGTAATTCTGCGTCGATGATACGCTGTTCTTTGTGGGCCATGCGGCCGGTGTCATCAATGGTGTAAATAGCAATGGTGCCAAACACGAATTCGGTAGAGCCGATGTCATCGTCGCTAATATTCTCGATAAATTTCATAAGCGAGCGAATTGAATTACCATGACCCGACAACAACACATTTTGATCTTTACGCAAGCGCTCCAACACCTCACTTTGGTAAAATGGTATGCTACGCGCATACACATCTTTTAGTGATTCGCCACCGGGGATTGGGTAATCCCAGCCGCGACGGATGCCATTAAACACTTCTTCGCCCACCTTTTCTTTTACTTCCCATTTGTTGAGGCCGGTGTACTGACCGTAATCACGCTCGTTAATTGCCCAGCGGCGGTCGTAAAGCAAATCGGTTTGACCTTGGGCTTTTAGTAACTCTTGCAGCGTTTCTACGGTGCGGATTTGCTCGGACGTAAAAGCGTGGTCAAAATGCATATCGTGTAATTTTTCGCCCATAAGGCCTGCGTCGTGGCGGCCTTTGGCAGTTATATGCACATCAGTAAGGCCGGTCCATTGGCCGGTTGCGTTCCATTCTGATTCGCCATGGCGGACGATAATAAGTTTGCCGGTAAGTTGTGTCATGCCGTCTATTATGCCACACATTGGTGACTGCAACACTTGTTTAATTTAGTTTAATACCTTACATTTGGCTTAGCGTTACACTACGACCTGCGGAGAGACGTTATGTCGAACGATGATACAGAGGTCCGATCAGAAATCTCCACAGCCCTTACGCGCCAAACGGCCGAGATCGCCAATTTGAGACGACTGGTCAGACAGCTCGAAACGGACGCCGCGCAATCGCAGCTAGCCACGCCCGAGCAACTCGCGCAGGCAGCTGCGCTTGGCATTCAATTCTAGGAGTTCTGGTGCGCATAACGTCAGCCCGGGTCGAAGCAGTCCTAAAGGAGAAGTTCGGGGGCATACTCCAGCACCACGATGCAGATCTTCTGACGATATTGCTTAAGGCACTCAACGAGCCAACAACAAGCGGTAACAAGCAACAGGTTTTGACAGCTCTAAGACTGCTTGTTGAAGAAAAGAAAGTGGTTGTAAATGCCAACCAAGCAGGCTCGCGTCTCGTGCGTATCGCGACGCCAACGGCGCTTCTCGCATTAAAAGCGAACGAAAATCGCCAGATTACAAAGGACGAGCTCATTGACCGCTTGCTTGCAGAAATCCGCAAGTTACGCGAACAACTCGAAGGAACTGACCCGGTGCAGACATCTACCAAAACGTAGCGTCAATCTGTAACGACCTCACCCGCACAAGGGAGCCACCTGCTTATGTGCGGGTGGTTTCAATTGAATTCCTGGCCAAAAGGGAGTACCATTAGCTCGTTATGAAAATCACCAAAATTATTTCCCGACCAATTTTAGACTCGCGTGGCGTCCCAACAGTAGAAGCCGACGTTTACTTAAGTGATGGCAGCATGGGCCGCGCCGCTGTGCCAAGCGGCAGCAGCACCGGCAGCGGCGAAGCGTTAGAACTCCGCGACGGCGGCGAGGCCTTTAATGGCAAAGGCGTCAGCAAAGCCGTAGCCAATGTGACCGAAGTTATTGTCCCCGCACTTATTGGTAAAGATGCCAGCGACCAGCGCGACATTGACCAAACTATGATCGACCTCGACGGCACCGAAAACAAAAGCAAACTCGGCGCCAACGCTATTTTAGCCGTCAGCCTTGCAGCAGCCAAGGCCGAAGCAACTTCGCAAAAATTACCCCTGTTTAAATACGTCGCGGCGCTTGTCGACAACACGACGTTCGCCATGCCAATGCCGCTCATGAACGTCATTAACGGCGGTAAACACGCAGCTGGCTCGACCGACATCCAAGAATTTATGATCGTCCCAGTTGGCGGCGCATTATTTGTAGACCGCATGGCCATGGGTGCCGAAATTTTTATGGCGCTTAAAAAAGAATTAGAAAGCCGCGGCTTTGGCACCACCGTTGGCGACGAAGGCGGTTTTGCGCCAGCCGTTAAAGGCAACGAAGAAGCGCTGCAACTTTTGGTCGCCGCGGTTGGTCGTACCAAATACAAGCTTGGCACCGATGTTAAATTCGCCCTCGACGTCGCCGCCAGCGAACTCGTCAACGCCGATGGTAATTACGAACTTAAAACCGAAGGCCGTACCCTCACCTCCAGCCAAATGGTCGCCTGGTACAAAGACCTCTGCGCCCGCTACCCCATTATGTCTATCGAAGACGGCTTGGGCGAAGATGACTGGCAAGGCTGGCACCAGCTCACCATCGAACTCGGCGCCGACGTGCAATTAGTTGGCGACGACCTGCTTGTTACCAACACCAAACTGTTAAAACGCGCTATTGCCGAACATTCCGCCAATGCTATTCTTATCAAACCAAACCAAATCGGCACACTGACCGAAACCATTGCCGCCGTCCAAATGGCCCACGACGCCCAATGGAACAGCGTTATGAGCCACCGCTCAGGCGAAACCGAAGACGTCACCATTGCCCATTTAGCCGTTGGCCTGCACTGCGCCCAAATTAAAACCGGCTCGCTGAGCCGCAGCGAACGCCTAGCCAAATACAACGAGCTAATGCGGATCGAAGAAACGCTTTAAGCGTTTGCCAGCAACTCGCGCACCTCTGTTATATTGCGGGCTTCCATAAGTTTGGCCCGCAGTTCCGAGGCGCCATCAAAATCACGGACGTAAATTTTAAAAAAGCGTTTGAGCGGCGCAAACTGGCGGTCGGGCCAGGTAGCTTCGAATAAATTTAAATGACGCACAAGCATGCCGAGCAGCTCTTGTTTGCTGTGTTCGCGCGGTTCGGCCTCGAAGCAAAAAACGTTGGTAAATACGCCGCGGCCGATCATAATGCCGTCGACGCCGGTTTGCTTTGCGAGCTCCAACCCGGCTTGGCGGTTTTGTACGTCACCATTGCCAATAACTAAAGTATGCGGCGCAATTTCGTCACGCAGTTTTACCGCTTTGGTAATTTCGTCCCAGTGAGCCGGGACCTTGCTCATTTCTTTAGCAGTGCGGCCATGCACCGTCAGCGCCACAATATCTTGTTGCAGCAAAAAGCCCAGCCATTCTTCGGTGTTTTTAGTTTTAAAACCAATGCGGGTTTTGACGCTGACTGGCAAGCCGGCAGTTTTGGTGGCGGCGATAATTTTAGCGGCGAGTTCCGGCGTCTGGATTAATCCAGAACACGCCCCTTTTTTAACCACATCCTTAACCGGGCAACCCATATTAATGTCGACGCCGGCGTAACCCATTTCGGCTAAACCTTTAGCCATTTCGGCAAAATGCTCGGGGTTAGTACCCCAAATTTGGGCGACCATTGGCTGTTCGTCAGGCGTAAATTTTAAGCGAGTCGCCGTACTTTCGCGACCTTTGGGACTGCAAAAACTATCGGTATTGGTAAACTCGCTAAAAAAC
>DATIJQ010000041.1:0-10919 GCA_035478375.1 Saccharimonas sp. (SeqCode) | reverse complement strand
GCTCACGAGCGATCCTTGAGAGAAGTGTTAAGGATGCCGTCGTCGATGAGATTATTAATATCATTCGCGATGACTACGGCCTAGATATGTATGAAGACGATTTCGTAAGAATGATGTATAGAATGGAGCTAAAACGCTTCTCCAATGGTGTCAATAAGAGTCTGAGAGTCTCGGATGAACAGGAGTTTAAAAGGCGCGAGATCGATTTCTTGATTGCGTTGCAGAACGATAAAGCGAGTCATATCAAGAGCGCTGTCAAGTACATTGAGAGTACGGGTAAGCACATCGTTATTTTTCTGGATAATTGCGACCAAAGAAATACAGAAGACCAGCAAGAGGTCTTCCTCCTGGCCGAGCAAATTGCAGAAACTTGGCCAGTTACTGTTTTCGTTAGTCTGCGTCCCGAAACGTTTGCAATTTCGAACCAAGAGGGTGTACTTAAGGCCTATCATGCCAAGGCGTTTACAATTGACCCGCCAAATATGAGCCAGGTGCTTCAAAAAAGACTTCAATTTGGTCTGAAACTGGCTAGCGGAGAAGTTAGTGTGCCTAGTTTAAGCGATACCGATCTCAAGCTTACCCAGCTCAGTAACCTTTTGAATGTTATGATTTCATCTCTGAAGGACAACCCTGACTTAATGGCATTCATTGAAAATGTTGCGAGCGGCAACGTAAGACAAGCCATAGACATGGTTAAGGACTTCTTTGGAAGTGGCCATATTAATACGGAAAAGATATTGAGAATATATAGTGAGGGAGGTTATTATAAGATCCCTCTGCACGAGTTTCTGCGCGCGGTCATATATGGTGAAAACCAATATTATGACCCCAAGACATCAATGATTAAAAATATCTTCACCGTCAACACCGACGATGCCAAGGAACACTTTCTACTGTTCACCCTACTCATTCTTCTCGATAGGGAATCGAAAAATAGTAACCGCAGTAAGGGTTTTATAAACGTTGACTTTTTGTATGACAAATTGCAGGTTTTAGGATATCTGCCGGATCAAATCGATGCATGTTTCGCGGGCGCCATTCTAAATAAACTAGTAGAGACAAACGATAGAGTGCTGATTGATGTAGCCGCTAATAAGTCTAACTTAGTGCGTCCTACTTCCTCTGGTGTTTGTTATATAAAAATCTTGTATAACATGTTTGCGTATGTCGATGCAGTATCCGTTGACACTCCGATATTTGGCAAGGATGCACAAGAAAAAATTCTCGTCCCTGGCCTTCCTCTTGATATAAGGCTGGATAGAACAGAGCAATTCCTCAATTACCTCGATGACATATTCGACAGCAGTATCGGGGTAGCAAATGACATTCCTGAAGTTTTGGAAGCATGGCGCGAGGGCAGCAAAAGGATTAAGCGTGACATTGCCTACATAAAGACTCAACCAGTTTCGACTTACAAATACTGATTGCTCAGCTTTTTAAAATGTTTTGTATACGATTGATACTCAATTGTAGCTTTAGTGGCTCTACAAAAGTTCGGTCATCGAACTGAAGGCTCTGCCAAAAATTTATCGTCAAAACATACCTCTGTAAACGGGGTGAAATTTTTTATTTGATTTAAGCAAGACCAGCTCACATTAAAACTCATACAGCTACAGCCCTTGTACCTAACTAGCAATTATGATATAATATGCTAGTTAGATTGCTCTTACGCGAGGAGGTGAAAACCTCTAATGACGATACCGGTAACCATTCTGCCCGACGCCGAGGGCTTTGTGCCAAACGGCTACGTCGAGTCTTGCCCGGGCTACTTCACGGATTCGGGACCATGTTCCTATGCCTGCTGTGTGCCCGAGGCGTATGCGCAACCTTTCGTCTGGTACTGCCAGAGTGACGGGTGCAACGCCCGGCTCCGGCAGGCTGGCGAATGCAGCAACTGCTGCCCACCGTCGTCGACGATCTGACCAACATAAAGGCCCCACTAACACAGTGGGGCCTGGTCATTTTGCTGCGCGCAAAATGTCGACCGAAAAAGCGTATTTAACGGCAGTCCTGACTGGGATAAATTGGCCAAGCCTATTATTTTCAATAGTAATTATAAAATCAAACGATACTAAGCCTTGATTTAGTATACTTACATCATGGGTGAATATCAGGTAAAAATCCTGATTGTTGGCGCCAATGCCAGCCAAGGAATGTACGGTCAGCAACTACTCGACGACTCGCTCCTGTCTGCCGCGGCAGAAACCCACGTCACCTTTTACGATCGCAAGCCAGTTGCACTCCAGCGTCGATTTACCAATCTGGTAAAAGGCGCGGAGCAAAAGCGTGTCGTATTTGTCGATACGTTTCCCTCAAAGCAGCGTTTTGACGTCGTAATTATTGCCGTTTCGTCGGAACAACACGTGCCTGCTCTCCGCGAAGTGTTAAATAAGCTCCCTGAGCTGCCTCGACTGTTTGTACTTGAAAAACCGCTTGGCGTCTCAGTAGAGGATCTTCAGTGGTATCGGTCGGTCGGCGATCAGCTTCAGCCACTTACCGTAGTGAACGAACCGTATCATTTTATGTACAGTGTGGCGGAACTACTTCTTTTGGCTAAAGCGAAGCCGCTAACTGAGGTTAATGTATGGTCGTCTAAAAAACGTCGATTGGCTAACGAACATGGCGGGCTTAAGGTCTTTGCGATTGAGTTCCCGCATTTGCATGGTGTAGCGTCACGGTTTGCTGACCACGTACTCAGCTTGCCAGAATGCTGCGTGAACGAATACTATCGTGACGTGCAAGGCGTGCCTAATAACGACGGCAGCTTTGCCCGATTTATGTTTGGAGGTGTTGCGTACACGGTTTCGCAAGGTTTGGGCGCATTTGTCATGGATCGGCATGGCACTATGCAGGCTCACGACGATCCGCCCCGCACTCGCAAAATTCGGCTGAACTATGCTGACGGCTCTTACGTTGAGCTTGATACTGAACCAGCGTTCCCGTCCCATAATTCACGAGGAGCGGGTGGGGAGCTCTATTTTTATGATGCTCACAATCAGGTAGAGCGCACTAAAACAATACCAGATGACCCACGGCGTTTTTTTGTAGAGTTTATCGTACGGCGAGCGCTAGAGCCCCGGACTCCACTTTTGGACGGCGTGAAACTTTTGGATTCCCTGGATCGTAATAGGGCACTCATAGAGCTGCGGTCTGCCGCGGCGGAGGTTATTGGCAGGCGGATTCCTTCGGCTTAACTCGCCGAGCAAGTTCCGTGAGCGCATTCCCAGCATAGCCCTGTTGGTCTGTAGCCGCGTTGAGTCTAGCGCGGCTACAGACCTTATTTTACAATTATTCAAGGCCGCCGCCTGACTTGCCAAATTTGTTATTATATCACTGGCCCCACGCCATCATCACGGGTCGTACGCACGTCGGAGATAAGGATGTAAATGCGAGTACTTTATTACGGCCGCCACGGCGAGACGTTTGACTTAGCGGCTGGCATACGGAGTCGACCTGACACGGCATTGACCGACAACGGTAAGGCACAAATGGGACGCGCGGGCGAGCTACTGACGCCTCCGTGGCACTCCACACTACTCGCCATATATCTTACCGACCGATGTTTGCATTTATGATACGCTATATAAAGGGAGGAATTTATGCAAGAAAATTTTGAGAATTTTATGAAGAAGCGCCTTACGTCTTCGACAGCTTTTATAGAAGGCGACGCTAAACCTCTAGTAGAAATTTCGGTAACCAAAGGGCCAGCAAGTATTTTTGGCCCGAACGGCAGTGTAGTGAATGGTGCCGATACAGTCAACAAAGTAAACGAAAAGGCCGCAACCACGTTTACAGCCGGCGGCGAAAATAGCTTTGAAATTTTGCACATGGCCGCAACCGACGATCTCGCCTATTGGACCGGCATACAACGCGCCAAGGTCAAGATTAAAGAAAGCGGCAAGCTCGTCCCTATGGATTTACGAGTGACCGAACTATTCCGCCCAGAAAACGGCGAATGGAAATTATTCCATAGGCACGCCGATATGCTCAAGGAATCCTGAGTCGCTTTGCTGGTGCATCGCCTATGCCAAATGCCAATTACTGCAAAATTAGGCGCATTAAGCCTAGTAAATAGCCGGCCCAACGGTATAATTAACCAGGAACAATGCGCCCACACGGCGCTTTGTTTTTTGTCCCTATACGTTGAAGGGTTCCAGACGTGCTTAAAAGCAGGCGGTCGCGGTGGATCGCGGCGTGCGTTGTGTTTGTGCTTGCCGTTTGTGGTGGTGTAACGTGGTGGCAGCTGAACTCACCACCAACAGCGACTATTGCTGCGGACGGCGGTACTGTTTGGGATGACGGCCATGGCGTGGGCGTGCGTATTGCGCCGGGCATCACCAGCCAAGCCACGACTATTACGTTTGCAGTTGGTGAATCGCACCCAAAAACGCCGCTCGATCAACTCAGTGATCCGATTAGCGATAGTATTGACATCACGCCGAGTCAAAACATCGCCGGCAAATCGCAAGTGCTGTTTAAAGTGCCGTATTTGGTTGGCATAAACGCTGACTGCACTAAAACCGGCGCTGCTGCAGCTGCTCAAGGACGGAGCATTTGCAACGCCGGCATTGAGGTGTACAACACCGCCATGCAAGGCTGGGTGCCGCTACCTACCAGTATCGAAAATGGCAACACGCTGGTGGCCGACGCGCCACACTACAGCGAATACCGCGCCGCCTGGGCTAAAATCGGCGACGTCACGCTCAGCACCATGCATAACTTGCAGACGCATTTTGCCAGCGACACAACGCTGATCGGGATCGCCGGCAGCGCCACCAAGGCTTTTTTTGGTCAGTTTTTTAACAATCTGACCGGCCATTTTGACGCAGAAGAAAAGCTGGCGCCGTGCGAAAAGTCGCCCGACAGCGACTTTACCGTCAACTTCCAGCAACCCAACGACAGCGTTAAGCCGTGCGTTGCAAAACAAGGCAGCGCAGTTAAGTTGTTGGTTGGCGACGCCAATGCAATCCCGGTAGCGGTAAGCACGACGCAGCAAAACGGCATCGCGCCGGACCGCAACACTGAATCCGAGCTGACCACCGCGATACGGAACAAAATCGCCGAACACATGGAAGGCCCGAGCGGCAGCAAGGTCGTTATTGTATCGGGGCTGGATGTCGGCACGTTCACCATTGACCCGGACCACGTCACCGACAAAAACGGCACGTTTATCGACAGCATTCCGCTGCAAACCAGTAACTCCTGGTGGGCGGTTGGCGGCGATTACCTGACGGCAGTGCTGGCGCTGTTCTTCCCCGAAGAGCGCGTTGCATCGCAGGTCGACAAACTTGTTGACGCAGCCGACTGCATGGGCACGGGTTTTACCAAAATTCCGGGCATGGCAGCTGGCAATATTCCGGCACAGCTGGCTGAAGTCATTAAGGCGTGCCTTGTGCCGGCCGGCATTGACGGGGGTGTGCTTAAAAAGATTAGCGTGCCCGAGATTGTAGGTATGTTCGCCAAGCTGCCCAAGCTCATCCCGGAATCGTTCCAAATCGGCGAAAACATCAGCACGTACTTGCGCACCGGGCACGGCAAGGGCGATTCGGCGTTTACTGTCGTTAACCAAGCCAAAGCTTTGGTCGGCAAGTGGATTAACCAGTGCGCGGGTCGTGACGATGCCATCGATATTTTGGGCAATGGTAAAACGAGCAGTTGGATTGAAGTCGAACTCGGTTCCAATGGCAATCAGGTTTACAAGTACGAAACACAGTTTTCGGTCGAGACAGAGGAAGGCAAAACCTCCCTGATCATCGAAAGCACGCAACAACCAACCCTGCATGACGGCCAAAAGCTGGCGCTGGATTACAAACCTGCCCAAGACGGCTATTCCGCCACTATTACTGTTGGCGGCAACGAAAACTGGTTTTTTTGGAATGACAACGGTGGCAGGTCGCCCTGCTAAGTAGGGCAGGTGGCCGGATGGTCATTGCGACATCCGGCCACCATCAACTATTGTGATATAATAATTTGCGGCATTCAGCAAGGAAGGTCAGCATGGGAAGAACGTTTGTTGGTACCAGCGCGAACTACTGCGAGGTCTACGTCGACCTCGAAGCATCGCGCGCTGCCACGCAGTTGCGCGAGAACCCGGGGCTGCTGGAACTCATCAAAGAAGCCCTGCCGCAAATCGAGCTGGTAGGGCCCGATGTAACGAAAGAACATGACTTTGGCAAGGTCATTGGCTTCACTGACCTCGTCGAAGTCGGGGACGGCGACGAGATCGTGTACGCGGTCCGCGAAAACCGCGAAGTCTACACCAAGTTCGCCAAGGACCGCGAGCCGTCGGAATGCAACTGGGTAACCATGGTCTTCAGGGCCGTGGCCGACGGGTACATGTTGTACACGACGTGGATCGGCCAGATTTCGCCGCCATTCCCGGGTGAGCCGACGGCAACGCACGAAAGCTGGGCGTTCTGGAGGATCCACGCACTCGTTTACGGGCGTCAGGCCATCAAGCCGGGCACCGAAACGACCGTCTGCCCGGACACCACGAACCCCTGGTAATCACCGCAAACCCCCAACAGACTGAATGCCACTAACAAGGCCCGTCGTGTGCAAGCACGGCGGGCCGCATTCATAATTTAAGACTTTAAAAACAGGCCAGGGACGCGCGTGCACGTATGGCCTGTGGTTGTCGTTGCCGTCAGCGGCAGCTCACGTTATTCTGTCAATGATCGCAGACACCTCGAGCAGCAACAACAGATCGCCATAGGTCCTGGCATGAGCGAATGATTTTGCCAGATGAGGATGTAATTTGATCTCATGCGAGAGCCAATCGAGCTCGCAGAGCATTGTCAACTGGTCGTGTGTCGACGAACTTTTGACCGCTGCAATAATTTGCAGCAGCAGCTCGCGCAAAACAGCGTTGTCCACCGTTCCGTCGTTGGACTGGGAACTGTCCACGAGTCGCCTGAACGCATCTTCACCTTGCAATTTTGGCCATCGACCGCGACTAGCCTTTATCGAAGCGCAAACTGCACCGCGGAACCGTGCGAGGGCGTGCATTACCTGCGCGACAGAGGGCGTGTTGTCTGGGTTTAGTACTGCCTGGACTGAGCTCGCCTGCACCGGTGCCGACATTTTTTGCGACACGCGCGCCAACTCGGCCACGGCCGTCTCACGGAGCTGTAGCAACTCGCTACGGTTGGGTGCATCGGGCATAGCCGCAAGGTCAGTGTCAATTTGCTCAATCAACACCTGTAAACCGAGGGCCGCTAGGTCAACCGGCACCTTTGTTGTCTTTGCGCCCATTTTATTTTTCTCCAGCCGTGTCGGGTCCAACCTGAGTGAAGCGGTCGGCAACTGCCAGCGAAATAATGAACGCGATTAGCTGGTAGAGCGTTTTTGCACGCGCAAACCATTCTTCTAATGGTCTGGAGACAAGGAGTGTCGGTGGGATCTCCCGCTCGGATATTTCCAAAACCTCATGCAGTAGCAAAAATCTGTTTTCTTCTGGCACAATATGGCTAGACATGACGTCGATCATTTCGAACACGCTAAATGATTCATCAATCTTAGGCATACGCGGTACAGCATGCCGCAGTACTGTCGCCGACGCGTCCAACCAGGAAGTCGAATCAGTGGCATCCATTTCGGCGTTTGCCGCCAGATACTCGTCAAGCCTCTGCCGGACACGTGCGGTATGAAACGCTTCGTCGTGCACGTAAGGTTGCGGCAGTGTTTTGTCCAACAAATCGGGGTTGGCGTTTGTCATTTTGCCAAGAATTTTGTCTGTACGGTCCTTGAGCGCTAGCAACTCCGAAAGGTTGTCGGCGTCTGCCCCATACGCGATTTGTTCGGTCAGCCGCTGGAATAGCAGCCTAAGGGCGATCGCAGCAAGGTCAGTGGGCATGCGGATTGCCCGCGATTTTGTCATTGTCTCCCTCTCTCGACGATCGGACTCACTTATTCAGCCATTGCCGTTATGAAACGTCAATAGCAAGGGAGCCCATCACACGAGGCGACAGGCTCACTCTACATCAGGAGTATTTCTGACAATTAACGATGCTGAGCGGCAAAGCGCCGCGGGTAAAAAAGTCGTTCACAGCCTGCGGCAAATATTTGACGGCGAGTTGACCGTTGGCCACTAGCTGATCGAATCGGCAGTGTAATTAAGGTGTAAAACCGAGTTTTATGCCCCACGCCCTTTTTGCGCCAAACCGCTCATGCTATGCTTCTATAAGTGGGCATTGCACGCAAACAGCATTTTAGTTTTATAGTGGTCGCTTTTTTGGCGATAATTTTTTGTGGATGCGCGCCGGCCAGCGCGCAGGGTAATAGCGCCATTGCTCAGGGCTTTCAGGGCGACAACAGTAACGGTGAGATTGTTGCTGGCGCCTTGGTAAGTGTTAAGACCGACAATCCACAAATCGTGCAGCTGGCCACAACAGATTCTGCCGATCGTTTAATTGGTATTGTCGATCAGGACCCATTGGTAGTAATTTCTGCCAACAACAAGCAGGCGCAGGTGGTTTTAAGCGGTGCTACAAACGCACTCGTAACAGATTTGAATGGCACAATAAACACCGGCGATAAAATTGCCATTTCGCCAATTGCCGGGGTTGGAATGAAAGCCAGCAGCGATGGGCAAATCGTTGGCACTGCGCAGGCAAACCTGGATCTTTCTAAAAGCCAAACCCAAACGGTAACCGACAGTAAGGGCGGTCAGCATACGGTACACGTTGGTTTTGTGTCGCTGCAGATTGGCGTGGCATATTATCAGGCGCAGAGTAGTAGTTTTTTGCCGTCGTTTATTCAAGGCTTGGCAAATAATATTGCCGGGCGGCAGGTGTCACTCATACGGATTGCGCTGTGTGGCGTATTGCTATTGGCCAGTTTTATTGGAATAGGTGTGCTTATTTATGGATCGGTGCGCTCAGCAATGATTTCGCTAGGGCGGAACCCGTTGGCGAGTACTGACATTCGCAAAAGTTTGTACCAGGTAGGGGCGATAGTAATTGGCGTTTTGGGTGTGACGTTAGTGGCTGGTTACATAATTTTGATTGTTTGATGTAAAAACCATAACTTTTTTGTTGCACTCTTTGCAAAAAAGCGTTAGAATTAAAACAAAATTGAGGTGAAACAAAAACTAAATGCAAAACGAGCGCTCGTTTGACGTAGTGCTGGGTGGTGCAGAGCAACCGCAAAACGCGGCTGCGTCGCCACCAAACCCAGTAAATTCGGCGATTCCAACAAATAATGTTGCCGCCATTGCTGAGAGCGCTCCAACGAGTACAATTAGTTCGCTCCAAACACCGTTCGCTACACCTGTCATGCCAGCTGGCATACAAACAAACGCCATTGTCAAACCAAAAGCGCGCATACAAAAACGATGGTTAGCCATTGGCGCTGCCGGCTTGCTACTACTTATTGGCGGAGTGATTTTTTTGATAAGTCAAGCCAACAAATCGCCTCAAACGCAGGTGGGTGATTTTGGCAACATCCAGTTATCACTCAACAAACTTGGCTTGGCGGTGCCAGCAGCAAACAATAGTGCCACGAGCTTAAAGGTAAATGGCCAATTGCAAGTCGCCAATTCGATAGTCCTTACACCAACTAATCAACCCGGCACTGCCACAGCCGGCCAGCTATATTACGATAAAAATTCAAATCAGTTAGCCTATTACAATGGGCAATCGTTTGTAAATGTGGGCGAACAACAAAACGTAACAAACGTTACCAACGTTTCGAACGTTACCAATACTTTAGGCAATGGCGCATCAGCCGTGCAACTGCAAACCACCGCCCCGGGTACGCAACAGGGTGGTAACTTTAACGTTTCGGGTGTTGGCCAGGTTGGCGTGCTTAAAACTTCGGTTATAGAGACAGGTGGCACGGCGCTGGCCATAAACCCAGCAACAAGCAGTTTGAATCTAGCGCAAGTCACGGCAGGCTCGGCAGCAACGCTTGGTTTAACAACTCAGGGCACGATCGAAAGCGGCGCCGGCATTAACGGCACGCTTATTGCCACAAAAGCTACCATGGGCGCAATTGGTGGGACAGCTAATTCTATTAGTGTGTTTTTGACAGGCGGCACGCCAGGTAAACACATTCAGGTTGGTCTGTATGACGATGACGGCGACGTACCAAACCGGCCGGCAAATCAGTTAGCAGTTAGCAATTCTGTAACGCTAACGCCAAATGCGGTCAATACAATTAGTATTCCGTCGATTGCTTTAACGCCAAATGCCACATACTGGATTGCGTTTAATACAGACGATCCGGCGGTCTCGCGGCCATATAACGGCGCCTTAAAAGCTTCGTGTTTTTATGGCAAAGCGTTTGGCGTTATGCCCGACCCATTTGGTTCGGGGCCATGCTTTTTAACAGATGAACAGTACAGCATGTACGTTAACTACACGTCGAGTGGCGGTGGTGGTGGCACTGTGAGCGGCGCAATGTTCAGCTTAAGTAACACCGGGCAAGCGCTGTTCCAAAATACAAGCGATTCTACAACAGCATTCCAAATTCAAAACGCGGCAGGTACAACAACAGTATTTAACGTCGACACCAACAATGGACGCATTGCAATTGGTAAGGCAACGGCAGCATACAAGTTGGACATTGCAGCGGGCGACATTAACCTGTCTAACGGGCGAAGTTTGCGGTTTGGCGGCAGCCCGGTGGTATCTACAAGTGCCACGGGTCTGACGACATCTTTAGGTAACTTCCAATCTGGCGGGTCAGTGGTCGTGCAAGGCGGTTCGTTTGTGGTGCAAGACGCCGATGGTTTCCACCAAAACCTCACTATAAATAATACAACTGGTGCAACGACATTTGTAAATCGCACAGACTCCAGTACTGCGTTCCAAGTGCAAAATGCCGCCACGAGTTCGATGTTACGCGTCGATACCGCTGGTCTTAAAGTAGTTATTGGTAATTCGGCCGGCGACGGCACGCCAGTGTTGCTAATGCTA
>DATIJQ010000040.1:0-20952 GCA_035478375.1 Saccharimonas sp. (SeqCode) | reverse complement strand
TGCGGGGCGCTGGGCGCGGGCGAGCACGCTGGTTGTTACCGATTCCCAAACCTCACGGCAAGAAATCTTGGACCATTACAAACTCCCAGCCGACAAAGTTAAGGCCATTTATTGCGGCGTTGACGAATCATTTAAACCGGCAACCAAAGCTGACGTTGCGGCTGTGCGCAAAAAATACGCCATTACTAAGCCGTATCTGTTTTTTTTGAGTAATTTAGAGCCACGCAAAAACATCGCTCGTTTAATTCAATCACTCAGCGATTTGCCAGTTGGTTACAAAGCAAAATATTGCTTGGTTTTAGTCGGCGGTATGGGTTGGCAAAATGACGAGATCGTGGCAGAAATCACTAAGGCGCAAGCTGCCGGCTGGGAGATTATCAAACCAAAAGCGTACGTGCCCGACAACGAAATCCCCGCTTTATTAACGGGCGCTGAGGTTTTGGTCCACCCTGCGCTGCACGAAGGTTTTGGTATTCCCGTGGTCGAAGCAATGGCTTGTCGCACCCCGGTTGTGGCTAGTGATATCCCTGTGTTGCAGGAGATCGCCGGCGATGCAGCTGTGTACGCCGACACATACAACACAGCTGATATCGCCGCCAAGATTAACCAAGTATTGACCGACGTCAAGCTCCGCCAAAAACTCGTCGACGCCGGCGAAAAAACCGCTCGCCAATTTACATGGGCCGCGGCCGCGGACCAGCTTTTGTCGTATAGTAAGGGTATAAGGCCATAGCATGAAACAATTTATTACCTATGCTCAAAACCGCGAAGACGTTATTTTGGATACGTTTTTTAAGGACGTCACTAAAGGCACGTATGTAGATATTGGCGCTAACGATCCGGTACATGATTCCGTTACCAAACATTTTTATCTTAAAGGGTGGCGGGGTATAAATGTCGAGCCAATCGCCAGTTTATGCGAACGCATCACCCAAGACCGGCCCGGAGATACAAATGTTTGCGTCGGCATTGCAGATAAACCTGGCGAACTCCCGCTCCGTCAGTATGCAAACAGCGGTTTGTCGACATTCTCGGCAGAATTACAGCGTAAACACAGCAAGGCTCCCCAAGAAAAAACCGCCGCGTTCACCGACGTTAAAGTGCCGGTGATCACCCTAAAGGAATTATTTACAAAGTATCCGCTCAAACATATTCATTTTATGAAAATTGACGTTGAGGGGTTTGAATATGAGGTGATTGCTGGTAATGATTGGCAAAAAATCCGACCCGAAATGCTATGCATCGAAGCCAATCACGACGTACAGGGCAAAGAT
Source organism: Saccharimonas sp. (SeqCode) (assembly GCA_035478375.1). Taxonomy (GTDB): domain Bacteria; phylum Patescibacteriota; class Saccharimonadia; order Saccharimonadales; family EFPC-124; genus DASTDY01. The sequence goes on along the minus strand of DATIJQ010000040.1, from coordinate 19,678 downwards.
TGGCAGGCAATCCTCCTCAAAAATAAGTACGAAAAGGTATGGAATGACGGCTTAAATGATTATTATTTAGCCAAAGAAAGCGACGCGCGGCGCAAAAATTTTTCGTACCCGCAAACATTGCTCGCAGCCCAAGTGATTCCCTACCACATACAAAATAGGTTTATTGAAGACCAAGCTAAAATACGTACTCTAGAGAAACGACTCGCTGACGAGCAGGCCAAACAAGAAGTACAGAGCATACGCATTCGTCAGCTTGAGGCGGCTAAGCTTGAAGCCGAAAAAACAGTCGCTAAACAAAAACGCCTCAAAACTGCCCTAAAACTTGTTGTAAAAGCGGCCGATAATGTTATTGCCGCACGCATTGAGCATCTGCAAGTCCCTAAAATAGTCGGTGCCCCACCGCTTGGCGGGGTAAGCCTGCACTACGACGGCTCAGACAAAAAAGCTCTTTTGCGCTCTATTCGCGACAATGACATGCAAACCTACTACAACTTTAGCAAGCCGCGCCGGCCGCAGAAATTTTACGCGTACAAGGCAGTGCACGGCAGCTATATTTTTGCAAAGCGGGCAGCGCGTAAAAGCATTAAGCTTGCAAAAACGGCGCTAAAAAGGAGCGGTGATGACCAAAAATAATCTGTATATTGACTGTCAGTTTTTCCAAACGCCAGCGTGGGATCGCGGTATGGGGCGATATGTGCGTTCGTTATTGCAATCGCTGTATGCATTGTCGGAGCAAACGCATTACACACTTATTTTTTCGAGCAACTTGCCTAAAAACGATAATGCGCTTACTGCCATGAAGGCCGTTTGCCCTACTGCTACTATAGTTACGCTCGACTTACATTCCACAGACAAAACCGGCTACAAAACTGCTGCTGCCCACAATAAAAAAGTACTAAATGAGTATATAGCCACGCAACAAACAAGCGGCCGCATGCTTTTTATGATCCCGTGTCTATTCCAAGAACCAACAGCAAGCGTTTTCCCGGCCGGCGTCGAAACAAGTTTATTGTATTACGATGCAATCCCACTTCTCTACTTCCACCGTTATGTGCAGGCAATTAAGTATGATAACTATTTGGAACGCCACAAGGTATTATTTGCTGCCGACAAAATTTTTACTATTTCGCAAACCATTGCCGACGATTTAGCTGTTTATTATGGCATGCCACATGACAATAGTCATGTCGTTAATATTGACGGTGCATGCATCGACGGCATGTTTGACGAATTCAAAAAACCAGATATCGACTTGCCTGAGCGTTACATTTTATTCCCAACAAGTGATGATATCCGCAAAAACAATCACGCCGCCCTCCAAGCTTTTAAGCAGCTACGTACATTAACGGGTAAAGATTATAAGCTGGTCGTTACCTCAAAGTTTGACGAAGCACGCAAAAGAGCACTGACAGCGCTTAGCAAAGACGCGATCTTTACCGGTAATGTCAGTGATGCCGAGCTGGCGTGGTTGTATAAACACGCCGAAGTAGTTTTGTTCACCTCAGAATATGAAGGGCTTGGTTTGCCTGTGCTCGAAGCGGTAAAGATGGGTAAAAAAGTCGTGTGTTCTAATGTTCCAGTGTTCCGCGAAATATCAGAAGAAGCCTTTTACCTTTTTGATCCACTCGATATAAGCGATATCACCCACAAACTGTATCAGGCACTTAATGGCACACACTGGACCGAAAAACAAAAGCTCTACAAAGACATTAACCAGCATTACACGTGGAGCCGCACTGCAAAATTATTGCAGCATGCGTTGGAGATTGAGCCAATCCAAAAAACGCCGGTTCAAAAGCCAAGATTAGCGATTGTGGCGCCGGCGCCAGATGGTTTTTCGGCCGTTGGCAAAGTAGTCCAAGAGCTACATTATGCAACCAGTCAGTTATTTGATGTCCACTATTATTTTGAAAACCGTAAAGAAAAACCACCTGTCCGCGTACGCCCTAACTACATTAAGCATTTAGCGCCATGTTTTGACGTTGAGGAATTTAATATGCAAGCGTACCGCAATTATGACGCGGTAATTTACCATATTGGTAACAGTGAATACTGTTTTTACGCCATTGTTAACGCACTGCACATGCCAGGCATCGCAATTGTGCACGATACCGTATTAAGTGATGCATTTGGTGACATGGTGCGCCTTGGCTATATGTCGCCAGAACGTTTGGCGGCAGAAGCGCAGCTCGACGCCTTTACGAGTACTAAAAAAACTGGGTTCATAACGTCGTTGGTTAATAATCAAATTGCAACTGTGGTTCATTCTGAGTATGCTCAAAAGGCGATCGAACCGTTGTTACAAACTGGTGCTCGGGTTATAAAAGGCGAATTGCCGACGCCCGCTCCTACTCAAAATGTGCAGTCGCAGCAGCGCGAAAAGGTTCATGTCGGGCTTGCCGGCGTGCTTGGTGGGCGTAAAGGGCTCGACATTATAAAAAGTTTGGCCAGCGACGAGACGCTTGCCGACAAAGTTATGTTCCATGTTTTTGGATTTAGCTTTGTCGACCCTAAGTCGATTGAAGAACTCAAAGAGTATAAGAACGTACGTATAAGCACTGACTTATCAGATCTTGACTACCAGATGCAGCTTTTAAACCTCGATATTTTAGTAAACTACCGTTCACATTATCGTGGCGAAACATCGCTGACTGTGCTGGAGGCCATGCGCTACGGCTGTGTTGTTATGGTCAACGCCGACCTTGGCTGGTTTGCGGAAATCCCCCAAGAAGCGGTTATAAAAGTGAGTGACACTGCAGAGATTCACCAAAAGATTGTGTCGCTTATTGATGCTACAGAAGAACGCAAACACATTGGTATGGCCGCTAAAGCGTATGTGGCAAAACACCATGCGCCGCAAACGTATGTGCAATTGCTGGCTGACATTGTTAATGACACGTCGCCATCGCCAAATCGCAAACGTGCAACCGCAGTGCGCGAAAGTCATAGCCCGCAAGCTGTAATCGAAAAATATAATGCAATTAAGGAGCAATAAATGTCACAAGGAACAATCTGGCTTGATCTTACAATACTTGTTAACTGGAAGGGTCACCTGACCGGTATTCAGCGCGTCGAATACAACTTGGCAAAACGCTACGCCGAACTACCGAATGTGAAGTTTTGCGTATTCCACAAAGAAAGCAATAAGCTGGCGGAGTTTGATTTTGCGCATGTTGATCATAAGTTCCAGGCGCTGCAACAACAAACAACACCGCCAATAGGCGAGGAAGTCTCGCCTGCTACCGTTGCACGACCGTTGTATCGTCGTGCGCTTTCTAAGGCTCGCCGCGTTGCTGGCCAACTTGTGTCGCCCGAAGCCAAGGCGTTTTTACGTGGGCAACTCCACCGCTCTGACGCCAAAGAAACACCTGTTGTTTTTAAACCAGGCGACATTTTCTTTATTACAAGCGGCGACTGGTCGGGCAAAGAATTTGCAAATCTTATAATAAAAGAGCGCGAAAAAACAGGGCTCAAAGTGTACCTTATGGTCCACGACATGTTACCCGCAATATTGCCTGGCTACTTTGTTCCTGGAATGGACGAGCAATTTGTGAATTACATGAAACGTATGTTTGCTCATTGCGACGGCGTAATGACCACCTCGCAGTCTAGTAAAAAAGATATTTTGCAGTTTGTAAAAGATAATCACCTACCAAAAATTAAAGTCGGTATGTTCCGCCTTGGCGATGATTTTGTAAAAACCGAACCGATTAAACCAGCGATAGACGTTACAAAAGATAAATTTATTTTGTATGTGAGCACCATTGAAGGCCGTAAAAACCACATGGCATTGTACTATGCAGCTCGCGAAGCACAGCGCCGTGGGTACGTCGATTTCCCTAAGGTCGTGCTGGTTGGCAAACGCGGCTGGTTGTCGAACGATTTTGCCTACATCGTCGAAAAAGACCCTGTGCTTAGTAAGAAGTTTATTTTTACGCGGCCAAGCGATCAAGAGCTGGCATGGCTGTATAAGAACTGTTTAGTGACTGTTTTCCCGTCATTTTATGAAGGATGGGGGCTTATGATAACTGAATCATTAGCGTTTGGTAAAATGTGTTTATCGTCTGACCAATCATCTATGCCCGAGATTGGTGGCGATCTTGTAGATTACTTTTCGCCAAGCGATCCAGTCAGTATGATGGAAAAGATTATGCACTATGTAAAAAATCCGCGCGATTTGCAAGCTAAAGAAGCAAAGATAAAAAAGGATTACAAAATAACTACCTGGGATGATTCATTCCAGCAAGTGCAAGCAGCCATAAAAGGAATGCAAAAAGACTAGACCAAATAACGCCTGCAAATGTAGCAGGCGTTATTTTTAATGCACGGTCATTGGGTAGGCTGCTGAATGGTCGTCTAACCAACCAACGCCGGCAATGACAGGGGCGAAAACTTCGCTATACTGCCCTGGCGTACTCGGCGCTGTAACCCAAAATTCAAACGAACCGTATTGACCGGGGGCGACGCTGTTTTCGTGCAACGCAGTAGCGCGGTTGCAGTTTGTATTGTTGACCCAGGTGCTATCGCAAATCGCGCTGTGGCGGTCGCGCGGCGTAACGGTGGCTAAATGCGTAGGGTTACCAGTGCCTTGGTACCATGTTGTGTTGCTTGTATTTTTAAGGATCATGGTGAGATAAAGGCGCTGGCCAGCTTGCACGTTGCCAAGATTAAGCGGTGTTGATTTTGTGCTATCGGCATACGCGCCTTGGCTAATAATCTGCCACGACAGTCGCGGTTGGTTAACGTGCATTGGCATGGTGATAGTGTCGCCACCAAGCCACGTGGGGCTAGCGCCGTCGAGTATTGGCATGAACGATTCATTGTAATCGCCAGGGTCTACCGGTGTGTTTATCCAGAATTCGACCGAGCCGGTATAGCCACCGTTAACGCTGTTTTCGTGCAATATACCGGCGCGATTACAGCTGCTCCACGTTGTGTCACAAAAAGCGCTCGTACGGTCATTTGGTCCGGCGGTAGCGAGTGTAAAAGGAGTGCTGCCGTTGCGCGACCAGGGTGCCCAACCAAGGTTTTGGATATAGGCGACGATGTAGTAGCGTTGACGCGGGTCCAGATTATTCATGCTAACTTTGGTACTTTTTGAGCTGTCGGTAAATGCCTGGAAACCTTGCGCTGCCCACGTGTAAGGTTCAATGCGCATGTTAAAGGTGCTTGTGGCGTTGGTCATCCAACTTCTGCCTTCCATGACTGGTGCAAACGATTCATTGTAGTTGCCGGTGGTTGGGGCGGTTATCCAAAAACTAAAGCTGCCGTATTGTCCTGGATACACCGTAGCTTCGTTAAGCGTTGCCGCCCTGCTGCAAGCGGTCCAGGTGTTATCGCAAAAACGACTGACGTGATCCTGCGGTGCGACCGTACCTAAATTAACCGGATTACTGCCATCGTTATGCCATATAGCGTTACCATCGTTCCTAACAATCTCGGTTAAGTAGTAGCGGTTGCCTTGGACGAGCTGCGTAAGATCAACGCCTGTTTGTTTGCTGGAATTTGTGTACGCGGCTTGACCGAGAACTGTTGCGTTGTACGTTGGCTGCGCAACGACTGTCATAGGGAACAGCACGCTTCCCGGCATCCACGACATGCCAGCCATAACGGGGGTGAACGTCTCGCTATATTGCCCTGGCGTACTCGGCGCTGTAACCCAAAATTCAAACGAACCATATTGACCGGGGGCGACGCTGTTTTCGTGCAAAAGAGCGGGACGATTACAACTAGACGCGTTTGTCCATGTGCTATCGCAGAAAGGACTTGCGCGATCTTGCGGTCCACTCGTCGCTAAAACAACCGGGTTATTGCCACCCTGTTGCCAGGTAACATTGCCGTTGTTTTTAACGGTCATTGTAATGTAATATCGCTGGCCTGCCACAAGTTGACCAACGCTGGCAGGTGCTTGTTTGCCACTGTCGTAATAAGCTGCTTGGGCGACAGTTTGCCAGGAATAATTTATGTACGTTGATCCAAACCAATCAACAAAATAACGCCAAAAGTTGCGGTTGCCGTAGCTCGAACAGCCATCACCCGTGCCGTATAAATTATTAAGGGCGGCTTGGTTTGGCGTGTATGGCGTATAGTTATACAACCCGGCAGTTGCTTGGTTTTGGATGTAAACATTTGCCGTTCCACAACTGGTATTTGGACTATACAAAATAGCATTGTTCATGCCGGCAACATAGTTGTAGTTGTTTGGGTTATTGGCATACAGACGGAACTGGCGAGCAGCATTGTTGACCTGGTTAAAAAAGCCGTAATATTGCGAATCGCACACCGAACTGTCAGGACAACCATAGCCGGTAGCGCTACGATATTGGATATCCCACGGCCAGTCGTCGGTAATAAGCCCTTGCTCTTTTTGTAGCAATATAATTAAGACCTGCGGGTTAATATTGTAGTTCTGAGCGGCCGCCGAGATAAGTTGTGCTGCGCTGAGTCCGCCGCTTGGTATTGATCGACCGTCGAGGTTGTTGGCGTGCGTAGAGGGGTTCTCGTAATAGTCCTTTAAGCAAACCATTGGCAATGGTTGGCCGTTGGCGCGCGAATAATCGGCGCGAGTGCCGTTACCGTATGGCTGTGTCCCGTTACTGTCGCAGTTTGGTACTTTAGAATTCAAAAAATTTTGTATGCTGGTGGCATCCATAGCATTTTTGTTGTAAAATACCGCGTCATCGACAATGTTTCCGGCGTGCCAATCGCCAGGGTTAGCCGCATGGGCGACGCTCGTAAAAGTAAGGCTGACGATACACGCGATAACGGTGACTACTAAAATTCTAAGCAGTTTCATTATTTATTAACTGTTATTGTTTGCGTCGCCGCGGGTGAGGTAGCTGAACCATTGGTAGCTGTTACGTGTAACTGCCATTGTCCGTTAGCTGTGAAAGAAGAAGCAGGAATATCAATGTTGCATGCATAACTTGTACCTGTTAGCATGACGGTGCCGTTGCCAGTCACCGTTTGTCCATTGCTGGTAACCGTTGCATTACAACTGCCAGTAGTGATGCCGCCTATAATGGTCCGAATGCTCACAGGTTGCCCGACACCAGTTTGCCCAGCGCGCGCAATAGTTACGGTTATTGACGGATTGGTCGGTGGATTGTTTTGTTGCTGTTGATTAATATCACGCTGCTTGGCGTCTTGCGAATCTTGCTTGTCTTGTGCGGTCGGTGGATTGTAGTCAACGCTATTAACTGGTCGAGTCGTGCCATTTGTGGGCGAATCAGTCACCTGTCGACTGTTAAAAGGGCGAGCCAAGGCAACGTACGCGCCGGCTGCTAACAAAACAATAGCAGCGGCAATAAGAATAGCGAGTTTTTTATAAGATTTTTTAGTTTTTAGTTTACTTATAGACTGCATATAAATAACTTTAACACCGGTGCCTAGGTCTGTAAAGACATAAGCGTCATAACTTTGTTATTCAGCCAAGTGTATGATGATTGTATTTTTTACGTCTTTTTACGCCGGGCTGATTGCTTGGTTTGGACCGCGCGACTCAACCACCACCCGTAAGCGCCCAGCGCAATAACAATACAGTACCATACCACGATTTTTGCTACGCCTATGGCACCAGGATGGACAAGGTTGGTTGTGTCGCCATGCGTAAGGTCGGTAACAAACGCTGGCAACAATTTGTCGACTGCAATCCCTGTCGCATGCTGAATATGCGCAAAGAAGGGATGCTGAGACCATTTGTTAGGATCAATCAGTGCGTAATGTGAGCGTATCGCATCTAAAATAATGACCACAGATGTAATACCAAGCAACCAAATTATAACTTTTTGCCACGTTGCCTTTAGGTACATAACCGCAAAGGCAAGTGCTGGAATAAACACGGGCAAAATACTCATCATGTACCGGCCGGTGGGCGCGTAACCGCCATGCCATTCAATAAACATTATAGTCGTGTACATAGTGGGCGCCAGTGCAATAAAGGCAATGATGAGCGAGCGCTTATGCTCCTTAAACCAAATGGGCAAGCCAATCGGCAACAAAAGCAATATAGGGTTGAGACTAAGCAAGCCTTTATTGGAGTCAAAAAGCAATGCGCTAAGGTTAATAACGCCATTGCCATTAAGGCTACCGCCCGAGCCGGTAACACTTGGCGCAGCCGAAACGCCAGACAAATACGCTTCGTAATAGTAATAAATGCCACCAAAAATAAGGAAGGCGGTCAGGGCTTGCCATGGCAATTTGCGCTCGTTTCGCCATAGCCGCCAAGCTAAAATAAGGAATATCGGTACAATAAAGACGAAGGTTCTAAAATGCAGCAATAATCCAAATCCAAGTATGGCGCCAAGTAAAAACTGCATCCACGGGCGGTTATAATACTTATCGAGAATAATAAGCGACGCCAAAAACGTTGCCGCTAACGGTAAATCAGGGTAGACATACCCGGCTAGGTTCGCAAAATAAAAACAGATTGTCAGCAAGCCAGCTGCAATGTAGGCGGCTTTTTTGTTTTTTGTAATCTGTTTGGTCCAAACGTATGTGAGCCAAACAACCAATGTTGCAACCATTACCATCTCTATGGCTGCGCCCCACTTGCCGTCTATGGCGAAACCGGGCAACAACAAGAACGGCAAACCGTCACCATGAATAGTGCGTATATCTTTAGGATCTGGATTGCCCTGTGGTGTTAGCTTCCCATCAAAAAAACTAGAGTAATCATGGTTGGCGTAGTTATTAGTGAGGTTAAGATCGTGGTCGTGCACTAGGCTGTAGTCAGAAAGCATGTAGTGCGGCTCATCGCCAAACGTCGGCAAGTTAATGCCCATACGCACTAAGAGCAAAAATAAAAAGCAGGCCATAATCATAAATGGCCCAAACCACTTGCCCTTAACAAAGGTCATAATTTCGGCAGTAAGGTGTGAAGATTTTTGCTTTTTTTTGGTCATTTCCGTCATTATAGCTTAATTTTTTGTAGCAGCCAATTTGGCGAAAACTTGGGTACGTATTTTAATGTTAGCACTTGGCTAGGGTCGTTAACAATAAATGGATGGAGCGTGTCCACAATCGGCGCACTGGCAAAAGCATAGACACCATTAACCTGCCAACCATTACCAAAGTTCATATTAAGCACAATTGGCCCAGGCGCCGTGCGTTGCAAGACAATCTTGTTTGGCGACCAGTAGACTAGTGTTGCGTTGTCGCTTATTAGCTTGCAACCTTGATTCGCCCCACAGCGAATGGTGCTGTTTGGCTGCCGCGTGTCGACCAGCGAATCACCGGCAATAACTTGACCGAGGTTATTGCGCGTAGTTTCTGTGAGGTTTTCGTCGTACGAATACCTCGAAAGAAATTCTTTGTTGTTTGCGTACTGCGGCCGTGGAATATTGTATTTATATTCTTGGTCAAATGGCGCTTGCGCCGAGCGATACTGCGCAGGAATCACTATGTAAGAACTGGCCATATTTGGCGCGCCTATTACAAATAACTCGATAACGGTAAACGCCAAAATAACAGTAATAATCTTGCTGAATTTTTTGCCATTGTAAGCCGCCAGAATAAACAATACGCATAACGAAGCCCACATAAGCCACCGCGTGGCGACACGCATTGAGTTAAACACTGGCAGATGATTTAGCAAATGATATGGTGACCATGGTCCAAAATCGCCCATGCCTAAAATAAAGAAGCTTAAAAACAAAGCAAGTAGTAGCACAATTGAATAGCTAAAGGGCGCGCGCTTTTTGGCAATTTTTTTTGCAATCCATACACCTAGCACAATAAGCAGACAGACTAAGGTGCCAATACCAATGTAGGTTGCGGCTTCTTCCCAGCCCCAGTGACTTGTCAGCTTTGGCGGCGAATTAAATTGATCTGGCCCCCATATAGAATAGAGCCCTTGCCACAACCCGGTAAATGGGTCATTGCTTGTGTCTTCAAATCGCGGGCGATCCTTTATAAAACTCACCACAAAATACAAACGATACGCACAAACCGCGGCAATAAGCGCGCCAGCTTTTACAAAAAACAGCACATCCTTTTTAATTTCTTGCCAAAAGACTTGCCATTTTGTGCTGCTAAGCGATTTGAAGGCGAGCCGAATAATTTCGTACAAAAACCACACGCCAACCACCACGGCCGCCATGATAGTTGTGTAATGCGGCGCAGACCAAACCATAAGGCTGTAAAAAAGTGCGAACCAAAGCCACGACTTTTTATTGCGTCGTTTAAGGAAGAAGTAAAGTAACCATGGCACAAAAGCGATCATTAAAAAGGTAAAATGGCCGGCCATAACGCGGTATACAAAAAAGCTGCTAAACATGGCAATGTAAGCCAAAAGCGCCGCTCGTAGGTTTGGTGTGCCGAATCCGTCTTTAAACAATTTGCGGAAGCCGTAAAAACCTATCAGCATATATCCTAAAATAGCGACTTTTAGCCCCATAACCGCGCCAAAAATTAGCACGAGCGGACCTTGCAAACTGATCATGCCAAACTGCACGTTGGCAAAAAGCGGAATGCCGCCAGCGACCCATGGGTTCCACATAGGGATTTGGCCAAATTCGAGCACGCTGCGGCGGAAGGCTTCGTAAATTTGGAAGTAATAATCGGGGTCGCCCGGCGTAAGCTTGTTGCCGGTCATAAGCAGCGGTATGCAAAAAACGATAATCGGAATGGCAAGGAGCACCCCGTTCACCCATTTGTTTTTGAGTCGCACGGCGTCATGTAAAAACTGTTTTGCGTTTTCGCCTAGCGGATTTTTGCCGTGGAAAATAATGCGGTAAAAAGCAAAGTTCCATAAGGTGGTTATGACAAGCGCAAGCGTTCGGCTAAAAATAAGCCAGCTTTCTGGCAGCATGGCGACGACAATAAGAGTAAATACGTAATTAAAAGCTACCAACAAGGCGTAGGCGCCAAGTTGTTTTGAGATTGTTTTGAGGCTTTTTTCGTAATCTTTAAAGGCGAAGATTTTTTGGAGCAAAAATGATGTTGGTAGGCCAATCCAAAACCCACAGGCTGTTGCCAGCTCGGCCGAAAAATGCAAAAAATGGCTCATGGCCAAAATGCTAAGCAGCTCAACAGCATATGCTAAACCGCCGGCGAGCACATAGCGCACAACATGCATAGGTATTAATTTTTTCATAACTACTGCCATTATTGTACAATATTTAAATGAAACACATGAAAAAAATCCTGATTGTCCTCCCTTGCTATAATGAAGGCGAAGCGTTGCTGCACACCATTGATGCGCTCAGCAAAGTTCACAATCGGCTCGCTAAAAAATATCGTATAGATGTGTTATTTATAAATGACGGTAGCGTTGATGATACGCAGACAGTTATAACGACTGCCGCCACGACGCACGATTTTATTTATTACCGTCAATTCACCTACAATGCCGGACACCAGTCAGCCCTGCGCGCCGGGCTTAACGTCGCTGTCGATTACGATGCGGCTATTATGATGGACGCCGATTTGCAGCACCCGCCAGAACTCATCCCCGACATGATCGCCAAATGGGAGGCCGGCAACAAGATCGTCCAAATGATTCGCGACGACAGCGTACGCGATGCTGGCGCATTTAAATATGCCACCTCGCGCATGTATTACAAAGTTATTAATGGGTTGAGTGGGTTGAAGTTAGAGTATGGGGCGTCGGACTTCCGACTTATCGACAGGACGGTCACAGTTACGGTAGCCAAAAGTCCCGAAAGCAACTTGTTTTTGCGCGGTTATTTTTCGTGGCTTAAAGTACCGCGCGTAACAATTGCCTACGCACCGCGCAAACGCATCGCTGGCACGTCAAAGTATACGCTTAAAAAATTGCTTGACCTTGCCTACAATGGCATTTTGCAATTTAGCGAAAAACCATTGCGCATCGCTGTTAAACTAGGCGTGCTGTTTGCTGCTTTGGCCGTGGTGTATGGTTTATTTTTGAGTATTTTGTTTTTGTGCGGCTGGCACGCTGCGGTCAGCGGCTGGACGTCACTTATGGTCGTTTTGGTCTTTTGTTTTGGCGTTAATTTTATTTTGCTTGGCATTATTGGCAGCTATCTCGCCCACTCAATTAGCCTGCAAAAACAGAGGCCCGAGTTCATTATTGCGGCCGAAAAACTGCCGCAAGCCTAAACGTCCGTGTATAATAAACCAGGTACACCTAACCTGGAAAGAGACATGCCAAAAAATATTCTGATTGTCGGTTTTGGCACCGCTGGCCAAAGCCTTGCCAAAAGCTTGCAAGCCAACGGTCAAAAAGTACAAGGGTTCTTAGACGACGTTTTAAAAGACAAAGCGGTTCTAGGTACGCTAGCTGACGTCAACACTATTGTTAAAACGTACGGTATTACTGATATTTATTTTGCAATTCCGTCGGCATCGGCTCAGGTGGTACGGACATTTTTGGCAAGACTGACGCATGACGACGTGACGCTTTCGATTATCCCGCGTTCCTTTAATATTATTGCTAAAAATACTGTTAGTTTGCACGATTTAACAGATGTAGATATTTTAGCGCTCATTGGCCGCGAGCCAGTTAAACATGACTTGCTGGCTTGCCGCGAATTTGTAAAAGGCAAAACCGTAGCGGTGACCGGCGCAGCTGGTTCGATTGGGTCAAAGCTCGTTAAGTTACTTGTTGATTTGCAGCCCGATAAAATTGTCTGTATCGACTGGTGGGAAAACGGTATATTCTACCTGCAGCAAGAGTTCCTTGACCAAAAAAATATGATATTTAAAATTGCTGACATAAAAAATGCGCAGCGCATGGACGCAATTTTTGACCGCTACAAACCTGATATTGTGTTGCACGCCGCTGCCTACAAACACGTGCCTTTAATGCAACAAAATGCGGTCGAAGCCTTTAATAATAATGTATGGGGTTCGCTCAACGTTATGGAACAGGCTATAAAGCACAACGTCAAAAACTTTGTGTACGTGTCGACCGACAAAGCAGTGCGCCCAGCAAATGTTATGGGTACAACCAAACGACTTGGCGAGATGTTGCTCGAAACGCTGGCAGCTTCGCAAAACGGCACAAAATTTAATGCTGTGCGGTTTGGTAACGTTATTCAAAGTAACGGCAGTGTTATCCATACGTTTAAAAAACAGATTCAAAAAAGCGAGCCGGTTACGGTAACGCACAAAGATGTCACTCGTTTTTTTATGACCGTCGAAGAAGCCGCGCAGCTTATCGTGCAATCGGCGGCGCTCGGCAAAAACGGCGAGATTTTTGTGTTAGATATGGGCGAGCAAATTAAAATTATTGATTTGGCAAAAAGCCTTATTCGACTCGCCAAAAAAGATAATCCAATTAAAATTATTGGCCTGCGACCCGGCGACAAATTGTACGAAGAACTCAGCTACGACCCGCAAAACGTTGGCAAGACTACCAGCAACAAAGTTTTTATTGTAAAGGACGAAAAACCGTTTGATCACCAAAGCTTTCACGACGCAATCCGCGCACTATTAGATCGTAGCCTGCGCTACGACCTGTCGTCTAGCGATATGAAAAACGAATTAACTAACATGGGTTTTAACGCCCAGGATTAACATGAAGATTTTAGTTACTGGTGCGGCTGGCAAATTAGGCGCTGAGGTCGTAAAGGCGCTAGCTGGTCATGAAGTTGTGCAGGCGGTGCGGACTCAAAAGGTAGGCACAGTCGCGACGCAAATTGAACTCGACTTAAGCGATTTAGCGAGTATTGAACCGGCTATTGCTGCGACAAAACCTGACACTATTATTCACCTCGCTGCAGTAATCGGCGAAGCACAAACCAACCCCGACCTTGCCAAAAAAGTGAATGCCGACGCCACTGCCGAACTCGCAAAAGCGTCGGCCAAGCACGGCGTGCGGTACTTTTTATTCGCCTCGACCGCCGCAGTATACGCGCAGAACGAGCTCCTGCCAACAGATGAAGACAGCAACATCGCACCAGCTGCCGTGTACGGTCAAACCAAACTGGCTGCCGAGCAGGCGCTGGCAAATAGTGCCGGTGACGTAAAGTTTATTGCGTTCAGGATTTTTAACGTGTATGGACCGACATTCACAAATTCGCTGGTGTATAAATTAGCAAAAAGCACCCCCGAGCAACCCGTGCAATTAAACGGTTTTGAGACATTTTACCGCGATTACGTGCACGTAAACGACGTTGTACGGGCGCTCGTCCAGTTTGACGCTTTTGCAAACCTACCAAACTTTACCGTTATGAACATTGCTGGCGGCCGCGCAGTGAATAACAAAATGCTCGTTGAAGAATTGACCGCGCAGGGCGTGACACCACACTACGACGTCAAACAAGCACCAGCAAGTTATAGTTGGGCTGACATTACGCGCGCTCAAAAATTACTTGGTTTTAAACCAGCGCAATCAATTATTTGGTAAGGAGACCTTTAATTGTGACGCTGGCGCTGGGTTGGACTTCAATCGTTATGTTTTGCGTACTATCAGGCAGGGTAATGGTAAGGTCACCATATGGTTCGGCTACGTGTTTGGCGGTGCTGCGGACACCGTTAACTGTAAAATAATTTGAATCGTTCATGTTGAGTCGGATAGGACCGACACCCGTTCGCATTAACACGACTTTATTTGGACTCCACGACATGAGTTTGGCATTGCCACTGAGCACAAACGGGCAACCCTGAGCGTAGGTGCAGTGCGGCGGCGTTTTAAGACCGCGCAAGTCGACTAAAGCATCATTGGCTTGAATGGTGCCGAGATTAAATGTGGTGGCTTCGTATTCGCGGTCAACGTGTGGCATGTTGCCGTCGTCGGGCAGTTTGTCGCCGGTTGGTAAATAGCGCGTGTCACCAAACATGTTGCCTTGTTCGAACTGATAGGCGGTGATTGGTTTTGGTGCAGTCACGGCTTTGTGCCCGAATAACATAAATTGGTAGCCAAAGCCGAGCACAAATAACTCTGCTACGCCAAGCACCAAAAATGCCTTGGCAACAGTTCGCAACCGTGACGGCCGTATGCGCCATAACATGTAGCCCATAAATAGCAGCGCAGCGAGTTCATACCATATAAACCAGCGCGATGCCACACGCATGCCACTTAGGATGGGTAAGTGTTTTATGAGACTGTATGGCGCAATTTTAACCACAGCACCAACGCCAATAGCGAATGCCGCGATCGCCACGCCTAATAGCCCGGCGCCGTACCGTAGTTCTTTTGTCTCTTTGATTTTGGGTTTATGCCGCCAACGGTAGAGTAACCAGCCGATTAACAAAGCTAAAGCAATGCTGGCGCAGAGACCAAATGTAGCGGTTGTTTCGCCCCACCCAAACGGCGTGTTTGGGTAAGGGTAGGGAGCTTTGTGGGCGCCAAAAAAGGGCAGAGTGACAGCTAAAATTGAATCCCATGGTTTGGCTGGTGGGTCGGCAACAATCCGCGGAAAATCATGTACGTTTTGGAGGGTAAACAGTGCGCGGTGGCCAGCGATCACCACAAAAAACGCAGCTGCGGCCAATAAGCCAAGCGCTAATTGCTTTCGCGAGGTTTTGCCACGGACGAGGCGTACGACCAAAATAATCGCACAAATAATGGCGATGTGAAGGAACGAATAATGAATCTCGGCCAACCCCATAAGCGTAAATAGTCCGCCTAACGCTAACCCGCCACGCCAGTTTTTAACAGTCAATGACAAGTACACAAACAGCGGCGCTAAAAAGTACCACAAAAATGTAAAGTGTGATGGAATGTGGCTGACAAAGAACGAATTAAACACCCAAAGCAGCGCAATAACTGCGGCAATTTTGGCGCTAATTTTAAAGTAACGACGCGCTAAAATAAACATCGAGGCATAGCCGCCAACTGTAAAAATCGCCGCCGTAATTTTTAGCCCGGCAACCGCGCCAAAAAATAATCCAAACAAGGTCTGCAGCGAAAACACGCCGAACTGCGGGTTAGCATACAGCGGCACACCGCCGGCCACCCATGGGTTCCACCACGGGAACTGATGATAGGCCAAAATACTGTTGCGGATGGCTTCGGCGCCCTGGGCAAAAAAAGTAAAATCACCCCATTCAACATTGTTGCCGGTCACAAAATAAGGAATGCACCAAATTGCCAGTAGCACGCCAGCAACAACATGGTGCGGGTGACTTTTAAGCCAGGTCAAGCTCGCGCGTACGTACGTTTGTAATCTGTCACGCATGCGGTTTCTCCAGCCGTATTGAGTGTTTGTGATCAACAATGTACAGCGGCCGGTTTTGCGTTTCGGCATGGATGTGCGAAATATAGAGCACCATAAGGCCTTGCGACATCAACACGAGTCCGACCAAAAACAAAATAAGGAGCGCTAACATTGCTGTGCCGGTAATCTTGAGGTCAAGTGGGTCATGTAAAACAAGTTGCTCAATAATGACAAACAAACCGCTTAGCAGTGACAAAAGAGTAATAAAACCGCCAGCCCACGCAATGGCGTACAGCGGCGCAAGCGTTAACGACACAAAGCTGTTAATGGCTAGACGAAAGAGCTTGGTGATTTTGTAGCTTGCCTCGCCAGCCACGCGCGGGTTGGCTACAAACGGCACGGTGGCACGTTCGTAGCCAAGCCAATCTATGAGGCCGCGAGTCATGCGGTTGCGTTCGGTTAGTGAGTTAAATTCTTGCTGGACGGTGCGGTCGATAAGCCTAAAATCAGTTGCCCGGGGAACAACATCGCTGTGCGCCATGCGTTTTAAAAGGGCGTAGAACAGTTTTGAGCCATAGCGTTTAATCCAGCCTTCTTTTTGGTTAGCGGTGCGTACGCCCACAACGACTCGTGCACCACTCCGCCATTTTTGCAAAAAAGTTGGAATGAGTTCGGGCGGGTTTTGGCCGTCGGCATCCATCATTAAAATGCCTTCGCCGCGGGCATGTTGAATGCCAGCGCTAGTGGCTGCCTCTTTGCCAAAGTTGCGCGGGAAACAAATAAGCCGCACGTTGTCATTTTGCTTGGCGAACTGGATGAGCAGACTGCGCGTGTCGTCAGTGCTGCCATCGTCCACAAAGATTACCTCGTAGGACAGACCTTTTTGCGCTTGCAACACGCCATGTAGCTGCGCATAAAATGTGGGCAAGCTTTTATCTTCGTTGTGTGCAGGAATCACAACAGATAATTGTGGCGATGGGCTTTTCATAATCTTATCTTACACTATACTGGATGTATGATAGTCGTAATTATTGCTGGCGGCTCTGGTACGCGCCTGTGGCCCCTTTCAACGCCAACGTTCCCTAAGCACCTTTTACGTTTGACTAACGAGCGGTCTATGCTGCAAAACACCTACGACCGCGCTAAACAAATTACCGATAATATCTACGTTATAACAGAGGCGGGGCACAGCGATCATATTTTTACCCAGCTGCCCGATATGACGCCAGACAAAGTCATTATTGAACCGGGGCGCCGTGGTACATCAAGCTGTTTTGTGGCGTCGATTGACCGCATTTTACAGCAAGACAGCGGCGAAGAGTCGATTGTATTTATGCACGCTGACCACCACATTCGTGACGTGGCCAGCTTTGCCAACGTGGTAAAATTTGCTGGCAAAACAGCAGCTGAGGAGAAGAAAATTGTGCTGCTTGGCGTTGAGCCGTCATACCCGGCGACCGGTTTTGGTTACATCCAAAAAGACGAATCTATTGGTGACAATGGCAACACGTTTGTATACAAAGTGCATTCATTTAAAGAAAAGCCAGCGCACGATGTTGCTGCCGAATACGTTAAAAGTGGCAAATATCTTTGGAACATGGGCTATTTTGTAGCGCCCGCCAACGTATTTTTGGCAAAGATGCAAGAATTCGCGCCGGACATGTACAATAATTACCTCGCGCTTAAAGAGGCAGATGGTAACCATGATGAATACCGCGATACGTATTTAGGTTTCGAAAATATCGCCATTGACTATTCGCTGTTAGAAAAAACGAAAGATCTGTTGGTAGTCCCCGGATCATTCGACTGGATGGACGTCGGTTCGTTTAGTGATTTACACGAAGTCAGTGTGCTTGACGAACAACGCAACAGCTTGCGTGGCGAAGATATTGAACTAGAGGGCGTCGAAAATTCATACGTACGCAACGAAGACAACAAACCGATTGCGGTTATTGGCCTCGACAATGTGGTAGTCGTTAACTCACCTCACGGCGTGCTGGTTGCGCGCAAAGATTTATCGCAAAAAGTGGGCGAAATTGCTAAAAAATTGCAAGCGAAACAGCAAGACAATTAAACAAGTTCGCGTAGCCGTCGCACAAATTGTTCAGTGCTAAACGTTTCGGCGTGAGCTTGCAGAATTTTTGGTGCAAAACGAGTGGTTTGGCAGCGTCGCAGTGCCTCTGTTAGGCTGTTGGCAGTTTGTTCATCAAAGAAGATGCCCGTTTTGCCATCTGTTATAACATCGAGCGCGCCGCCTTTGGCAAAAGCAATAACTGGACAGCCGGCAGCGAGAGATTCGACTTGCACAATGCCAAAATCTTCTTCTTGTGGGAAGATGCAACCTTGGGCGCCTGCGAGGGCGGCGGCGATCGTTGTATCATTGGCACCGACAACAAATTTGACAGTTGGACCGGCAAGGTCGACAAGCCGTTGGTGCTCGGGTCCGTTACCATAAACGGTCAGTGGTAGGTCAAGTTTTGTGCAGGCCTGCACGGCTAAATCGAATCGTTTGTAGGGCACTTGCCGGCCAAGCGCCACAAATCCTTTGCGTGGTCCGCCAATTGCCAAATGCCGGAAGCGTTCCATATCGACTGGCGGGTAGATTATATGGCTATCGCGGTCGTAATAGGTTTTTATGCGCCGAGCGACGGCCGACGAAATCGCCACAAATTCGGTCACGTCAGCTGCAGCGCGGAGATCTAACCGGCGCATCCAGCCAACAAAAATAGGGAGCGCCAATCGGGCCAGCGGGTTGAGCGGGCCAAAACCTGGCTCTTTTTTATACTCTTCGTAATGGCTCCAATAATAGCGGGTTGGTGTGAGGCAATAACAGATATGTTTAGCGCCTGGGCGGACCCGAACGGCTTTTGCTTCGGCACTGGTAATAGAAATAACCATGTCGTAACCTTGCAAGTTTAAACGTCGGAATGCCCCCCATCGCAGCACCGGGAACAGCTGGTGTTTTTTACGTAAAAAACGCGGCAAATGTTGCAGCCATGTTGTGTGAATGTCGAGGTTTTTAAATTGTGGGCATCCGTCGGCATCAAAAACTGAGGTAAAAATTGGCGCATCGGGGAACGCTTGGTGGGCGGCCAATACGACACGCTCGGCGCCGCCCATATTGGTCAGCCAGTCGTAAACAATGGCGACTTTTGGTGCAGCCATTTAGCGCGCGCCTTTGTTTAATAACGCCGGAATGGTTTTAAGTAGGATGCGTACGTCCAGCCAAAAGCTCCAGTTTTGGGCGTAGTAAAGTTCGAGCTCAACGCGTTTTTCGAACGGCAGATCACTACGGCCCGACACCTGCCACAAACCGGTCACGCCCGATTTTACGCTGTGCAGCAGGGCATGTTTGCCTTTGTATAATTTTAGTTCTTGGGGCAAAATTGGCCGCGGTCCGACCAAACTTAGGTGACCTTGTATTACATTAAACAACTGAGGTAGTTCATCAATGGATGTGGCGCGTAGGAACCGCCCAAACGCGGTAATACGCGGGTCGTTGTTGACCTTGCGTGCCCGAGCATATTCGGCGGCGAGATCGGGGCGTCCCATGGCGGTAAATTCTTCGGCTGCATCGCGATTGTCATAACCTG
>DATIJQ010000039.1:0-9309 GCA_035478375.1 Saccharimonas sp. (SeqCode) | reverse complement strand
CGGACTTGTTTGCGTTTCGATATCGTCGTATATGGCATGATACGTTTTGTGTAAAAGTGATAACGCCGCCTCGCGCTCTGAATTTTTAGCGCTGGCTTTTTTGGTAAAAATTATTTCATCGCCTGTTATGAGCTCGCCAATGTCGTGAATTGCTAGCATGGTGAGCGCTTGGCCTAAATCGACATTGACGTTATTTATATGCGGATAAAATGCTGCCGCCAGCATAGGCAAAGACCCAACGTGCTCCATTAATGTCTCGCGTATGAGCGGGTCTTCTGGACGATAATTATAATTAGGAACATGATTTATCGCTTTGCGTAGATAATACGGCTGTGTTGTTGCGCGCAATTCTTCGGAGTATTTTTGAAACAAAAATTCGCATTCTTTTAAGAGTGCGGTGACTTCGCGAGAATACGTTTTCATAATTACATACTAGCAAGTTTAGGCAGAAGCGACAAAGCGTCGATTCTTGATGAGTATTTGCGTAGCATGCTAAACTACTCGTAGCTTGCCGTCACCGGCAAGCAAACGTTTGTTTAGCGCCAGTGTGTTTCGTTTTGTTCCTGCGGAAGAAAGACTGGTGAAGAATGAGGAAGGTTTTGATCTTCGTCAAGCGGGGCGTCGTGGCACTCCTGCTGACGACGCTGGCGATGACGACCGGCTTGGTCTCGTCGCAGCAGGCTTTCGCCGGCACGACCTGCAAGACGCTCAACCTGTCGGGCGCGACGGTCACGGCCATCCGGCCGCACATGACCGTGCCCATCTGCTACAACGGTTCGCAGGTCTGGCAGAACGGGCAGATCACGCCCGGGGTGGACACGCTCGGCTACTCGCTCAACGGTATCACCTGGTACGGCACCTACGGTGGTGGTGGTTCCTGGATGGGTGCCGGCGAGAACTACAGCGTGACGATCTGGGGAGGCTGGGCGACGTTCTCGTGCGCCTCCCGCTGGGGTATCAACGCCTGGGGCAACGTGGTGAGTTTCGACCGCGGCTGCTAGCTAGGCGCGCAGCCAACGCTACATGGCGCTAAAAAAACGTTAAGGCGGCAGTCACATGCTTTTGTGACTGCCGCCGATAGCGCCATAAATGATATTAGTTATTGCTGTTTCGAGAAGAAGTTTTTGTAAACAAGACGGCCAACGTACACGACAATTGCAAGTCCAACAATAAAACCGACAACAAGGACTACTTCTGGGGTACCAAAATCAATCATATTCATATTATTAAGCTACCATAACGTTAGGTAGCTGCCAAGTTAAAATTCGTACAACAAAAACCCGCCTGGCTTGAGGGCGGGTTTTTGGTAAACGCGGTCTGGATCACTCGGTAATGGCTAGGAGTGTCCAACTATGCGCATCGTCGCATTTTAGGCGGTAGCTGGCCCCGGCGTTGTCGACCATGTCGAAAATCCGGGTAATGCTACCACCTTTTTTAATAAGGTACTGCAAGCCGTTTTGGAAGGTGTACGCCCGGCCTTGGAACTCCATGCGCCGCGGGTACGTGGTAAAGTCCCGGGTGCTGCGGAATGCCAGCGAGGTT
Organism: Saccharimonas sp. (SeqCode); assembly: GCA_035478375.1. Classification (GTDB taxonomy): domain Bacteria; phylum Patescibacteriota; class Saccharimonadia; order Saccharimonadales; family EFPC-124; genus DASTDY01. The sequence goes on along the minus strand of DATIJQ010000039.1, from coordinate 7,767 downwards.
ATAGTTACACCTTCGTTAACTGTACGTCGATTCATTGCTTTCATCCTGTCGAGATTTATCGCTTATTTAAGGCGAACGGGTTTTAGCAGGAGCTTACCTGGCAATGGCCGTGCCCAACCGCTCGGAGGCAACGACTGACCCAGGGAAACAAAAGTAGCTTTTACGGCGCGTTTGCTAACCGTAAAGCGCGAAAGCACCGCCAAGTGGCGGCCTAAAACGTATAAATTGTTAAAGTCTGTTTGTAAGAAGGCGGCTTGGTGCCAGCACAAACATGACTAATATAAGTATAGCAAGTTGCTGCCACGGCGAAAGTCTTGATTTTGCGCCAATTTGGTACGCGAGTTGTTTTTTGGGAGGGCAGCACGTGGCCACCCTCCGCACCCAGTCATTGGCGTAGCACATCCCAAATTTGTTGAGGAAGCGGTTGATTTTTGCGGTGCGCGTCACAGTCGTTAAGACGCTTAACAACACGTCGTCGACACACCGCGCAAAAATGAGCAATGCGTGCGTTGGCCGCTAATTCTCTGCCGAACACATTGTTTGGCGTGACAAAATCAGTAGCACCCCGTAAACCTTTAGTCGTAAATTCTTGTGGCAATTGGCCTTGCAGCATAACGTATACCTGACGCACCACCTTACCAGATTTTACGATGTTACAGCGGAGCGATGCCGGCCAACGGTCTGTCATGAGCTTTTCGGCCCAATTGTCTTCGGCGTAATTTAAAGCTGTAAACAATCCATGAATAGTATCGCGCGGTTCAGGGAAACGGTGAGTCGCAGCGCCAATAAACGACTCCAGCGTACGGTAAGGTTGATACTTTGCCGGTTGCCCTTCTTGCCCTTGCACCACCCATACAGCGCCACGCACGTAAGCGCCAGGTATTGCAAATGGCAAGAGGCGGCGGGCGCAATCGATAATTGTCCGGTCGTTGAGGTGTGCGTAAAGCTCGGGTATCAGACGGCCCTGGTTTGCGACAAAGCGGCTAAGGTTGTTTGTATAACAGGTATGTACCGTATTCAAGACGACGTAACCAATCTGTTGCTGGGACAATGAATGATTATAAACCAAATGTATTTTGTTTGCACGGAGGGCAGCGCGTGGCGGCCCTCCGTGCTGACGGACGATTACTTAAAGCTGTACCCCATTGCTTCGAACGTTTCTCGAACTCTGCTCGGCATAGACATCGCCTGGTCCACTGGCACGGCCCGTTGCTGGATCCGCCGGAAACTGAGTTTGCATGTGTAACAACGCAGCTGCTGGATTGCAGACCCGCAAATGCCGCAGTAGGGCAATCGGTGCGGGCTCCAGCCGACCATCTCGCCGCCAGCAAGATGGTCGTATGTCACATTGTGGACCATGATGTTGAGCTGTTCATCGCCGCTGATGTCGCGATACAGCATGTTCAGCTCTGCGTACACCTGGCTGTGTGGTTGCAGCGCCTCTGGCCAGAATAGCTCGAACACCACTGCATCATTCCCGTGGCGTTTGGCGAGTTTTTCTGGCCAGTGCTTTGTGGCGAAGGCTATTGCTCCATCAACGAACAGGACTTTCGGCTGAGTAGTATGTCCCCTGAGGTGCCCAGCGTGCGGCGTTCCGTACGACTGCACTGTGCGCATTGCTGTGACGTAGCTGCCACGCGTGCCGCGCAAAGCCCAGTACGCACCGTCCACAAAGAGTGGTGGCAGCGCGATTGCTTCGCGGTCCTCTAGCGCCGTGATGGCGGCCGAGAAACTAACGTGTGGCAGCAGGTGCCTTAGCACGTAATCGTGTTCACCTAGTACAACCTGGTTAAGCGCCAGTTCTAAGTCGGTACGGGGGTCGGGTTGATCGGTCGTCATGACGTCCTTACACGTAGGCATTCGTGCTTAAAAACTTGCCCGCCTTTTGCAAACAGTGCCCGCACTGGGCGCGGCAGGTCACTTGGTGTGTCGTGCTGGCAACTTCTTTTGCTTAGGTGCTTGCCACAGTCGCCACAGTAGCGCAGCCGTGTTGGCAAGAAGCTGACAATTTCCTGCCCGTAGACGCCGTCCAGCGTCAGCAGCTTGTGGTTGCCGTGCGAAACGAGCGAATTGGCGATTTGTTCTAAACGCTCGTTGGTCTTTTTAATGCGCAACAAGTCAGCAGCAGGGACCGTGAGCGCTCCGTAAGCCGTCACAGTTTTTGTCGTGTCGGTCCTGATTTTGCTGGCGTTATTGACCGTAATATGCTGCCACCAAAGCAGGTCAAAGCGTATTGTGTCGACCGCGACGTCGTGGTGGAGCTGTTGGCCCGAAAAGTGGTAATCGAGCGCAGCTTCAAGGCCGAACGCTTGACTATGCCCCGGTGCTAACGCATTACCCGAGCGATTGTGATGGCTCACTTTTTGCTTCGGAAAGGACTCAGGCGTGCGGCACGCCGTCGCAAAACATTTCCCTCGTTTCCCCCACAAGATCCAGTATGCGCCTGCGATATAGGTAGCCGGGAGTGCGATTGGGCGGCCGCTGTTAAAAGCGTGTTCTGCGGCTACCGGGTCGATGTGTGGGCATAACGCCCGCATGTCAAGGTACGTCGCTGGGTCTGCGATCACATAGCCTAACGCAGTTTTAAAGGTGCGAAGTTTTTGGCTGATCACGGTTCTTCCTTCGTCGTCCGACATATTTAAGTATATAAGATTTACAAGAGTGTTGCATACGCACATTGCCACGAGCGTTTATATGTGGTAGAATTGCCAAAAGCAAAGGACGCTTTATAAGCGTATTTTTTATGGCCCAAGATCAATCCAAAATTCGTAACATTGCAATTATTGCTCACGTTGACCACGGTAAAACTACGTTGGTCGATGGGTTATTAAAGCAGTCCAAAACATTCCGCGATAACCAGGCAGAAATGTCGCAAGACCTTATTATGGACAGCGGTGACCAAGAGCGCCAACGCGGCATTACTATTACCGCCAAAGTCACGGCTGTGCAGCACGGCGATTACCGCATTAATATTATCGACACGCCTGGCCACGCCGATTTTAGTGGCGAAGTCGAACGCACCTTAAACATGGCCGACGGCTGCCTGCTTATTGTTGATGCCCAAGAAGGCCCCATGCCACAAACCAAATTTGTGTTGGGTAAGGCGTTAGCTGCGGGGCTTAAACCAGTGGTTGTCATCAACAAAATCGACAAGCCCGGCAGTCGCATTAGCGAGGTCGAAGACGAGCTCGCCGACCTATTTTTGGAACTCGCCGTACACGAAGACCAACTGCACTACCCTATTTATTACGCCATTGGCCGCGCCGGCAAAGCCTGGCAACAACCGCCCGCTGACCCCGAAGCGCCTGCCGACCTAGAGCCACTTTTTGAAGCTATTATAAGTGACATTCCCGCGCCAAAAGTCGAAACAGACAAACCGTTCCAAATGCTTGTCACCGCTTTGGCTTGGGACAACTTTAAAGGTAAATACGCCATTGGTCGTATTAGCCGCGGCCGTGTCAAAGCCGGCGACCAAGTTGCGGTCTGCAAAAAAGATGGCAGCATAACCCGCGGCAAAGTTGAGCTAGTATTTATGAGCCATGGCGTGACCAAGTTCGAAGTCCCCGAGGGCGTCGCTGGCGACATTGTACAGCTAACCGGCTTGAGCGATGTGCAAATTGGCGAAACCGTTGCCGATGCTGAGCACCCCGATGCCTTGCCAATTATCGAAATCGAAGCCCCAACATTGGAAGTCTTTCTAGGTCCTAACACCAGCCCATTTAAAGGCCAGGAAGGCGAATTTAACACCGGTCGCCAAATTGGTGAACGCCTGCAAAAAGAACTCGAAACCAACGTCGGCCTGCGCGTGCAAGACGATGGCATTGGTTATAAAGTCGCTGGCCGCGGCGAGTTGCACGTGAGCGTTTTAATCGAAACCATGCGCCGCGAAGGTTACGAATTTGAAGTCGGCCGCCCGCAAGTCGTCACCAAACAAGTCGACGGCAAAACAATGGAACCAGTCGAAGAACTGACCATCGAAGTGCCCGCCGAACACGTCGGCACCGTGCAAATGGAGCTTGGCCAACGCCGCGCCAACTTAGTTGAACAAGTCATCAGCCCCAAAGGCGGCACCAAATTAGTCTACACCCTACCAACCCGCGCGCTTTTGGGCCTCCGCAACATTTTGCTAACTCAAACCAAAGGCACCGTGGTTATGAACAGCTTGCTGAGCGGTTACCAACCACTTGGTGCGCCGTTGCAACAACTGCGCAATGGCGTATTAATCGCTTTTGAAACCGGCGTCACAACACCGTACGCGTTAGAAATGGCCGAAGCCCGCGGCATTTTATACATTGGCCCAGGCGAAAAAGTCTACGCCGGGCAAATCGTCGGCCTTAACAGCCGCGGCGACGACCTCGAGGTAAACGTGTGCAAAACAAAACACCTCACCAACATGCGTAGCAAATCGAGCGACGGTGTGGTGCAATTAACGCCGGCCACAACTTTGAGCCTCGAACAATGCCTAGACTTCATCGAAAACGACGAACTGCTAGAAGTCACACCAAAAACCCTTCGCCTCCGCAAGCGCGAGCTCAACCCAACCTTGCGCAAACGCCAAAACTACAATAATCGCGCAGCCTAAACAAGAGTTATAACAAAAGAGCAAGTTGCATATATTAACTTGCTTTTTTGCTTGTGCCGCAGCCTAAACTTTTAGTCGTTTAAAAACTTAGGGAGCGGCGGCACCCGAGCCCCGCGATTGGGGTTGGGTGCCGCTTTGGTGGGCTCAGTCTACCTCGTACCAGCAGCGTACACAATTGCCACAGGTCTGGAGATTATCCGGCGTTGCTTTTTCCTGCTTGTCTGAACTAAGGGCAGCACGCGCTGCCGCCGGGCTGAAATACCCTTGTGGATGAGTGCAGGGTTCTTTTTCTTCTGCCAAGTTTCACTCACCTTGTAGTTAGACACTTTGCTAATTATTTGCGTGCTTTTTTGACTCGGTAGCAACCACGGCATTCTGTGCAAGACGCGACTTGGTCTGTCTCGTTTTCGGTGCGCGGGGGCAAGTCTTGTTCGGTGGCGTAATGACCAACGCACAGACTGTTTGGGTGTCGAACGCCCATGTCTTGCTAGCTCTTTCGTGAATGACGGTCATTGGTAAAAGCGAGGTATGAACCAAGCCTACGCTATTGTACCATGCTCACGTCAGATGCTAAGCCCGTAAACCAGTCGCGCACCAGGCGGTTTTCGGCAACGCCGTTTTGAATAAGCGCGGCGCTTATGTTATCGACCATTGTGCTTGGGCCGGTAATATAAATGAGGCCTTGTGGGTTTGCCGTTGCGACATCATCGGCGGTAATATGTCGGGACAAAAAGTGCGCGGTGAATTCTGGTACATTGTGTGCCCAGGTAGCAATTTCATCTTTAAAAATTGGCTCGCGAGCGGCGTATAAAAGTGTGGCGGCAATTGGCAGGCCTGCGTTTAGGCGTTCTTTTATGATACTACGCACTGGCGTAATGCCCATGCCAGCGGCGACGAATAAGTGTGGCGATGTTGATTCCTGCCATATAAATTTTCCCTCTATGGCGTAGGCGTCTAGGCTTGTGCCGGGCGCCAGACCAAATAAACTCTGCTTGTACATGCTGCCGCTGTTGCGTGTGGTAATGGCAATGTGGCCTTCGCTGGGTGCCGAAGAAATTGTAAAACGATGCTCCAACGGTTCGTACACGCCTGGCACTTCAAGCCGAATCGACTGCCCTGCCACCCAAGTCGTTGGTTTAACTGGTGTAAAAATAAAGGTTGTGGCGTTGCCGGTTTGAGCTTCGCGGCGGTCAAATAGTAATTTCATTGTACTTTTACTGTAACGGGCTGGTGGCAAAACGCAAAGACATGGTATTTTATTCGGCAAAAAAAGCGCCCGGCGCGCGCAGCGGGTTTGCTGCGCGCGACCGAGCTTCGGTCAGTGCCGCGGGAGCGGCGTCGGTCAGGCTTTGTCGGCGTCGATGCCGTGGTCGAAGATGTCGTTGTTGCTCTTCTTGGCCTTGACCCAGAAGAGGACGACGGCGGCGACGGCGAGCAGTGCGATGAGCTTCTTCATGGTGAACTCCCTACTGTTGTGGTTGATTTCCGTCGACTGCCTTTTTGATTTGGGCATCCGTTCTCGGTTCGAGGCCGCCCTCGCCGGGTGTGTCGTCGGCGATACGCTTGTCACGGTCGGCCTTGGCCTGCTTCACGTCCGTCTTGAGCGTTCTCTTCTCGGTTGACAACCGGAGCCTCGCCATTCTTCCCCGTTTGGTGGATACTGACAAAAATATATTATACATTTTTAAACTGTTTGAGTCAATAGCATATAGACAAAATCTCATAGTTGTGTTACAGTGTTTCTAACCTATTGATGAATCCGAGGTTTTGTAGCAGTTCTCGCCGTTCATCAACGTGAGAATAGGCTTACATAAACCAACCGAAAGGTATTCATGCAAAATTCTCGTTTTTCGCGCCGCCCTAGTGGCACGCGTTTTAGTAGCCCGCGTCCGCGCTTTGGGCAAAACCGCCAAGGCAATAAAGGCCAGGCAAAATATATTAACCCCGATAAGTTTGTTAACAAAGCCAAAACTGCGCAAGAAGAAGTAGTTTTTGTTCCCAAACACACCTTTGCCGACTTTGCGTTTGCGCCTGCATTGCAGCGCAACATCGAATCGCACGGCTACGTTAACCCAACGCCAATTCAAGACGAAGCCATTAAACCAGTTTTAGAAGGCCGCGATTTAATCGGCCTCGCCAACACCGGTACTGGCAAAACCGCAGCCTTTTTGCTGCCAATTTTGTCGCGCCTTGTCGAAGATCCAAATAGCATTCGCGCCCTTATTATGGCGCCGACCCGCGAGCTTGCGTACCAAATCGACGAAGAATTCCGCGCGTTTTCTAAAGGCCTTGGCCTGTACAGCGCGTTGTGCGTCGGCGGTATGAACATCAGCCCGCAAATTAAACAAATCAAACGTGGCCCGCACCTTGTTATTGGTACACCTGGCCGCTTAAAAGATTTGGTCCAGCAAAAAGCTTTGCGCCTTGGGGCCGCCAACATGCTGGTTTTGGACGAAGCTGACCGCATGTTAGACATGGGTTTTATACGCGACATCCAATTCTTAATTGGCCAGCTGGACACCAACCGCCAGTCGCTGTGTTTTAGCGCCACAATTACGCCCGAAATTAAAACATTAATTGACGGCATGCTTAAAGACCCAGTCACTGTATCTGTTCGCACCAGCGAAACAAGTGAGCATGTCGAACAAAACGTTGTGCGCGCCACCAGCAAAGAACACAAAATCGAATTGCTAGAAGAAATGCTGCGCCAACCTGACTTCGAAAAAGTTATTGTGTTTGGCCAAACCAAACACGGCGTGCAACGCTTGGCCGAAAAACTGACCAGCGCTGGCATTCCATCTGAAGCCATTCACGGCAACAAAAGCCAGGGCCAACGCCAACGCGCGCTTGACGCTTTTAAAAAGAATAACGTCCGCGTATTGGTTGCGACCGATGTTGCGGCGCGCGGTTTGGACATTCCAAATGTTAGCCACGTTATTAACTTTGACCAACCAAACACGTACGAAGAATACGTGCACCGCATTGGCCGTACTGGCCGCGCTGGTAAAAAAGGCAAAGCACTTACCTTTGTTGCTTAAGCGCTACACGGTTCAATAATGTAAAAATGACGGCATAAATAGCCGTCATTTTTGTAACTTTTTGGCGTTAGATGCGTAGACTAATGGAGGGTGCGCGAAGAATCTGGGAGGATTTGTTGCTTCGTAAATTGAAGATGGGTGCCGTCG
>DATIJQ010000038.1:0-5005 GCA_035478375.1 Saccharimonas sp. (SeqCode) | reverse complement strand
CTTTCGGCTGGGCAATTGTTGCGCGATACGCATAACCCTGAATTGCTTAAAGAAATGAGCACTGGTAAGTTGGTCGATAACGACACGGCTAATAAAGTCATGCTCGACGCACTTAACCGTTCAAAAAATATCGACCACGTTATTGTCGATGGTTTCCCGCGCGAACTCAGCCAAGCAAAATGGCTGCTCGACGCTGAACCGGAGCACGAGCGTTCCATCAAAAAAGTGGTCGTGCTTGAAGTGCCCAAAGAAGAACTCATTCGCCGGCTGACTGTTCGCGGCCGCGCCGACGACACCGCCGAAGCAATCGAAGAACGTCTCCATATTTATCGCACCAAAATCTATCCAATTTTAGCTTACTTTAACGAACGGCACATTTCTATTGCGCACATTGACGGTACTGGCACCGTTGGTCAAGTTCACGACCGCATTGTGGCGGAGCTCAGCGAATGTTTACCAAAGTAAAAACGCCGACAGAACAACAGAATATGCGCGAAAGCGGTCGCATGTTGGCCGAGATTCTTAAAAAGATCAAAGCTACAGTGCAGCCGGGCATGACTGGTAAGGACATTTCTCACCTCGCCAGCGCAGAGCTTAAAGCCTTTGGCGCTAAACCTAGTTTTTTAGGTTACGGTGGCTACCCAGATGTCATTTGTATATCTGTTAATGACGTTGTTGTGCACGGCATCCCCAACGACACACCCTTTAAAAATGGCGACCTAGTTAGCTTTGACTTTGGCGTTAATTACAACAGCATGATTACCGACAGCGCCTTTAGCATGGTGCTGGGCAAAGCCACAAAGACTCAGCAACGATTGTTAAAGGCGACCGAACGGTCAATGTATGCTGGCATCGAACAATTAAAAGACGGTGTTCGTGTTGGCGATATCGGCGCAGCCGTGCAAAAAGTGCTCGACGCCGAACAGTTTGGTATTGTGCGCGATTTAGTCGGTCACGGCGTTGGCCACTATGTGCACGAAGATCCAAATATCCCAAACTACGGTGTGTCAGGTACCGGCCCTAGCCTTAAAGCCGGTATGACAATTGCAATTGAACCAATGGCAACACTCGGTGGCGAAGCAGTTACTATGGACCGCGACGGTTGGACGATCCGTACTGCCGACGGTTCGCTTGCCGCACATTTTGAACACACAATTTTAATCACCAAAGATAGTTATGAAATCTTGACCGCATGGTAGTTGCAACCAACTAGCCTTAACCGTTATACTAGAAGTCATGCAAGAAACAATGCGCTTTGCCGTGGGTATAGATGTCGGCACCACCAGCGTGCGATGCGTTATAGGTCACATAGATGGCAGTGGCCAAGCTCCGACGATTGTTGGCGTTGGCACCGCACCCAATAACGGGCTCCGTAAAGGAGTTGTCGTTAATATCGTCAACGTGGCGCAAGCAATTGATCGTGTGTTAGATGAAGCTGAACGCATGTCTGGCCACCAAGTCGCCGCCGCCAGTATTAGTATTAATGGTGCACATATTATGGCAATGAGTTCGCGAGGCGTTGTGGCCGTGAATTCGCCAAACCACGAAATCGCCGAAGAAGATTTAGCCCGTGCCCAAGAAGCAGCAACTGTGGTGCAACTGCCGGCAAACCGCGAAATTTTACAAGTCACGCCACGAAGCTACCAGCTCGACGGCCAAGAAAATATTAAAGACCCGCTTGGTATGAGCGGCGTGCGGCTTGAAGTCGATACCCACGTTATTACCGCGCTTGGCCCTCACGTAAAGAATTTGCTCAAAAGTTTAGAGATGACGCAAACAGCAGTCGACCATGTTATGGTCGCCGGTTTGGCTGCCGCCAAAGCTGTACTATCGCAACAACAGATGGAGAACGGCGTGGCTGTTGTGGATTTAGGCGGCACAACCACCAATGTTGTGGTGTTCGAAGAAGGTGACTTGCAACACGTCGCCATCCTGCCCATGGGCAGTGTCAATATTACAAACGACCTAGCAATTGGATTGCGTACCGATTTAGATGTTGCCGAAGCAGTAAAGCTAAGTCACGCCAGCGCTGTGCCTGCAGGCAAAGAGGCGCCAAAAACATTTGAACTTAAACATGGTACTGACACGCATGAATTTAGTACAAAAGATGTCGACATGGTCGTTGGCGCCCGACTTGACGAAATCTTTGAGCTTATCGACAAAGAGCTCGCCAGCATCGACCGCTCTGGCAAATTGCCCGGCGGCGTGGTCATAACCGGTGGCGGCGCGCATTTGGCGCATTTGGCTGAATACGCCAAACAAAAGTTGCGTTTGCCAGTCCGCATTGCAAAATTGGATGGTTTTAAAGGCGTGAGTGATCGCGTTACTCAGCCTGAATTCGCTACGGCACTTGGCCTAATGTTGGCCGATTTAGAAAGCGCCCGCGTCCAACAAAACACTGGTCAGACTAACCAACGCCTTAATGCAACGGTCGAAAATAGTAGTCAAGCTGCCAAAAAATTGTTCAAGTCCGCCTCTGATTTATTTAAGAAGTTTAAGACGTAGTACAAATTTACTCGGTCCAAAGTCTGCCGAAAAATAATGAACAAACCATAGCCGAACTGCCAAAACCCGTGTATACTAAATGTGAACAAGGGGACCTATTTTATGCCTGAAGTTAAACCAGCTGATATTCAAACATTCGCCACAATTAAGGTTGTGGGCGTTGGCGGTGCCGGTGGCGCTGCCATTAACCGTATGGCCGACGCTGGCCTGCATGGTGTGCAATTTATTGCCGTTAACACCGACGCTCAGGCGCTGCACAATTCGCTCGCCGACGTTAAGATCCACATTGGCCGCGAAACAACACGCGGCTTAGGTGCTGGCGCCGATCCAAGTGTTGGCGAAAAAGCTGCCGAAGAATCAAAAGATGAACTTAAAAAAGTACTCGATGGCGCTGACTTACTATTTATTACGATGGGTGCGGGTGGTGGCACCGGCAGTGGCGCGAGCCATGTTGTTGCCGAAGTTGCTCGCGAACTCGGCATCTTAACCGTTGGTGTTGTCACCAAACCATTCAGCTTTGAAGGCGAAAAACGCCGCCAAAACGCGGATTGGGCCATTACCCAGCTTGGCAAGCAAGTTGACACGCTTATTACCATTCCAAACGACCGCTTGCTGCAAACTATTGACCGCCGCACGCCATTACTCGAAACCTTTAAGATCGCCGACGACGTACTACGCCAAGGTGTGCAAGGCATTTCGGAGCTCATTACCGAACACGGTTTAATTAACCTCGACTTTGCCGACGTTAAAACGATCATGCAAAACGCTGGTTCGGCACTTATGGGGATTGGCCGCGCCAGTGGCGAAAATCGCGCCATACAGGCAGCGCAGCAAGCTATTGAATCGCCGCTGTTAGAAGTTTCTATAGATGGCGCCCGTGGTGTGCTGTTTAATATCACCGGTGGTTATGACATGTCGATGCACGAAATTAACGAAGCGGCCGAGGTTATTACCAACGCCGTCGCTGCCGACGCTAACATTATTTTTGGTGCAACACTTAAGCCTGAGCTCGAAGACGAATTAATCATTACTGTTATTGCTACCGGTTTTGATTCAGCCTACTTCCACGAAAAAGCTGGTGAGTTTGCAAACGATCAATCGGCTACACAGTCGGCACCAGCCGATGCTACTAAAGAGGTCAAAGAAGAAGAAATTGCAAAAATTGATCTCGACCTCGACAAAGACGACAAAAAAGCAACGGCCGAAGCCTTTACCAAAGAAGAAGAACCTAAAAAGAACATCTGGCACTTTGACGACGAAGACACGCCAGCCTTTATGCGCCGCCGCAAAGCTGACGAAGAATAATCGCTTTTTACGCACAAATATTTTATAATTAGCAACGACCTCTAGCGATAGGAGCAGCTTGTGTTAGAGCCGTTGCAAAGTTGGACCCGCGCTTTGATTGAGCCGGGGCTGACACTTGTTGTGGTGGTTGTTGGTCTTTGGTACGCGAGTAAACGGTTCCCAAAGATTCTCGCCGAAGAGGCTGCAAAGGAGCGTGCAAAAACAGGGCAAGCACTCGATGAGCTGTTTGAGGCAAATGAACGTCTCTACCAAGCTGCGCTACAGATGCCTCTCGGTGAGTGGCTTGTTAGCGAGCGTGATGACACGAAGCTGATGCGCGTTCAAGTTGAACATGGCGTTTTTGTAACGATCGAGGAGATCACGCTCCGCCACGCATTGCCGCAGCCGGCTGGATACGCTCAGCGGGGTAGTATGATCCGCGTGACAAACGGCGACTTCTCTATTGCCCATACAATCGTTGATTACGTTGCCGACAGTAGTGGATTGCCGCAGTTGGTCATCGGTAGGTCTTGGGTTTGCGACGTACGTCGCGATGCCGAGTATTGTAACATGCGTGTCGAACGCCTCAAGGCAGGCTGGCGTCGCATGCCCTAATCGTTAGAGGTGCTGCCGGTCGGCAAATTCGCCGGCCGTGCAGCAACCTCTAATTTTTTGACGAGTTTACAAAACTAAGTTATTATAGCTGCGAATCCCTACCTATAGTGAGGCGGACGGTGCAGCTTTCAAATTATGGCAGTGTTATTTTTGTAATGATTGGCATTGTTGTGGCCGTAGTGGCGCTTGCCTCTTGGAGTCCGTCTCCCAAAAAACAGTTGATGCGCTGCGCACAGCAGGCGTTCGATAAGCATGAATTGAAGTGGTTTGGCGCACCACACGAAACTATACGGTGCTACCGCAATGTGACGGGTGAATTTGTTGTTGAGTTTCTCAATAAAAACGCCGCATTGCCGTTCCCTCCATTTTTTAGGGCGCAGGCAGACGTGTTTGTCATATCGTTTCCGACCGTAGAGGTGCAAAGTTACAGGATGATTATGACGGCAAATTCAACCGGCGAAATGCCACTGCCAGTTGGTAACCACGCCACGCCACGGTTACCCTATATACTGCATCAGGAGCGTATAGACGGAGACACGGCAGAGAAGTGGGCACAGCGTTTACGGTGCGCCTTGGGGTAGGGAGGTAGCCGCGATATAGC
>DATIJQ010000037.1:0-3731 GCA_035478375.1 Saccharimonas sp. (SeqCode) | reverse complement strand
CTCACTGACGAGTTCGACACGTGGAAGGTGTACTGGAAGAACGACGATGAGTACGGCTTTACCACCCACATCTACCTCTTCCGCGAGGAAGTGGAGCAGTGGGACAGCATGGACGACGAATGGCGCACCGTCCAACCGCGTACGTGGTGTGAACTGGCCGAGCTGAAGAGCGAAGGCCGGGGAATCATCCGTTACGTGGAAACACACTTGGCCCAGCCTTATGGCAGCCGAGTTGTGATGGACGGTACGACCGGTGTCCGGCGATTGCTGGAAGACGCGATGCTTGCTTCGCAGGCAACGCACAACTTCCACGCGATCCACCACGCCGACGGGTTCACATACACTTACCGCATTGACGGTGAGCAGGTTGGCGACGGTTGGCACCTCGGCTTTAAGCTGAAAGGTGACTACCGCATGCTGGCTGTGGACCTCGAGTTGTGGGAAGGCATCCGGTAGCATTTGTGTAACCATGCTTAGCTAGCACTTCGGATTTACTTGCCGTTAACCGGCACCCTGGTTGCGGACCACCTCCTGAGTTCGCTTGCGATGGACAAAACTGAATATAGTCACGTGGCACCACATGCCCGTATATGCAGTACTGTTCCAAATATACGGGCGCTTGCTTTAAGTTTACTCTTTAAGCAACGCCCTATTTTTAATTTACTTATAATCTTTCGGCGCGCAGCAGACGTTCAATGCGACTGTCAGGAATAATCCACATAACAGCGATTGCGACGTAAATAACGTTAGCCACCCAGTGGTTTACAAAAGCGAGCGGAATAGCGAGCGCATAGAGCGCAAGCGAAATAATACCTTTTAGGTCAGTAGCGAGTCCGGCAGCAGTCACCGATTCGGCATCGCGCGTCGCCATAACCGCACGCTGTAACCAGTTATAAGCAATACCGGCGCACAACGCATCAACGCCAAACAATGCGGTCGCCCATGGACTCGTAAAATGTTCGCCCATCCAGCCGGTCACAAAAGGCAGCAGCGACAAAAAGAACAAAAACACCAAGTTAGACCACATAATTGCGCTGCTGCCATATTTAGCGGCGCGCAATAAATAATGATGATTGTTTACGTACAGACCAATTTGCAAAAAGCTCAGCGCGTACACAAAAAAGATAGGTAAAAGTGGCACGAGGGCAGAAATGTCTGGGCTGCTTGGAATTTTAATCTCCAAAACCATAATAGTCATGGGGACGGCCATAACGCCATCGCTAAAACCGGTTAATCGCCGTAGGTCAGCAGCGTGACTTTCGGGTCGCCGCTCCTGTGCAGTCATTAGGCCATGCCCTCGCCATGCGAAGCTTTAAACTTGCGTGGCAGTGTAAAGCTCAGGCCAGTCGCAACGACCAGCAGAATAATTACATATACCACTGATGCGCGGAACGCAGCGGCAAAATTAGCAGCGTTGGCATTTTTTGCAGCGTTTGTAACGCTATCTTGGATAGCTTTTTGCACAGCGATAGGGGCGTCCATAGCTGACGGGTTTTGGCAACTATCTGGCACAACAGTACTGTCGTTTTCGGTTGTGCGGTCACGGTAACAGGCACGGCTAGCGCTCACAATAACGTCTTGTTGGGCCGATGGAATATTCGCGGCGCCTAAATCATGGCGAAGTTGCGGCACTGCGTCGTCAAAGCTTGTTGTTGCGTTATTTGTAAGCTGGCCAAAAAATATAACCCCAATAATGGCAATGCCGATCGCTGCGCCAACTTGCTGCACAGCATTTAGTACGCCAGATGCAGCACCAGCATGACCAGGGTCAACATCTTGCAAAGCGGCCGAAAAGATCGGCGCCATAATAGTCGCCAAACCCACACCAACTGCAAATAAGCCAGGCGCAAATGCCCACGGCGATGTGCCCGTGCCATATGTGCTCACTAACCAGCCAACGTACAAAAGACCAGCGGCCAGCACAACACAGCCAATACCTATAACATTGCGACCATACTTAACAATGAGTTTTTGGCCAACGAGCACAAAGCTCACCGTCATACCAATAGCCGTTGGCAGGCCAGTCAGCGCCGCAGTAATTGGGCTGTAGCCAAGACCGATTTGGATAAGCAGTGTGAGGGTCAAAAAGAACCCAATCATAACTGATTCGAGTATGATATTTAGTACCAAACCGCTTAAAAATGTGCGCACCTTAAACAACGACGGTACAATGAGGGCCGACTGGTCACGTTTGTGTTTACGTGCCTCGTACCAACCGAACCAAGCGAGCGCCGGCACCGAAGCAGCCATCATAATAAGCGTCCACACCGGCCAGCCAAGGTCGCGGCCTTCTATGAGGGGGAACACCAGCAAGCTCAAGCCCACAATGATCATAAACGTACCTTTAACATCGAGGTGCAGCGGGTGGGGTGATCTGCCCTCTGGCAAAAACTTCATACCAGCAAGCAGCGCAAAAATACCAACTGGCAAGTTCAACAAAAAGATTGGTCGCCAGTCCCAACCAAATAAGTTGGCTTTAAGGACAAGCCCACCAATAATTGGCCCAAGCGACGCACCCAAACCGCCCAGCATACCAAACATGCCCATAACGCCGTTACGTTCTTGTGGCTTAAACATAACTTGCATAAGCGACATAACTTGCGGCACCATAAGCGCAGCCATTGCCCCCTGCAATAACCGCGCAATCACCAAAACAACAGCGGTCGGTGCTATACCCGACAACAAAGATGCAATAGTAAACCCAGTCACACCAATTAAAAACATTTTTTTGTAGCCAAACACATCGCCCATGCGGCCACCGGTAATCATAAGTAGCGCAAAAGTCAACGAATAACCGGCGACCATCCACTGAATTGTGGCAAAACTGGCCCCTAGGTTACTTTGGATAGATGGGATGGCAATATTTACAATTGTCGAATCAACCAAGTCCATAACAAACGCCAAAGCAACAATAAGCAGGGCAATCTTTTTTTGCCTATCGGTAAATTTGCTTGCGTGGTGTGTTGCGGCGTGTTCCATATGTCTCATTTTATTCTAAACGTTAATGCTACCATAGCAACCCTTGTTGTGCCAGAGTTTATGGTAATTCTGCTACAATAAAAGCATAAGAGGATTTGCAATGCAAAAGATTGTGCCATTTTTATGGTTTGACAGTAACGCCGAAGAAGCCGCCAACTTTTACGTGTCGGTGTTTAAAAACGGCAAAATTACAGATATAAGGCGGTATGGCCCAGACAGTCCAGGGCCCGAAGGCAGCGTTATGTCGGTATCGTTCGAACTAAATAGCGAGGAGTTCATTGGGCTAAATGGCGGGCCATTATTCCATTTTAATGAGTCGGTTTCGTTTTTTGTAAACTGCGATTCACAGGACGAAGTTGACGACCTGTGGGCAAAGCTCACCGCCGATGGCGGCCAAGAAAGCCAATGCGGCTGGCTCAAAGACAAGTTCGGTTTGTCATGGCAAATTGTGCCCACCGAAATGGCCAGCATTTTGGGTGACCCTGACCCCACCAAAGCCAACCGCGCCATGCAAGCAATGTTAAAAATGAAAAAGATCGACTTGCAAGCTTTGCGGGACGCTTAAATCGCCTAAAGTAAAACTTATGTCCGAAAACGCGCATTACAACGTGCGCGTTTTGTTATGATTGGCGCATGGAACTAAAACCTGACATTTGTTACGCTGCAGTCAACGCACACGACGCCCGCTTTGATGGTTTATTTTTTACCTGCGTCAAAACAACCGGTATTTATTGCCGTTCGGTTTGCCCCAC
>DATIJQ010000036.1:0-46818 GCA_035478375.1 Saccharimonas sp. (SeqCode) | reverse complement strand
GGGATGTTTGTGCTGCCCGTACAGCCAGTAACGCCGTTGATTTGGAATGTCGCCAGACTGCCAGTTACAACAACATCGGTGCGTACCCACGTGGCTGCGGTGGGAGTAATGCCTGTGTCGCAGGTGCTTTCGGTGCCGCCTTTGTTGCAGACACCTTGCCATTTACCGCTGTTAATTGCGTCGCTGTACTTGAGTAAGCAGCCGTTGGTGCCGTCGTCGTCGTTTACGACTTGATCGAACATACCTGTGCGGAAGGTGAAGCGTTGCGAGCTGGTGCTAAGAGCCGTTATGCGTTGCACCGAAGTATAGCGCCAGGTGTCGCTGCCGCCGAGCAAAATGCTGCGGCCGTTAGTGTCGTTGGTCGAAATTGAAGCGAGGCCGCTAGCGGTCGTGCCCGTGTCAAGCTGGGCAACACCGGGGTGGTTTGCTAGGCCATCAACTGTGCCACCATTTACCAATGCGCCGGTGCCGTTTGTAAATGGCGTGCTGACGTTGTCGGCGCCCACGCTTATGAAATCGTTCGCGTAATGGAAACTGGTGCGGGCGCTATCAATGCAGTCGCGCCAGTGGTCAACATCGTAGCAACGGAACATGCCCAAGTTAGAGTTATAGTACATGGCGCCAGCGATACCGGTTGGATCGCCAGAAGTATTTTTGGTGTCGAGAACTAACAGCGCGCCCGTGCTGTCGGCTGTAGGGTTGCCGACATATACACGTGAATTGGCGGTATCGACCACAAATTGTGGTACGCTGCCTGAGGTCAAAACCTGGAAGGCGGTCGCCGAGTTTGTACTGGTCTGCGCCTGCACCGACCCGGTTGTGTTTACTTGGAATAGTAACGTGCTGCCATTGCCAATTTTTAGCGGTTGGTCAGCGGCCAGGCTGCCAGTGACGAGGTCGGTGGCGGTGACTGTGCTGGCTTGTACACTACCAGCAATCGCGGCGCCCGTAATGTTGAGGTTGCCGGTTTGGGCCGTGCCAGGAGTTGAACTTTGTAGTTGCACGTAGTTGCTCGAACCCGCTGCCGCCGTGCAGCCACTACTACTGCAGATGTCGATGCCGTTAATTTGGTAGGTGTGGCCGGTGGTGAGGTTCATTGTACCGTTGTCTGTGACGGTTGTGCCACTTTCTGACAGAAGTGAATCGCCAATGGCTTGCCCGGCAACAAATTTTGCTAGCTTGCCAGTCGTGCCGCCGCTTGTGGTCACGCCTGTGCCGCTGCCGGCGCAATTGCCAATGGTGGTGCATAAATCGTACGAGCCTGCTGCTGCCGTTGGCAAGCGATAGGTTACATTGGCGGTTGGCGCCTGGAAGCTCAAGGTGGTCGTGTTGCTCGCATTGGTTGCCGTAAACACTGACGAGGCGTTGCCTTGCAGCGTAAGGCTCTGTCCAGTCGCTCCAATTGTCAGTGAACTGGTTGGCGTAATGGTGTTAACCCCAAGTGTGCCAGTGACATTCGCGCCACCATTTAGGTTTGCCGTGCTGGCCACAGCCAAAGTACCGCTAAAGCTCGCCGCCGAAGAAATTGTCTGACCATTTAACGCACCCACCATTGTCACCGCGCCAGCTGGTGAGACAGATAGTTTGCTTGAGCCATTCAACTGCAAATCCAACAAGTTACCACTGGCTAATGTATTGGTATTGTTGACGAGCAGCATTGGGTTGCTGGCTTGGCTTGATGTTAAGGTTAGCGTGCCAAATGTTGGCGTTGCCGAGCTGTTTATGTCTTGAATTGTATTAACCGTACCGCCGCTCGCACTAAAGTTAGTGCTGTTAAACTGCGCGATGCCTTTTTGGCTTGTGCTAGCGTCGTTAAGCGTGACAGTGCTGCCTGCAGCTGTTGAATTGGCGATGGTCAGCGCGCCGCTCAACCCATTTAACGAGCTGACGCCGCCACTGCCCGGGCATGTTGCAAAGGCCGGCGCGCCGGCGGTCGAAACTAAACATTGCCCACTAGTAACGGTGCTAACGGTAGTCAGCGCGCTGCTTCCTTGGCCGATCACCACACCATTGGCAGTAAGCGCAGTTGTGCCGGTGCCACCATTGGCCAAGCTGAGCGCCGTACCCAGCGTTAAACCGCTCGTGACCGACAAGCTGCCAGTTACTGTCACCGTGCTGCCACTTTCTGACAGCAACGAATCAGCCAGCGTTTGACTACCGGTGAACTTGGCGATTTTGCCTGCCGTGCCGCCGGGTGTCGTCACACCGCCGCCTGTGCCTGCGCAGTTGCCCACGGTTGTGCACAAGTCATAACTGCCTGCTGCTGCCGTTGGCAAGCGGTACGTTACGTTGGCGGTCGGTGCTTGGAAACTCAGCGTTGTAGTGTTACCACTGTTGGTCGCCGTAAATACTGATGAGGCATTGCCCTGGATCGTCACACTCTGGCTTGTCGCGCCAATTGTCAACGAGCTGGTTGGGATGATGGTGTTGACTCCAAGTGTGCCAGTGACATTCGCGCCACCATTTAAATTCGCCGTACTTGCAACTGCGAGTGTCCCTGTAAGGCTCGCCGCCGCCGAAATAGTTTGACCGTTAATTGTGCTGCTGACATTCACGGCACCAGCTGGTGTGACCGAGAATTTGCTGCCGCCGACAACCTGTAAATCCAACAGGTTACCACTGGCGGCGCCGTTTGTATTGTTGACCAACAGCATGGGATTTGTAGCTTGGCTAGAACTCAACGTGAGCGTCCCGAACGTTGGTGTTGCGCTGGTGTTAATATCTTGCGTTGTGTTGACGAGTCCGCCGCTCGCACTAAAGTTAGTGCTGTTAAACTGCGCGATGCCTTTTTGACTTGTGCTAGCATCATTTATGGTAATTGTACTGCCGCTGGCGCTGGCATTTGCTACGGTCAGCGCGCCAGTCAAACCGTTTAGTGAGGTAACGCCACCACCGCCCGGACACGCAGAAAACGCTGGCGCGCCAGCTGTCGACAGCAAACAAAGTCCGCTGCTGCCGGCAGCCACAGCAGTCAGCGCACCCGAACCTTGGCCAATAACCACGCCATTTGCCGCTAGTGATGTCGCGCCGGTTCCGCCATTGCTGACGCCAAGTGCCGTACCCAGCGTCAATCCGCCGGTCACCGATAAATCGCCACCAACGCTAACGGTCGTGCCACTTTCGGATAGGAGTGAATCGGCAATCGTTTGCACTCCGGTGAACTTGGCGATTTTACCTGCCGTACCACCTGGGCTTTGCACCGTGCCCGACCCAGCGCCGCTATTGCTAATAGTGATATTGCCCGCGCCATCATCGGTCACGCTTATACCGCTGCCACCGGTTGCGCTCAAAACGCCGGTGTTCTGCAAATTGCCGTCAGTTATGCTGAGCCCATTACCAATTGCGATGTCGCCGGTTTTTGCGCCGATTGATGTAACGCCTGTATTGCTCAGCGTCGTACCATTTATGGCTACACCAGCGCCGGCTACAAAGTTTACGGCACCAGTTTGACCTTGCACGCTCAAAACGCCGGTATTTGTAATTTGTCCGTTTGCGCCACTCAGCCCATTGCCGAGCGTGACGCTGCCGGTAACGCCGCCCACGTTTTGCACGACATTATCGCTGCTGGCAACTGACACAAATTTGCTGCCGTTGTAATAGGCTAGCTGTTTGGAATTTTTATCGTAGTAAATCTGCCCTTGGTCGCCGGCGCTGGGCTGGGCGGATGGTGAAATGACAAACGAATCATTAATTTTAAGCGGCCCATTAATAACCAAGCTACGCGTGGCTACCAGCGACAGCCCATCTTGGCTGACAAAATCTGCCAGCGGAATTTGTACGGTATTAAAACGATTACCAACAGAGGTAGGTGTCGTCGATTTTTTGTTCAAAAAGTTAATGCCAACCGCAATAATACCGCCAACAATTAGGGCCGCCAGTGCAATAGCACCACCGGTTTTGGCTAATCGTTTCCATGGTAAATGCAGTTGGAAGGTAGGCGATTTTGGCACTGGGTTTGGCGGTAGAATAGCTTGTGGAGTCGGTGCTATTTCTGGCTGTAAGGTTTGTGTTGGCGGCGGGGTAATTGGCTGCGTCGGTGGTGATTGCGCGGCGTCTCGCGGCGGCACGCTAATAGATGTTGGCCGTACCTGCCCATAGCCAAAAGAAGCAGAGGGCGAGTTACCACCTGGCAAACCGGTCGCACCAGTCGTGTTATTTGACGAATTATCCACCGTTGTTTTTATTTAAAAGCGGTCTCTCAAACCGTAGAATACTCCACTTCCAGCATACGCCGCTAATGCTTAACAAGCAATAGCTTTGAAGTATAAACCACAACAAATTATGCTTCGTCGGGTAGGTAAATAAATAACGTAATAATGTTACTGGCAGCCTTAACGATGCCATGAGTTACAGGAAAGCGCAAACTTTGGTTACCCGTGGCCACCACAATATCACCCTGCGTTAGTAGCGAAAAAAAGTTGGCATGATTTGCCAAAATGTCAAAAGGCCCGACCTTATTAACTGCGCTAACCGACTTTGCCGGACCGTCATAATACGTTTGCGCCGGCGAAATAATTTTGACGTGCAACTGAGGTAATTCGACTTTTTGCTTTTTCAAATTAGGATTTCCTCGATGCCTTTAAGCGTTTCTTCGCGCGTAAAGTATTCGCCTTTTGTGCCGGTAAGTTCTTCGGCCACAAAAAACGATTGGGTAAAGTACTGGATGATTTTGCGGGCGCGTTCGTAGTCGCGGCGCTCATCAACGCTCAACTCGCTTTGACCAATAATGGCGATGATGTTGCGTAGCGATTCGTACTTTTGCATAATTTGCTGTACCTGCGTGGCCAGCACATAATGGCGGTCACCAACAATGTCGGGCGACAGCAGTGATGACACGGTACGGACCATGTCGACGGCCGGACGAATGCCATTCTCGGCCACGGCACGCGATAAAACAACGGTGGAATCGAGCTGCTGCGAAATCTCTTGCACTGCCGGGTCGCTAATATCGTCAGCCGGAATGTAAATGGCTTGCACAGAGGTAATCGACCCGTTTTTATTAGATGTTAAACGGTCTTGCAATCGGCGCAAATCGCTAAATAGCGTTGCTTGGTAGCCGCCTTCGCTGGGCATAATGCCCATGGTTGTCGACAGTTCGTTGGCGGCTTGGATGTAGCGGTAAATGTTGTCGATAAAGACTAAAACGTCCTTTTTTTGGTTGTCGCGCAAGTATTCGGCGATCGCCGCGGCAGAATGTCCAACTAACGAACGCATTGCCGGCGATTCCTGCATCTGCCCCATGACCATTACTGTTTTGTTGAGTACGCCGCGCTCTTGCAGTGTTTGGTACAGCTCGTGGCCTTCGCGGACGCGCTCGCCGATGCCGACAAACATCGCCAAACGTTCGTCATTTTGGGCAACGTTGTGGATTAATTCCATGGTGAGCATTGTTTTGCCCACGCCGGCACCGCCAATAATGCCGATTTTGCGACCTTTTACAAATGGCGTAAAGAAGTCAATGACTTTGATACCGGTTTCGAGCAGCTCTGGCTTGCCGCTCATTGCTTCGACGCTGCCGTGGGTTTTATAAATGCTGCGACGGGCGACGTTGGTGAATGCTGGGCCGCCGTCGATCGGTTCGCCGAATGCGTTCAGCGCGCGGCCCAAAAGCGTGGTGCTTTCGGGTACGGTTAAGGTGTTACCAGTGGCGACAACACCGGCGCCGCGCCGCACTTCGACGCTGCCGCTGAGGTTAATGCAGCGAGCAGTGTACGGGTCGGGGTAGGTGGCGACTTCTAATAAAATGTGCGGATTGTCTGCCAGCACTATGATTTCTTTTGGTGCTGGCCGACCGCCGGTCAGGTGCACGTCGCACACCAGGCCGCGGATGGCTTTGACAGTACCAATAACGGCGCTCATGTTTGGTGGCCTTTCATAATTTTGGCGGCTTTAATGACTTCTTTTAGGCGTTCGTCGCTTTCGGCTCGCCGGGCACGGTAATAGTCGTGGCGGTAATCAGCCTTGAGGTCGCTGGCTCGACGTTTGGCTCGGTTCATGGCGTTAAAACGGGTGGCGTAGCCGGCTAATTTTGCTTCCATAATAATTTGTATAAAGGCCACACCCATCATGACTGATTCCATGTAGTCAGCGATTTCGGTAATGCCCGGCTCAAAAATGTAATCACGGCTGCTGATTGCTTCGCCGGTGTCAGCCACGTCTTCGCCCAGATCTTGAACGGCCGAAATAAGGTCGATGCGCTGCACGCGCTGAGTCCGCAACGTTTCGTACGTTTGGTAAAACACGGCGATGTGGTCGTAATTGTACAGCTCTTTAATAACATCGCCGGCGTTAATGTTAAGGTCGCTGATCGGAAAAATAAAGCTGTGCACTGGCATAACGCCGCGTTGGCGCAGCAGCTGGGCGCCGCGGCTGCCGACGCTAATGACATCGGTGGTTTCGGGGTTGAGGTTGGTGAGAGCGGCTGCGATAATTTGTTCGGTCACTTCGGTGCCCAAGCGGCTTTCGTTGGTGATTACCACTACCACGCTGCGACCTTTTAGTGTGCGGTTGGCGCGCTTGAGTCGTTCTTTGGGATCGATGCGCAAGTTACTGTACACCGGCCACAGTTCCGAAAAAAACTGCTTGCTCGCCACCACGCGGTCCCGGATGCGTGAGATGTGAATGCTGGCGATGCCCTCAAACGCCTGCGTTAAATCCTCGATAGTTGTAATCTGCGCCAGCTGGCTTTTTATGGTGGCGATGCGAGTCATGCGGCAGCCTCCAGGGCGGTATTGGTCAGTAATTGCTGAGCGGCGGCGTCAATGGCGTCTTCGCTGGCAAGTGTCGGCGCAACCTCGCGGGCTTTTATTTTGAGCATGCCAACGTTTAGTTTGCGCTCGCCAGTCGCGGCCAAAATGGTAGCCATGATTAATTCTTGCTCAAGCACGCTGAACAGTTCGGTCGGTGTTTGGCGCATAGCATCAATAAGTTGTTCGCCAAGTTGTAAGGTTTGCTTTGATTCTGGTGTGAGATCTGACCCAAAGTGGGCAAATTCTGACGCCTGCCGGTAATCTGCCAACTTTTTAAACAACGCAGCCGAAATCTTTTTTTGCTGCGTGGTTTGGGCGCGGCCGCCAACGCGCGAGACCGACAAACCAGCGTTGACCGCCGGGCGAATATTGCGCCTAAAGTTCTCGAGGTCAAAAATAAGCTGCCCATCAGTAATTGACATAATGCTGGTCGGCAAAAATGCGGTAATGTCGTCGCCCGGCGTAATAATTACCGGTAGGGCGGTCAGCGTTTTGCCGTTGCTGCTAAGGCGCCCGGCGCGTTCCAATAAACTAGAATGGGCAAAAAACATGTCGCCCGGGTAACTGTCGCGGCCAGGGCTGGCGCCGCTCAGCAGCGCGACTTCGCGGTAGACTTTAGCGTGCGCCGACAGGTCGTCATACATAATAATGACGTCGCGACCTTTATACCACAAATATTCGGCAATAGCGCAGCCGATGTATGGTGCTACGTACGATTGGGCCAGCGAATCGAACACATCCGCCACAATAACAATACTGTTTTTTATGGCGCCGGTTTCGTTTAGGGTGTTCAGCAATTGGTCAATCTCTAACCGGCGTTTGCCGATTAAAACGTAGATAACAATACGGTCTGTCTGCGCCTGGCTGGTGCCAACCTGCATCAAAAAGCTGGTTTTGCCGGATTTTGTGTCGCCTAAAATGGCGATGCGTTGGCCTAAAACAACAGGGAAGAGTTGATCAACAATAGTGACGCCGGTGGGCAAACGGTCGCTTAAAAGTTGGCGTTCCATCATGCCTGGCGCTTGTTTGTAAATTGGCCAGATTTCGCTGTGGGCGATGACGCCTTTGCCGTCCAATGGTTCGCCCAGTGGGTTGATAACGCGGCCAATAAAATTGTCGCCAACCGGGGTAGTGCAATTGTTGTCGTACAATGTTGCTAGGTTGCCGAGCGGGGTGGATTCGGACTGCAAATTGAGTACCAATACTTCTTCTTCGCCAATGTCGCGCACAATGCCGCGCTCGCCAGACTCAAACAAAATAATGGCATTAACCGACACGCCGTCCAACCCTTTTATGCGCACTAAAAATCGGTCACAGCCAACAACTTCACCGGTTGGACTGCCGCCACTGACCAGTTTTTGGAAGACGTTATTATCAAACATTGGCGATCTCCATCAGCCGCGATTTGTTAGCTAAAATGCGATCGCGAAAAGAGTAATCGTAAAAATGCGAGCCAGCTTGCAAAAGCATTCCGCCGCCAATATCGCTGCGCATTGCAAAGGTGAGTAAGCTGGTTGATTCAATTTGCGTGCGGAACCAAACGGTTAGTTGCCGGCGCAACGTGCGGCCCGGGTTAGCGGCAAATGTCAGATGCATAACCGGTGCGGTGGTCAGCGTTTTTTGTAATTCTTTGTGCAGCGTGTCGAGCTGTTGGCTGTCTATAGCATCTATCTTATTATTATGTAGCAAATTGGCGAGTTCGTCACTGAGCTCTGTTTCGATCAGCGGAGTTTTTTTGACTTTTGCCTGCACGGCGGCATTGCGGAGTTGGTTGCGGTAGGTGTGTAATTCGCCGATCAATTCGCTCAGTTGGGCGGGCGAGGCAATGTCGACGGGCAACAGCACACTCACGACAAAATGTCCTTTTTAATCTGTTCTTTGTTGGCTTCGAGCGTACTTAAAATGAAGTCGGTTTGAGCGCCAAGGTCGACCTGATTGCCAAGCGATTCGGCAATGTAACTGGTGACGACGTCGTTAATGCGCTCGTCAAAATGGGCTAGGCGCTTTTCTTGTTCTGCGGCGACTTGGCGTTCTAGGTGTTCGGTCAGTTCGACACGTTTGTGGTCGAGCTCTTGCTGGATTTTGCCGAATTGTTCGATGGTTTGGTCTCGCAAAGCACCCAAACTGACTTGGTATTTTTCGAACTCAGCACTTAAGTTTGTACTCAGCGTATCGTTAATATCAGCTGCGACTTGGTCAACACTGTTGTTGAGTGATTTTTGCAGGCGTTGGGCAGCTTCGCCAGCTGCGTGCTGCAATTGTTCTTGCGCAGCTTTTTGGATCTCGGCCAGATCGACATCCGAAAAAACCTTGGTGCCTTCCAGATGAATATCGTAAATTTTAGGCGTTGGCTTTTGCCGCGCCTTGCGGTCCTGGTACGAGGCCCACATTAAAGTACCCAGGTTTATTATGACCAGCACAGCTATGAGCCAAATCTGTAATCCGTCCACCAAAGCCCGCCCTAAAATGGTTATGTTGTTAGAATCAAATATATCGTACTCAGGCCCAGGAGTAAAATGCCGAGTACAATCATGCCGATTTGGATCAAGCTTTTGCGTACCGAAACTTCGGATAGTGGGTTACGGCCAATCGAAATAATGCTTGATTTAACAGATGCGTATAGCAAAACGCCGATGCTTAGGAACGATAAGAGCATTACAGTACCGGCAATCATAACGCGCACCGGCGACACTTCGCGGCCGGCTACAGTGTTAGCAAAGTCCTGCAAAAATGCCGGTAAAAACGTTTTTTGAGCATCAGGTGCGGCGTAAAAGACAACGCTAATCTGTACGGGAATAAGGCCAACGTGCACTGTTTGCTCAGAACCGTCAGTTGCTTTTATGGTGCGTGTTGTAGTTTTTACGCTGCTAAGGTCGGCTTGGGCGGCGCCAATGACCACGCCATTGTCAGTAGCTCTCATGCCGACGCCGGCGATTGGTGAGGTGGTAATCGCGTCGCCGGTCTTTATAGCGCCATTTACATCGCTGACCACCGTTACAGTAACGCCGCTGGTTATGACTTGAACTGAACTAGGATTGTCGCTAATAGCAATTAAAGGGTTTGCGCCAACAACGCCAACTAATTTGTCGGTGTGTTCTTGCGTGGCGAGTTGAACGCTATCTGGCGTGCTTGGCGTAAGTCCAACTAGTGCACCTGGTCCAACATTTTTGTCAGTTGTTTTAAAACTCTGCCCAATTGCACTGGCGTTTGCTGCCAAAAGTGGGTTACTAAAAAGGGCGATGCACAGGAGCATGCCAACAGGCACCCACAGAAGTATTTTTTTATAGAGACGCACGAGTTTTCTTTCTGCTTATGATTATAACGCACGCCAGCAAGATTACTAAATGGAAGTAAGTTTATGCGTTTGCAATTGGCGCTTAATATCGCCAATAAATTCGGAGGCCAGCAATTGCTGCCAGGGTAAAAATAGCGGCTGGGGCAAATCCTCAAAAGTATGCCATGCCTGCTGGAGGCATTTGCCCGGTTCTGCTATATATTCTTTGCCGCTACTCCAGTCGCTGAGTACCCAGATCGTTATGTAGTGTTTATTTTCTTCCATAAAATAGTCGTTGGTGACTGCACAAAAGCGTATGTTTTTGATGATTAGCCCGGTTTCTTCTTTAACTTCTCGGCGGGAAGTATCTTCGAATGATTCCCCAAATTCAAGGTGACCACCCGGCACAGCCCACGAACCAGCACCATGCGCGCCCTGCCTTTGTAACATTAAAAACTTCCCATTTTTGCAAACAAAGACCGCAATGCCAACGCGCACTTGTGGATTACTATTCATTTACACTTTTACCTCAACGTCTTCGCCCAAATGTTTTTTAAGTCGCGCCCGCACGCCGCCGGGTTGGCGTTGCAAAAGTGTCGAAAGCGTGGCTAAGTCGTCGCCTTTTTTGTGGTGTTCTAGCAGGAGCGCATCGTCGGATTTTTTCCAGGGTTTAAAGGCGTTGGGGTAGGTTTTGCGCATCTCGGCGAGTTTTTCGGCCCAGGCGGAATTTTTGGGTTTTTCTGGTGGCGGGGTTTGAGCATCACGCTCTGCACGTTCGGCGGCAGCTTGCTCGAGGTGTTTAAAGGTCTGGTAATCTTGTTTGGATCGGGCCTGCAGCAACTCATTAATCTCTAAAGCGTCGCGGCTGACCTGCAACGCCATTTTATTTATGCCAATTAAACTGAGGGCGTCCAGGCTTTTAACTCGGCTGAGCGCCACGTAGCCCATGCCTTCTACAAACGCCTTACGCAGGTCAATACGCGCGCCGTCGAGCGTCATGCCTTGGCTTTTGTGCACGGTAATCGCCCAGGCTAGGCGCAGCGGCAACTGGGTGAGACTGGCGCGTTTTTTATCGCCGTCACGGAGTTCCCAGACCTCTGGTGTCATAGTAATAGTGCGGCCGTTGCGGAGTTCGATAATGGGGTAGCGAGTGGTTTCGTCAAAATTTTGTACTATGCCCAGACTACCGTTGACGTAGCGGCGGTCAGTGCTGTTTTTAATGCACATGACTAGGGCGCCTTTTTTGAGCACTAACGTTTGGGGCGCCAAGCACGAGCGCTTAAGGGTATCGACGTAATTTTGGCTGCCTGTGGTTTGCATGACGTAGGTGCAGGCGTCGGATTGGATTTGGCTTAGCGCTTGTTCGTTAATGCGGTCAACGTCGATGTTGACCGTATGGAGTTCGGTGACGTTTTGGTTGCCGGGCAATTCGGCGCCAATGCGGCTAAGTAGTGCTTCGGCGTGGCGACGGCGCACATCGCCATCGCGAATTGCAGTTAAGATTTCCAAAAAATTGTCATCATTTTGGCGGTGCTGTTCGCTTAAATAACAGATGGTCGGATCAAGCATCTCCCATGCCTTGCTGTGCACTACAAACTGGCCACCGGGTGCGTCGCCGCGGTTAATCGGCGGCAGCTGGAAGAAATCACCGCACAAAATAACTTGCAAACCGCCAAATGGTTCTTGCTTGTCGCGCACATTGCGAGTGACTTCTTCGATCATGTCTAAGCGGTAGTCATGCAGCATAGAGATTTCGTCAATAATAAGAACGTCGGTTTTTTGGATGGTATCGCGCCGGCCTTTTGGCAAATCGCGCCAAAAACTTTTTGGCAGCTCGTCGTGGATGCCTATGCCAGCCCACGAATGGATGGTGCTGCCACCCAAATGGCTAGCAGCCAGCCCAGTTGTAGCGGTGACGGCCACGGTTTTGCCTTCGCTGCGGGCGCGGCGGATAAATTCATTTAACACAAATGTCTTGCCAGCACCAGCCTGGCCGGTCAGCAAAACGCTGCGGCCGCTGAGCATAATTTCGAGCGCTAAAACTTGTTTCACAGCGGCGAGTATACCACGGCTTGCCCGGGCGTGTTATTTAAAGTCGGTCGCTCGGCGAATTTGGTCGGCGACTTCTTGAGGTAATAAGTGTGTTGTATTAATTGTCGTGCTTGTTTGGTACGGGTATGGGCTTTCCATGTCGTATTGCTGCAGCATGGCTTCTAAAATTTTGGGATCATCAAGCTTATGTGCGGCTTTGCGGCCAGGAAGGGCAACA
Source organism: Saccharimonas sp. (SeqCode) (assembly GCA_035478375.1). GTDB lineage: Bacteria > Patescibacteriota > Saccharimonadia > Saccharimonadales > EFPC-124 > DASTDY01. Next base: position 34,526 of record DATIJQ010000036.1, on the reverse strand, counting down.
CGCTCAAGCAACGCCCGCTTTTTGGCGGTTAAATGCACTAGCTGCACTTTTACGCTATGGCGTTGGCCAGCTTCGAGCAACGTTTGCAAAAATGCTACGTCGGCTCTGGCACTGGCCGAAAAAGTAAATGTCACAATAAGATCGTGCGCGCCAAACCGCATAGCGTCATTAATAATTTGGAGTTGTAGGCTGTAGACGACGGCGGCGAACTCGGGGTTGTTGTGGCCAATAAGTGGTTGGATAAGGTCAATAATACCGGCGTTATCTATAATTGGCGCGTTTGACGTGCGCGCCAGCAGCCCGGCAACTGTTTGCTTGCCAACAGCAGGTGGTCCGTAAATAACAAGGCATTGCATATGTTTAGTGTACCATTATTTATTTTATTGCGTTTTTACATCTGTTATTATATAATTTACGCTGTTTATGGAGCAGCAAAAGTCACCATTTAGTACGCATGAGCGACCACCAGCGCCAGAGTCGACAGAACGACACTGGAAGTTTCTTGACGTCTTTAAAAAGGACGAGCAGCAGCAACCGAAACCTCAAGCACCTGAGGTTCAAAAATCAAAATCCGAAGCTGCACCCGAGCAACAATCGTCCGAACGCCATCGTAGTCTTGGCAAAAAAATAATGGCCTTTTTGCGTGGCGAACAGCCCGAGCAAACGCCGCAGCAAATGCCGACGGTTGAGCAGGCAAGGCCGCCACTACCCCAGCCAACGCCCGAACTTGCGCCGCAGCCGGTTATTATTGAGCGTGCAAAATCGATCGGCCGCAATGTGCTACAACTTATTAAACGAGTTACTGGCGAGGTGCAAGAGGTGGAGGCCGAAGAACACGTCGGCCACCCCATTGATGTACAGCCGCTTGTCGAAGCCGAAGGCGATGTGCGTTTGGCAATGCATGAACTTTTGGCGCCGGTGTTGGCGGTGGAGATTCCAAAAGTTGTGCGTGGGTCGGTCGGGCATGAGCACACGCCCGAAGCTGAGCAGGCAGCCGTTCCCGACCATGCCACACATGTAAAAATGGAAGAAAATGCGCCCGAAACGCCAGGCGACCCGTTCGAAAATTACGATGGCGACGCTGCAGCCAACCTTGAAGTTCGTTCCCAAAGTCTCGCCGTTGCAGTCGCCGAAGTTTTTGCTCATGCGGCGCTCGAGCGTCGCGAAACGCGCACGCCCCGCGGTTTGCGCCTGCAAAAGATCGGCATTTTTGCCCTTGGCGCGGCCACCGCCGTGGGTTTTGTGCACACGTGGCATCGTATTCGCGAAGTAAAAAAAGAGCAACGTGAACTCCATAAAGAATACAAGCGGTTCGAAGCCGAGGTACGCCAAACGCAAGCAGTTGAAGCGGCAAAGTTGCATGCGTTAGAACAGTCAAATGTCGAAAGCATGTCCCGCCGCGAGCGCCAAAAATATGTGTACGAAGTAAGCGAATTTGCGCATGAACAAGCCGACGAAATCCGCGAGGTTGCGCAGGCTCAACATGTTCGTACACCAGAGGTGGTGACGCCGATCATACCACGTCTCGACAACACGCCTGATCAGCGCCAGCCCGTCAAAATTGTGCATTCTGCTGCGCCGCAACCCGAGCATTACGAAACTTTCCAACCACCAATGCCTGTTGTCGAACAAAAATTCGCGCCAAACCCAGAGCATCATATCCAAGCAGTCGCGCCAGAAAAAACTCATGAGGATAGCTTTGCCCTTAAAAGCCCCGAGCAATTCAAAAAGACCAAACGGATTGATGGTGGCAATGGTAGTGGCGGCACCTTTGGGACCGCGATTATGGCCGCTGGCACAAAGGTGGCGAGTTCACTTTTAGGCGCCGCACCAAAACAACGCATTGCCGACAACCCCACTCCTACAACGCCAAAACCAGCCTACACAAGCCCAGCACAGGGCTGGCTGTTTTTGTGCGCACTGGCTGCTGGTACAATCGCTGTTGTGCTGTTTATAGTCGGGATTCTGTAGTTTTCCACAACTTTTAGTATGGTTTTCCGCAGCGAATGTGCTATATACTGCGACCGCTGTGAAGATTATTACCTATACAAATGTGCGTCGCACTACCCGCATTGGCACAGTATGCCTTTGCTTTTTAGTGGGTATTGCGCTTGCTGGCTCGGGCTGGCGAGTTACCACGTGGTTGCTGGCAAGTTTGCCAATTTTAGCCTGGATTGCTTGTAAAAAGAGAGCGGCCTTTGTCGTGCCGGCATGCATGTGCATTGGTCTATTACTTGGGGTGAGTCGTGGTGCAGTAACGCAAAATCAGTTGGACATATACGGCGATTATGTCGGGCATACAGTGACAATTTTTGGCATCGTTAATGACGATTCGCATTATAACGGTAAAGGTCAGCGTGATATGTTGCTTACAAATGTGACGGTGCAAGGGCGTAGTCCACCTGGTGCTGTACGTATTACGACACTCAGTTTTGTGCAGCCCCAGCGCGGCGATAAAGTTATGGTCACTGGCAAGCTATATAGTGGTTTTGGCAATTACCAAGCTGCGATTTATTTTGGTACGGTCACGGTAGTTGCAACGCAGCCCGATGTATTTAGTGTGGCGCGGCGTCAGGTGGTGGCTGGACTATATTCGGTGTTGCCCGACACTCAGGCGAGCTTGGCGGTAGGGATTTTGCTTGGCGTAAAAACACAACTACCAGCGAATCTTACGGCGCAACTTAATACGTTGTCGCTGACGCACATTGTTGTCGCTAGCGGTTATAACTTGACAGTTTTAATACGGCTGGCGCGGCGACTTTTCGAAAAGCGATCTAAATTCCAAACGGTCGCTGCCGGCACACTGCTTATGGCTGGCTTTATTGCAGTCACTGGCTTAGGCGCTAGCATGGGACGGGCGATGTTGGTGACAGCACTTAGTTTAGTGGCGTGGTACTATGGCCGACACATTCACCCGGTAATTCTTCTTTTAGTCAGTGCAGCAATTACCGCTGCCGTTAATCCACTCTATATTTGGGGCGATCTAGGCTGGTGGCTGTCATTTTTAGCCTTTGCGGGCGTGCTAGTGGTGGCGCCCTTGTTGCAGGCCGTTATTTGGCGTAAGCGTAAGCCAAAATTTATAGGGCAGCTCATAGTTGAGACAGTGGCTGCAGAGGTAATGACGATTCCAATTTTACTGTGTAGTTTTGGTAATTTGTCGGCGGCCGGGCTGTTGGCGAATTTGCTTGTCGTACCGCTTGTTCCTTTAGTTATGTTACTAACGGCAATTGCAGGTATGCTGAACTTTATGGCGCCGCTGGCTGCTACGGTCGCCTTGCCGGCAAGTTGGCTGTTAAGTTATATATTGCACACTATGAACGCACTTGCGCAGCTAAAATGGGCCATCGCTAATTTTACTATCTCCTGGCAGACAATGGTGGCGCTGTATCTGGTGATTGGTTTTTGCGCATGGTGCATGTGGCGGTGCACAAGGCATGATTTTTTGGCAGCAAATGTGGTAGAATAAGGAAAATACTTACTTGTCAAATAACGAGGATTTGCCGATGTCAGGACACTCAAAATGGTCAACCATTAAACGCCAAAAAGAAGTCACCGACGCAAAGCGCGGCGCGGTGTTTACCAAAATTGCCAACGCAATTGCCATTGCCGCCAAGAGCGGGGGTGACGCGTCGACTAATTTTGCGTTGCGATTGGCGCTCGAAAAAGCGCGGGCTGCAAATATGCCAAACGCCAACATCCAGCGATCAATCGACCGTGGTTTGGGTAAATTGGGTGGCGACGTGATCGAAGAAATCACGTATGAGGGCTACGGTCCTGGTGGTATCGCTGTCATTGTCGAATGCGCCACCGACAACAAAAACCGCACCTACCCAGATGTGCGTTTGGCCTTTAGCAAAAATGGCGGCAATATGGCTGAGCCTGGTTCGGTTACGTTCCAATTCACACGCAAAGGTGTAATTACGGCCGAATTTAGTGGTGATGCCGATGAAGCAATGCTGACTGCCATCGATGCCGGCGCCGAAGATGCCGAAGTAAATGACGGCGAACTGACCATCTACACCGAAGCCAAGCAATTGCCAGAGGTCCGCGACGCACTCGTCGCAGCAAATTTTACCATAAAAAGCGCCGAACTCAACTTTGTGGCCAACAATACGGTTGAGATTACCAACGCCGAAACCGCCCGCAAAGCCATGAACCTTATGAACGCACTCGACGACCTCGACGACGTAACCAACGTGTATAGTAACTTTGACATTAAGGAGTAGCGATGCAAAGTTATTTACATTTTGCCAAAACGCTGGCAACTGATGCTGGCGACATTGTGCTGCGTCATTTTACCAATGTCGCACAGCACACCACACAAAAAACAGACTTAACCGAACTTACGACGGCCGACGAAGCCATAAACCAATTAGTGCTTGATCGCATTAGCGCTGCATACCCCGACCACGCCGTTTTGGCCGAAGAAGGTTCGCGCCGGCAACAATCCGACTACACCTGGGTGTGCGACCCCATCGATGGCACCTTTATGTACGCCCACGGTTTGCCCATGGCTACTTTTAACCTGGCGCTTACGCATAATGGCGAAGTTCAAGTCGCCGTTTGTTACGATCCATTTTTAAAGCGCATGTTTACTGCTAGTCGTGGCAATGGCGCGTTTTTAAACGATCAACCGCTTAATCTGCACGACCGCATAATTGCTGGTCGCATTGGCGTCGAACTTGAGGTTTGGGGTGGTGCATCGTCGTCAATTTTTAAGGACGTCGACCTAGAGCTTACTATTCGCGCCGCCCTTACTGACCGCGCAGATTGGGTGCTTTTGTACTGGCCATCAATTGCTTATAGCTCGGCCATGGTGGCTAAAGGCGATTTAGGTGCGGTAGTTTTTGCTGGCAAAAACCCCTGGGATGGCGCCGCTGTCAGCTTAATCGCCCAAGAAGCCGGCGCCATAGTGACTGACATTTTTGGCAATAAAGGCCAACGGTTCGATCAAGAAACCAAAGGCTTTATTATTGCGCATCCAACCCTATACGGCAAACTGTTTGCTAAAGTGCAGCCAGTAGTTGCTAGTGCCGAACTGGTATGAGAATTTTGGGCATCGACCCAGGCACAGGCATTATGGGCTTCGGCGTTATCGACAGCGCTGTGCGTCAGCCAAAATTGGTTGACGCTGGTGTGATTCGTACCAAAGTGCACCAGCCCGAACCGGAGCGTTTGCTTATTATTTATGACGCCCTGCGGGAAATTGTGGCCAGCACAAAACCACAAGTTGTATCTGTCGAAAAATTGTTTTTTGCCCGCAACGTCACCACTGCAATGTCCGTGGCGCAGGCTCGCGGCGTAGTCTTATTAGTCGCTCAACAATATAATTTGCCAGTTTTTGAGTACACGCCAATGCAAATCAAACAATCGCTTACGGGTTACGGCAAGGCTGATAAAAAACAAATGCAAGAAATGGTCAAAATTGTGTTAAAACTACAAGAAGTCCCCAAGCCCGATGACTGCGCCGATGCCATTGCCGCCGCTTTAACCCACGCCGCCACAAACCCAGCGTAACTGTTATACTAAGATTATGATTGCACACGTTGCCGGCGAAGTCGTCGAAAAAACAGATTCAGCCTTAATTATTGACGTTGGCGGACTTGGCTACGAAGTCCAGGTTGCCGCCGGCGATTTTGAAGCCGCAAGTTTGGGCCAAACTGTAAAGCTCTACACGCATGATCACCTCCGCGAAAACGCCCATGACTTGTTTGGGTTTTCGCACCTCACCGCTAAAAGGCTATTTGAATTATTAATTTCGGTCTCTGGTGTTGGCCCCAAAATGGCCCTGGCGATTTTAAGTTTGGGCGACGCCGAAGCCATCCGCAGTGCCATTGCGATGAGCGACAGTACCTTTGTGCAGCGTGCTAGCGGTGTTGGCAAACGCATTGCTGAACGCATTGCCGTTGATTTAAAAGACAAAGTCGGTGCACCAGGCACCAGCCTTATAAAAACCGCAACGCCGGCAGCTGGGGATGATGCGCTTGACGCATTATTGGCCCTTGGTTACAGCTTACAACAAGCTAACGAAGCGTTGGCTCAAACCGACACCGCTTTGGACGCGCCCGCCCGCATCACCCAAGCACTAAAATTTATGAGCGCGTAACATGCAAATGATCGCGGTGCGCCTCCACGAAGGCGATGACCTTAAACAGGCTATAGAAAATTTTGTAAAAACCAACGCCCTTTCTTCGGCTACAATTATTAGTGCTGTCGGCAGCCTTACGCAGGTACGTATGCGCATGGCTGGTGCTCAGCCAGATGCGCAAGATATTCGTACGCTGTCTGGGCCGTTCGAAATCGTGTCGCTTATTGGCAATTTAGGTCAGGGCCGTAGTCATTTACACATTGCAGTGTCCGATAAAGACGGCGCAGTGCACGGCGGCCATCTTAAAGAAGCGAGTATTGTGCATACAACGGTAGAGTTGGTGCTGGCGACCGAGTCACAACTTACATTCACCGAAAAAACTGATCCCCAAACCGGTTTCGGCGAATTACATATTGAGCCATAGCTTTATCTTGGTAACACTTTAGTGGTACTATAGTATAAGCATTATGATTGAGCGAATTGTCAACACACAAATAGACGAGGGGACGGCTGCCGAAGAGCAGGTGCTCGAAAACACCTTGCGCCCGCGCGATTTTAGCAGCTACATTGGCCAAACGCGGCTCAAAACGAACTTAAAGCTTGCTATTGACGCCGCCAAAAAACGTGGCGAACCAATTGACCATGTGCTGTTGTATGGTCCACCGGGACTGGGTAAAACCACAATGGCCACAGTTATTGCCAACGAGATGGGCAGCAACATACGCATTACCAGCGGCCCGGCAATCGAGCGCGCCGGCGATTTGGCGAGCTTGCTTACCAACTTAGCCGATGGTGACATTTTATTTATTGACGAAATCCACCGCCTAAATCACACCGTCGAAGAAGTCCTGTATGGCGCCATGGAAGATTTTAAGCTAGACATTATGCTTGGCAAAGGGCCGAGCGCTCGCAGTTTACGCCTTGATCTGCCAAAATTTACGCTTATTGGCGCCACCACACGCACCGGCAATTTAGCAGCACCACTACGCGACCGCTTTGGCATGGTTCACCGCTTAGAGTTTTACGAACCGCACGAGATCGCCGGCATTATTAGCCGCTCAGCCGATATCTTAGGTGTAAAAATTGATGGCCAGGCCGCCAGCGAACTTGCCAAGCGTGCCCGTTTAACGCCACGCATCGCCAATCGCTTACTAAAACGGGTGCGCGATTATGCCGATGTTAACGGTGACGGCATTATTGATACTGTCATCGCCACTAAAGCCCTGCATTTACTAGAAGTTGACGACCTCGGTCTTGACCCAGCCGACCGTCACTTGCTGGCAAAAATCATCGACAATTTTAGTGGTGGTCCGGTTGGTGTCGAAACATTGGCGGCCATTACCGGCGACGAACGCGCAACTATCGAAGATTTTTACGAACCGTATCTCATGCAAATCGGCTTGCTCGAACGCACCCCGCGCGGCCGCAAAGCCACGCGCCATGCCTACCGTCATTTGGGTAAAACTGTGCCAGGGCAGACCGAACTAGTGTAGAATAGGCGTATGAATCCTGACGATCAACAACCAATTCCACAGCCTATTCAGCCGCAGCAACCGCAACCGCTCAACGGTCCGGTGCCACGCATCCCTGGCCAAGCGGTCCACCCGGCGCTAACGCCAGAGCTAGAGCAAAGGCACGCGGACTCAAAACGCAAATACCCGCAGCTGTCACTTTCGGCTGGCGAATTTGTTATTGAAGAAGTTAAGCGCCACCCCATTGGCATTGTTTCTATCTGGGTATTTGTATTGTTTTTAGCGGCGGTTGTTATTGCGGCGCTGTCGCTGTATGGTTTGGCGCACGATAGCATCGCCCATACTCTTATGATTAAAGCAACAGCGCTGCCGTCGGCAGCTGTTCTCGCGCTGCCTGGTTTTTTGGTTGTCGGACTGGTCGTTTTATTTGGTATTGTTTCGACTGCCGTGTATCAGGGCAACAAATTTTATGTCACCAGCGAAAGCATTATTCAATTTGTGCAAACCGGTTTATTTAATACAAAACAACAAACTGTGGCGCTTATTAACGTCGAAGATTGCAGTAGCGAACAAAACGGCATTGTGGCGCAGTTGCTTAATTACGGTACGCTAAAATTGTCGACTCAGGGCGAAGAAACCGTATACCATTTTAGGCTAGTCGCCAACCCAAAACGCGTTGTCAATTTAGTTATCGACGCCTCCGAAAAGGCTGTCAAAATCTTGCAAGGCTACCCAGTTAACGAGTGGTAGGTGGCTATTTGTTGCGGCTATCTTTGACGTAGTTGCCTTCATGCTCGAGTGTCGCGGTTAATGTGTAGCTTTTACATATGCCATTACCACAATCTTTAGTGTCGTAACGGTAGTTACTTCCGTAGTCACCAATGGTTTTGCCATTAGGGTCTTTTAATATTGACGGATCGAGGCCTTTAAGTTGGTCGGCGGTTAGGTGCTCTGGGTAACCGTTGCTGCCTGGGTAAAAGACGTCTTCGAGGTTATAGTACATGGCGTTAATGGCAGTTTTGCGGGCACTATCGCGCGCCGCAACTTCGAGGTCACGTTTTTGGACAAAAAATATCGTGCCGGCAGCAACCAAAAATACGATTGCCACAAGTAATTCAAGTACGGTAAAGCCACGTTGGCGCATAGGGTCTCCTTATTCTGACATTATTATACTACACGTAGAATGGCATTGCTTTATATTTCATAATATTATATAATATTGTTAGTTCCACCTAGACATTGAGGAAGGTTGGTAATGACGACCGCAAATGGGTTCGAGATTGTGCGCGCTCCGGAGTTCGTCGCTCTGGACGACCCGGAGGGCGTGTACTATGCGCTGCTTAGTGGGGAGGTCACTCGTCATCTGTATCGCAACTCGGGCATGGGCCGTGACATCGAGACCCTGGAATTCTCGCTGCGCGGGCGTATCGGCGGCGATGTGTTCCGGGCCGATGTCGAGCCCTATCTTGTGGACGGCGACCCCGGGCTGTTGCTGCGCTACGCCGCTGGTGACCAGAACCACCGTGTCTTCTTGGTGCGGCAGGTTCAGGGCTGGCGTTTCGCCAGCCTCCAACTCGTTTACAGTGATGCGGCGCTCCAGATCGACGACCCGAACAACGACAAGGTGGAGGCCGAAATGGACAAGCTGAAGGCCGCGCTGGGCGAACTCCAGCGCCGTGTCTTCGGCGAAGGAGCCTTCCACGATCCGCAGTAGATCTAGCTGGAACAGGGGGCGCGTGCGCTTTGCACGCCCCCCTGTTTAATTTGTGTTTGTTAGGCGAAAATTTTATAATACTATGGCTTACATCCGTTTTTGCGCAGGGAGTACTCGTGAAGCTACAAGACCTGGCCCAAATTGGAGCAACACCTCCGATTGAGCCGCTCGTAGACCTCAATACTGTTTACGTAGCGTTGCAATGCAGTAATTCCAGTCGCCTGGCAATGAGTCTCATCGGGCTTGATGATATCGCTGCTTGTGTGACGGCAAGGGTGCAGTTTGACGGCAAACCTTGCGTGGCTGATGTCGGTAATGGCCTGTCGCGTGGCACGCCGGCGCTCCTGCTAGACTGCGGTGATAGCACGACGCATCGCTTTGTACTCGCCGAGGGCACTCTCGATTGCGGCTGGCGTTTTTCGACCCAAATGCTGCTGTTGCCAAGGGAGGGATTTGACGAGGCGGACAGTGACGATCAAGATGCTGCAACCTATGCAATAATGAGGGAGCTTGGCAAGCTTACAATGGCCTTGTATGAACTAGGTGATGCTGGCTTCGGTCCCGAACATTCCAGCTGATGTGAGCACTGGCCCGGCGCGCTTACGTTTGCGCGCCGGGCTGGGCTCTTTTTGCAAAAAACCCTGGCACTCCTAGCCAACCTGTACTACAATCCACAAGCACGATATAATGAATATAGAAAAGAGAGGGGAAATTTTATGGCAGACACGACCAAAAAGACCGATACTGCAAAAACAACTGATGCAACTAAAAAAGCCGACGAGGGCAAATTAAAAGCGCTCGGCCTGGCAATGGAACAAATAGAAAAGCAATTTGGCACCGGCGCAATTATGCGTTTGGGCGAGCAAAAACACGCCGACGTGGAATTTATTTCGGCTGGCGCGCTCAGCCTGGACCTAGCACTTGGCGGCGGTTACCCTAAAGGCCGCATTATAGAGGTGTATGGCCCCGAAAGTTCGGGCAAAACCACCCTCACCTTGCACGCTATTGCCGAATGCCAACGCAACGGCGGCACCGCAGCCTTTATTGACGCCGAGCATGCGCTCGACCCAAGTTACGCCCGCAAGTTGGGCGTCGACACTGACAATTTGTTAATTAGCCAGCCAGATAACGGCGAGCAGGCGCTCGAAATCGTTGACTCGCTGGTGCGCAGCAACGCCGTCGATCTCATTGTTGTTGACTCAGTTGCCGCGCTAACGCCACAAGCCGAAATCGAAGGCGACATGGGTGACAGCCACATGGGTTTGCAAGCCCGCTTAATGAGCCAAGCCTTGCGTAAACTAACCGGCATTATTAACAAAAGCAAAGCCACGGTTATGTTCATCAACCAAATCCGCATGAAGATTGGCGTGATGTTTGGCAACCCCGAAACAACCACTGGTGGTAACGCGCTTAAGTTTTATGCCAGCGTACGTTTGGATATTCGCCGCACCGGCCAAATTAAGGTTGGCGAAGAGGTCATTGGCAATCGCACCAAAGTTAAAGTGGTCAAAAACAAAATCGCGCCGCCGTTTCGCCAGGCCGAATTCGATATTATGTACAACCAGGGCATTAGCAAAACTGGTGACGTGCTCGATTTGGCCGTGCAACATGGTATTGTCGACAAAGCCGGCGCTTGGTTTTCGTACAAAGACGCCAAAATTGGACAGGGCCGCGAAGCCTCTAAGGAATATCTCAAAGAAAATCCCAAAACTATGGCCGAAATCGACAAGCTGGTCCGCGAAAAAGTTGCCACCGAACGAGATTAGTTTGGTCACCGCGCCATGAAGATCACTGGCATAAAAGCTCAAACCCGAAACGCCGAGCGCGTGTCGGTGTATGTTGATGGCAAGTATGCCTTTTCGCTTAATCATGCGCAGCTGCTCGAACAACATTTGCACGCGGGGCTAGAACTGACCGACGCACGGCTTGCAGATCTCAAACATATCAGCGATTTTGGCAAAGCCTACGAACGATCGCTGATGTTTGCCATGCTGCGGCCGCGGTCGGTCCGCGAAATGCGCGATTACTTTAGGCGCAAAAAAATTACTCCCGAAGACGCCGAGGTAATCTTGCAAAAACTATGCGATCGTCGGTATGTTAACGACGCGGCGTTTGCAAAATCGTGGGTCGAAAGCCGTGCACTTGGCCAAAAAACCAGCGCCAAAAAATTGCGGCTAGAACTCAAGCAAAAAGGTATCGCTGACGACGTAATTGCCGAAGTGTTAAGTGCAAATCAAACGTATGACGAACAGTTAGCGCTTGCCAACCTCATCGCCAAAAAACGTCGCCAAACCAAATACCAAGACCGCGACAAATTGTTGCAGTATTTGGCGCGGCAAGGGTTTGGCTTTGATGATATTGTGCGAGCGCTCGATGCCTAAGCGTCATCATGCGTGGCGTGCGACGCCTCGGGTTGCGCTTGTTTAAAAGGATTTTGCGTTAAGGTGTGATGGACCGCTGGCGTAGTTTTGCGAATTGTTGGCGATTTAACAATAATTTGTTTGTCGGTTATCTCGATAATTTGTTGGCGACCAATGCGAATTTCGGCAGTGTTCCATGCCTGCCAAATTTGTGGCTCAACAATAATTTGGCGTATATAAAATGAGTTGCCATCAACCGTGTAGTTGCTAACTTTGCCCATTTTACGGCCAGTGTCGTCGACAACCTGTTTGCCTTCTAGCGCAAAATTGAAGTTAATGACCTGTTGCAGGCGCACCAAACCGTCGGGTGGCATGATAACGTCAGCGCCGTCTACAATAAAACCGACGTTGCTGAATTCGCGAATGTCGTCGATATGCAAAATTGCTGGGTTAAAATCAAGCAGCGGCCCCTGGCAGTAAAAAGCTACAATCGTCAGTTCGCGCGGATCAATAATTGGTTGGCTGGTTCTTGCAAGTTCGGCGCCTGTTTGCAGGCTCAAAATAGGGATATTTGTAAGCCGTTCTTTAAGGATAAGCATACCCTTATTAAAGCATGTGGCGTGATTATGCAAAAGCTGTGGAAAAGTTAGGGGTTTACATTCCCAATGAATCTGCTACATACTGCGCGGCATGAAGAAAGTTATTTATATTTTGCTAAGCGTAGCGCTCGTGCTGTCGGCGGCGCCAGCGCATGCGACAGATCAATCAGTTAGTCATATTGTCATCGCTGCACTACAGACTGGCCAGACCGGCGCGGCTGGCAATGACTTTATTGTTTTGTATAACCCGACAGTCAATAATGTTGATGTAACAGGGTGGAAAATCCAGTATCGCAGCGCATCGGCAATCGGCGATGCAACGTGGATAACCAAAAAGACACTCGCCTGCAATAATGCTACGCCAGATTGCCGCGTTATTATTGCTGCCAATGCTGCTCTTGTGGCTAGTACATATACCATAAAAGACGTGCCAGCCCAGCCGCTCACTAGTGGATTTAGCGATAGTGGCGGGCAGATTCGGTTATGGCAACCTGCCAGCGACAGTGGCGCGACCGATGCAAACGTGGTTGATATGCTTGGTTATGGGAACGCTGCGATCGCAGAAGGTGGTACACCGGCGGCAGCGCCAGCAACCGGTCAAATGCTTGTCCGTAAAAATGTCGATGGATTTATTATTGATACCAATGCAAATGCAAGTGATTTTGTAGTTGGTTGCATGGCAGTTGACGCAACAACGCTGAGTACTCTCCCTAAAATTACTGAGTGCAAACAAGCAACCGGTACGTCACAGGGTAATGGCGGAGACGGGCAAACACAAAGTGGTGAGGACGCTACGACAGACGACCAGATCTATTTACCGCTTACCATTAATGAACTATTGCCCGATCCGGCCTCGCCAGCAACCGATGCAGCTGATGAATTTATAGAGCTATACAACCCTAACGAGGCCGCCGTGAACCTAGCGGGGTACGCACTGCAAACTGGCAGTTCGTTCCAAAATGCATTCACGTTTGATGACCAAACGGTTGGGCCAGGGGAATACGCGGTTGTATATTCGTCGCAATCGCACCTAAGTTTGGTAAATAGTGGCACACCTGTACGGTTGCTTGACCCCAATAGCGCGGTCGTTGACAGTGCTGCATCCTATAGTGTTGCAAAGACTGGACAAGCTTGGGCGCGAACAGCTAATGATTGGCAGTGGTCAACAACGCCAACACCTGGCGCGGCAAATATAATAACGCAACCAATCGTCGCTGCGACTACTGCAAATACGCCAAGTGCTCCTAAAGTGACAACAAAAAAGATAGTCTCCACACCAGTAAAAACAACGGCTCCAAAAGCGACCAAAACGGCCGTTACAAAGTCTACTAAGGTGGCAAAGCCGACGTCAACAAACTCACAGAAAAATCCAAATTCGTCAACAAGTAATGACACAATAAACTACCTGCTTTTTGGTTTGGTGGGCGCGGGCATTGCTAGCTATGTCGGTTACGAATATCGCTACGAAATTATTCGGGCTAGCCGCAAAGTACGGACAGTACTTTTAAGGCAAAAACAAGCGCCACAAACAACACCGCAGCTAGAATAAACTATGCACTGTGAGCCGCGCGCAGCTTGAGGCTAAAGATTAGTACTGCCAACCGCCCGGATAACTTCGTCGACAGTCGTAAGGCCAAGCAATGATTTAACAAGTCCATCAACCTTAACAGGCACCATACCATCGGCTACTGCTTGATTGTGTAACATGGTTTGTGGGGCACGGCCAGTGATAAGTTTTTGCAGTTCAGCAGATGGCGTTAGTATTTCGAACAGTCCAATACGTCCCTTAAACCCAGTATGATTACACGCATTGCAGCCCTTGGCGCTTGGCTGCCATAAACGGACAAGCGTTTTAGAAGTGACTGGCGGATGTTTAGCGTCGTAAACACCAATGCCGTCGCGCGCCGCTGTTGCCACATAGCCGATCAATTGGTGGAATTGGTCCCTACCTTTAAGACCAAAACTATTGCATATGCCAGTTACAATGTTCTGCGACGGTGTGTATTGCTGCTTGCATTTATCGCAAAGTTTACGCACCAAATACTGGCCGGTCGCAACACGCAGTGTGCTTGCAAGAACAAATGGCTCGATGCCCATAGCCTGCAGTCGTACTATACTTGCCACGGCGCTGGGTGCGCGAACGACCCCAATAAGCAAGTGACCACCCAGTGCCGCAGTGGCAGTAATGTGAGCAGTGTCTGGCTCACGGATGTCATCAACCATAATGGTGTTTGTGTCTTGCTTTAACAATGCGCGCAAACCACTGGCGTGTGTTAAGCCGATGTGCCTGTTTACGAGGGTCTGGCTGGCGCCGGCAATGGGGTGGCTAATGCTGTCTTCGATACTGGCCAGGCTGTGAGTCGTAACATTATGCGATTGCAATATTACATAAGCTGTAGTTGAGGTGCCGGCGTCGTAAAGACCGCCAACAACGATCAATCCACGAGTTTCTTCGGTGATGTCGGTAAAAGCGCTCAGGCTATCGCCCCACAAACCAAGATCCTTTGGCGAAGGAAGTGTAGCAGAATCTTGTTGTAATGTAACGACTAGCTTTTCGCCAAAGTTAACCGGCATAGTCGCAACATGCAGGGTAAAGGTATACGATTTACCCACACGCATTTTAAAGTGACCGTCTTGCGGTAATTGAGTTTCTTCGCCACGCAACCCGCTCAGCGTTTTGAACCGCTGTAATAATCCGGCAACGATGTCTCTTGTTACGTTATCGGCATTAGAAAGTACGCCGTCAATACGGTAACGTACTAGAGCGCCACCGGTGCTCTGTGGTTCGATATGAATCGCCGTGGCGCGCGCTTTTATGGCATGTTCTAACAATGTACTCACTGTTTCGGGTGCAGCTTTGTTTGTCGCATGCGAAACAGACTGCTCGCCCTGGCGAACTTTTTTGGCTGTTTTGGCTTGTGACCCCGAAGCTGCACGCATAATCTATTTTATTGTAGCCGAAAGCGCTTACGATTACCATGCCGTGCAACCATCCTATTACATCTGATATACTAATGATAATGAAATTTGATTTTACCTGTAATACAGCGGCTGACACGCAACGTTTGGCAAAAACCATTGGCACGGCCGTAAAAGGCGGCGATGTTTTTGCATTTAAAAGCGACATTGGCGGTGGCAAAACCACTTTTGTAAAAGGGTTAGCAGTTGGTATGGGCGTGACCGATGTTGTGCAGAGTCCAACATTTACAATTAGCCAAATTCACAAAGCCGATCGCGGGCTAGAATTGCATCATTTTGATTTTTACCGCTTAAGCGACGCCGGCGTTATGCGCGCCGAACTGGCCGAATCACTTGCCCAACCCAACGCTGTTGTTGCGATTGAATGGGGCGATATTGTGCACGACATTTTGCCCAAGGACGAAATTATTATCACGCTGCGCAGCGCTAACAATGACGAAACACGACATATTTCTATCGACGTGCCGGCCGACAAACCACACATCGCCACAGTACTCAAAAGGGATAACGCATGATTCTTACTATAAAAACCGACAACCCAGTGGCCGAAGTTGGCCTTTACACGTTAGAAGGCAACAAAATTTTGTACCACACCTGGCAAGCTGACCGTCAGTTAGCTAAGGATTTACTCAGTGAAATTCACCAACAACTAGCCATGCAGCACGCAGACTGGCCACAAATTACCGGGCTCGTTGTATTTAAAGGCCCGGGCTCGTTTACTGGTTTACGCATTGGACTCACGGTTGCAAATGCTTTGGCTTACGCTCAAAATATCCCAATCGTTGCCGAAGAAGGCGATAATTGGCTGCAAAATGGTCTTGCCAGGCTTAAAAAAGATCAAAACGACAAGCTTGCCTTGCCACACTACGGCGCCGAAGCTCACATTACCCTTCCTAAAAAATAATTTTGGCAAAAGTTGACGTAGTAAAAGCTACAGTCGTACAATAAAGACAGGTTCTCTGGGTGAGACAACCAACTGACCGCTTTCAATTTTTTACTAACTTATTTTTGAATCGGGACTCGCCTTTAAGTATTTTGTGTTAATTCTGCAGCTACTTGGTGGGTCTACCTGAAGAAAGGAACAATATGGAGCTAGGAGTTATCTTAGCAGCAGTCATTGGCGCCGGTGCCGGCGCTGGTGGCGTGTTTGTTGTAAACCAACGCAAAGGTTTAGCTGGCGCTGCAAAAGCACAACATTTAATTGCTGAGGCAAAAACCAAGGCTAAAAGTATCGAGATCGAGGCCAAAGATAAGGCACTCAAAATCACTGACGAAGCGAGCAAAGAAGAGCAAAAACGTCGTAAAGATTTAGCGAATGTCGAAGCGCGCATTGCTGACCGCGAAGTCAGCCTGGATAAAAAGCTAGAAGATTTAGACACGCGCAGCGAAAAACTGCGCAAAGACGAAGTCGAAGTCGAAGGGCTTAAAAATGACATTCGTGATATTCGCGGCCAACAACTGACCAAACTCGAAAAAGTCGCGGCCCTAAGCAAAAAAGACGCCGCCGAAAAGTTAATGCAAATGACCGAGCGCGACATTAGCAAAGACTTGCTCGGCCTTGTTAAGAAGCTGCAAAATGACGCCATGCAAGACGCCGAGGAGCGTGCCCAAATGGTGCTGGTAAGCGCCATGGAACGCATGGCATCAGAGGTGACCAGCGAAAAAACAGTGACTGCCGTTAAACTGACCGACGACGAAATGAAGGGCCGCATTATTGGCAAAGAGGGTCGCAACATTCAGGCCATCCAGCGCGAAACTGGCGTGGATATTTTGGTAGACGACACCCCTGGCATGGTTATTTTAAGCAGTTTTGACCCAATTCGCCGCCAGGTTGCCCGCACCGCTTTGGAAATGCTAATGAAGGACGGCCGCATTCACCCGGCCCGCATCGAAGAAGTTGTGGCAAAGGCTCAAAAACAAATTGACAAAGAAATCGACCAAGCTGGCGAAGACGCCGTACGCGAAGTCGGCGTTGTTGGTTTGGTGCCAAAAGAAATGCAGCGTTTGCTGGGCGAGCTGAAGTTCCGCACAAGCTATGGCCAAAATGTGCTTAAACATTCAACCGAAATGGCCCACATCGCCGGCTTGATTGCCGAAGAAATTGGCGCGGACATCCGCACCGTTAAAGTTGCCGCATTGCTACACGACGTGGGCAAAGCGTTGACGCACAAAATCGAAGGCAAGCACCACCACATTAGCGCCGAAATGGCTCGCAAATACGGCATGCCCGACGAAGTAGTGCACGCCATTGAAGCTCACCACGACGACATCGAAGCCACCACCCCCGAAGCCTTAATCGTACGTGTCGTCGACGCCTTAAGTGCCGCCCGCCCAGGTGCGCGTAACATCAGTGCCGAAAACTTTGTCGAGCGCATGCGCGAACTCGAAAACGTGGCCAACAGCTTTGATGGCATCGAAAAATCCTACGCCATTAGCGCCGGCCGCGAAGTCCGCGTTATGGTGCGTCCGCAGCAAATTGACGACCTCAGCGCCATAAAATTGGCCCGAGACATTGCCACAAAAATTGAATCAACCATGCAATACCCGGGCACAATTAAAGTCAACGTCATCCGCGAAACCCGCGCCACCGAATACGCCAAATAATGCATACCCTATACTTTGTGCGCCATGGCCAGTCCGAAGCTAACGCTGCGGGCATAACTGCCGGCTGCCGGATTGATGCGCCGCTGACGGAGCAAGGCAGACACGAAGCAAAATTGGCAGCCGCACAACTCGCCGGATTGCCCATCGACACAGTTGTAAGCTCACCCATGGTTCGTGCTCATCAAACTGCGCGCATTATTGCCGATGACATTGATTACGCCGGCGAAATCCACACCAATAAATTACTAGTTGAACGTGACTTTGGCGACGCAACCGGCATCCGCCGCGAAGGACAACTGGCCAATGTTGACCCTCACACACCTGGCTTAGAATCAGAACAGCAGCTTTTTGAGCGCATGAAACGCGCACTTGCATGGCTCAAAACTGTGCCCGGCGACCACGTGTTAGTCACTGGCCACGCCGGGAGCGGCCGCATGCTGCAAGTGGTGGCAAACGGTGGCACGGTTGACGATTTTGCGACCTACGAACGTTTGCAAAACGCCCACATTTACAAAATGGAACTTTAAAATGCAAACCGAAATCGAAGTAAAATTTTTAAGCATCGACCACCAGGCCATGCGCAAAAAACTGCAAGCCGCTGGAGGAACATGCCAAGTCCCAATGCGATTAATGCGCCGTACCATTTTAGATTTCCCTGATTTACGGCTCGAAAAAACCAACGATGGTTACGTGCGCGTACGTGATGAAGGCGACCGGGCGACTCTCACGTATAAACAGTTTGGTGTTGAGCTCTCCATTAATAGTGCTAAAGAGATCGAAACAACTGTGGGCGATTACGCGACAACCATCGAACTGCTAAAAGCTATTGGTCTCGAAGTAAAATCCGAACAAGAAACCAAGCGCGAAACCTGGCATCTAGACGACTGCGAAGTTGTATTAGACGAGTGGCCCTGGCTAAAACCTTACATCGAAATAGAAGGCGAATCAGAAACAGCGCTAAAAGCCGCAGCCAAAAAACTTGGTCTTAATTGGGCAGACGCTGTGACGGGTTCGGTCACTGTTGCTTATCGCGCAGAATACGACATTCCGCGCGAAATTTCAGTCGCTAAAAATCCGCGCATGGCGTTCGATGAGCCAGTGCCCGACTGGATGCAAAAACTCCGCCGTGCCGCATAACATGCGTAACTTTTTGCGACTGCTAAGCTGTTATGCCATAATAAGCGAATGGCAGAGCTTAGCTACGACGACGTGAGGCGAGCAGCAGAACAAGCCTTAAATAACCTGCAGTCTGCCATGAACGAAGTCCGCATGAACGTGCAAAATAATCGCAACGACATGCTACGACTCAACCCGCAAGACATGCAGGCCAAAATGGTGACGATGCAGCGCGCCCTCGACAATATGCTGCAATATATGCAGCGGTTTGATATGTACTTACAAAACGCCCAAAATTCTACCATGAGTACGCAGCAGCTGCAGCAACTTATTCTGCGCGTCGAACAACGCCTGGTAAACACCGAGCATATTGTGGCCGAAACCACTCAGTATTTAGAAGTTATTCATAGTCAGATTGTGCAATTAACCGAACTCAACGCCCAATTATTTAGGCCAGCAGAACCGTAATGAACATTTTATATTTAGGCGATATTATGGGCCAGCCCGGCCGCGCTGTTGTGACGGCGCGGCTGCCAGTTTTGCGTAAAAAATACGCGCTCGATTTTGTTGTTGCACAGGGAGAAAACGTTAGTCATGGCAAAGGTTTAAGTCCCACGCATCTGCGCGAACTCCAACAGGCAGGGGTAGACTTTTTTAGCGGCGGCAACCACACGTTAGAACGCCCATCGCTCAAACCATTTTTGGCGAACCCAGCCGAACCGGTCGTTGCGCCCGCAAACCAAATTGGCTGTGAACCGGGCTGGGGCGCTAAGCGTTTTACAACCAAAAAGGGTGATGTTTTGGTGGCGAGTTTGCTTGGGGATGTGTTCCCGACCGCTGTGTTGGCAAACAATCCGCTGCATAGTATTGACCAAATTTTGGCCAGCCCATTAGCACAAAATACGGCGGCGATTGTGGTTAATTTCCATGGCGATTTATCAAGCCAAAAACGCGTCATCGGCTATTATTTAGACGGTCGCACCAGCATGGTTGTTGGCGACCATTGGCATGTACCAACCGCTGACGCGAGCATTTTACCTGGCGGCACCGCGCATGTATCAGATGTGGGAATGTGCGGTACGTTACTAAGTAGTTTGGGTGTCAGCAAAGAAATTGTTATTGCCCGGTGGCGTGATGGCGCCAAGTTAAAGAACGATATTGCGACGGGCGGGCCGTATCAGTTAAATGGGCTGGTAGTGGAAGTTGGGACGGATGGTAAAGCGACAAAAGTGACGCAGGTAAATGAGGTACTTGAGAAACTAGAGTAAATACGATATAATTCAGCCTGCATATTGCATATCGGGGCGTGGCGCAGTTGGTAGCGCGCGCGGTTTGGGACCGCGAGGTCGAAGGTTCGAGTCCTTTCGCCCCGACCAAAGAAAAATAGTCAGCTTTTAGGTTGGCTATTTTTCTTTGGTTTTGGGGAGGCTCGCCGCCCAGCCAGGTGGAGGTTTTCCACTCGGCTGGGCGTACATTTGGCCGATAAGAGCACTATTTATTTGGCGTTATATGAATTGCGGCTATGTAGGTCAGCCAATCGTTTCGCCTACGCGTGCGGTGCTTTCGCCAGTCCAGGGGATATCGTCCTCGGCCTCTTTCCTGGTGTCATATAGCTGTGCCCCTTCAAGGTTAAACGTCCACCCCGAACCGGTATAATACATCCGATTAACAGAGCTACCTTTGTAGATGTGGAATCTTGTTGTTGGCACGATTCTCCTGCGAATTGTATGCGCTCGACACGGCCAATAAAAATTATGCACAAAGAGTAAAAAATGTCCAATCCTCCTATTTACATTTTTGCAACGTAGAAGTATGGTGGAATTAAATCATTAAACCTTTTAACCAAAACGTAAGGAAAACATCATGAAAAAGGTAACAGCGCCGGCTTTGGCGTTATTGAAGTAATTTTAATTGTCGTAGTGGTCGCACTTATCGGCGGTATTGGCTATTACGTCTATAGTCAAAATCAGAATAAGCAGCAAAACACTGCAAGTACAAGCCAAAATTCACAAACAAAATCATCTGACACAAGTTCAAGCAGTAATTCATCGGCGCAAACTCAGCCGAGCGTATCTTACCTCACCATTAAGGAATGGGGCGTTAAAGTTGCGCAACCTACTGGCAATACTATCAGCTACCAAATTAGTAAATATGACGCAAACACTGCCCAGTTTGTAACGTCAGAGCAAAAGACGCTCGGTGGCGCATGTGGTACATTCCCTATGGCTCGTTACACCATCACTCGTATGACCACTGGCACTAAGTCAAGCGACACCGTTTTGCAAAATAAACTGGATGCTGCAGCACAAAGTAACCAAACCGTCCAAATCGGCAACATGACATACTACATTGTTAAAGACATGAGTGGTGGTGACTGTGTTGGCAACGGCCAAATCAACCCACAAGAGGCTGTGTACAACAACAACCTTTTGGCTGCCCTAAAGGGTCTGGTTGCGGCCAACTAATCGCGTTTTGCAAAGACAAAATAGCCGACCAAACTGGTCGGCTATTTTAATTTTGAGAAGCTATTTGGACATAGCGCCCAGTCGGGCGAGCGTTCTCGTCCGACTGGGCGCACAGCTGATTAAAAGCGCTATTTGCACCGGGTCGCGCAGTGACCTCGCTCAACAAGTAGGCGGTGACCATGGCATTCTTGGAGGTAAATACGCTACAATAAATTGACCGGGGATTAGCGCAGCTTGGTAGCGCGCCGCGTTCGGGACGCGGAGGTCGTGGGTTCAAATCCCGCATCCCCGACCAAGTTATTGACGTTTATGTAATATTATGCTATTATATTACCACTTCGTAAAGCATTGATTATTTCGAGGTACCTTTACAGCTTTTTGTTATGCAATTAACTTTGGTTGAGGAATTATGTGTGCGAGTTGTCGCATGTGTGATTCCTCAACCGAGGTGACCAGCACCGAGTGAGTGAAATGGAGTGAGCCATGCAGGAACTCGAATACGGTGTCGTCAAGTTCTTCAACGACGAAAAGGGAAGCACTACGGTTTTCTGATCGTGCTCGATGAGTACGGTCAGCTGACCGACGAGGAGATCTTCTTCCGCCTCAAAGACGGCGAGTTCGTCGAGGTCGTGGACGGGGAACTCCAGTTCATCGGCAGCGTTTTCCCGCAGAACGGCATGCACATGCCGTACCCCAACGCTGGCGAGAGACTCGCCTTCGGCAGGGACCTCGGCAAAGATGGCCGCACAAAGGCCTGCCCGTGGACGCTTCGAGAGGCGTACGACAACCGTCGTCGCAAGCTGGCGGAGCCGTACTACCGGGTCACAAGAGTGACCAGGCTCGGCCGTCACCACTCCGAGCAGCTCAACGTCATCTGGGAAGGCCAGGGAGCCGACGCTCTGTCGACCGAGTACCCCATCCAGGTGCTCGACGGCAAGCTGGTCGATCCCTTGGCCAGGTCGGTTCACCCCGACGGCTACGTCGCCACGCATTACACCTTCAATGTATGGGTGGGTCACACGGCTCCCGAGCAGGGTGAAGGCTACTGGGGCGAATGGATGGACCCGCGTCCTCGCGCCGACGCGCGTGAGCTGCGGGGGTTCTGACCTCAACGCTCACAAATTGCAACAGAGAGCTACAGGAAGGGGGCGAGTGTCAGCGTTTCGGCGCCCGCACTTGGCTTCTCCTTCCTGGAGTTCCCCAAGCGCATTTAGTTAAATGCTTTTAGGGAACCTATTTCAAAAAATCTGGTAACTTCTCCCAAAGCTTGTAAACCTTCCATGCAATGCTAAGCATTATCACGCCAATCAGCACAAATGTCACTGCGACCAGAGCGTATAAGGTTGCCGGGTAGACAATAATAAGTATAGCCAGGCCAATAAAAATTAAACCTTGCAAGGTAAGCGAGATGTAAATGTTTTTTACAGTACTGCTCATGTAGTCGCGCATAGGGTTTTCCTTGTTTACTTGTTTTTATTATACGTTATAGTGCGTGCAGTATAAAAATTCACTGTCATATAATAGTGGTCTGCTATGCTAGGGTTGGGCCGAGAGTGACCCGCGCATCCGTCAAGATTTACGCGGGCCACCTCGGTTGACTTGCGACGTACGCACACCCAGCGGGTGTGAACGCGTCGCTTTTTGGTTAGTTGTTCAGGTTGTTACAGCTGGCCGGTCGCCACCGCCGGGAGGTAGAGCGATCCGTAAACACTGGTGTTGATGTTGTACGCCTTGCCAGTTCCGACGTAGAAGTACTGGTAGGCGACACCACCGCCAGCTGCCGGGTACAGCCAGTGACCGCCGGTGTAGGTGCCGTAGCTGGGGTAGGGCAGCGTCTCGTTACCGTACACCGAAGCGGAGGCGCTGGGGCTGTTGTTCTTGACCGTCAGCAGCACGTAGCCGGAGTAAATGGTGTTCGAAACGCCGATGCTGACGTTGCACGTGTTGTCACGGCTCTCGTACTCGTCGTAACTGTAGTATGAGCCGTTCCATACGTACAGGTTCGCGGTCCAGACACCATTGATGGCACCGAACTGAGGCGTCGAGTAGCCATTGGCGTTGACGTACCCGTAATAGTAATAGTACGAGCCGGCGTAGTAGAACTGGACCTCGTAGTACTGCGTGGTGGCGGTGGTGTTGTGTACCTCGGGGTACACGAGCCCTTGCTGGCAGTAACCGTACGGACTGATGAAGTCGACGTTGGAGTTTGCGCCATTGAGCGGCCGGGCTTGGACCTGCGGCTTGCCTGACGCGTCGAGGGCGGCGTAGTGAGTCTCGCCCTTGGGCGCCGTCGACGGGGACGTCGCGGGGGCCTTCACTTCGTGTGTGGTCGGCACGGCTGGCGGTGTTGCGTGCGACTGCGCTGCGGCTCCCTGGTCGGGTACAGCCGCGGCTGCTGTGTTGCCAGCCAGACCCGCACCTAACAGTGCCAGGGCGGCGATGACAGCAACAGTTCCTCTACGGAACTTGGTGCGCATGAAACCTCCTTACGGAGCTCAACATGTGTGCTCATGCGTGGCGCACACGTTGCCTACGGACTATGGCCGCAGGGTAAAACGCACATAAAAATAGATGTGCGATGAACCCTACGGTCATCGCTGTTAACGTACCTTACTTAAGTAACCTTAAGCATTTTAACACGGTTGCGCTGGTTAACGTCAATAATGATTTCTAAGGTGCGTTTTACAAGTAGCCAAAAAAGCGACGCACAGCTATAATTACCAGTAATATGCCAAAAGTCCACAGCGTTTTACTCGGAAAATTATTGCGTCATGTTAGTCGGTTGCGCGGTGGTGGTTCGGCGTTGCCTGGTTTGGTTGTTGAGCGTTTTGACCCGATGTTTTTGGCTGATTCGTTGGGGCAGCTGCCGCGCGGCGTCGTGGTAATTTCGGGCACCAACGGCAAAACAACGACTACCAAAATGGTCACCGGTTTGTTAGAAGCCTGCGGCCTGCGCGTTTTTACTAACCGCACAGGCAGCAACTTTACGCGCGGCGTGGTATCGGCATTGGTGGCCGCAATGGATAGTCGTGGCAATTTACCCTTCGATATTGCAGTTTTAGAACTAGACGAAGCCCACGCGGTGCAATTTGTGCGTCAGGTACAGCCACGGGTGAGCGTATTTTTAAACGTGTCGCGCGACCAGCTTGATCGTTTTGGTGAGATTGATCAAACCGCCAAATTATTGCAAAAAGTTGCGGCCGAAACAACTGGCGCAATTGTATTGAACCGTGACGACCCGTTGGTGCAGTCACTGGCGCCAAAAAGCAGTGCGCAGGCCTATTACTTTGGCGTGGCTGCAGGACTCAAAAAATTATTCCCAAGCGACGACGCACTGCACGGTACCGCGCCAGCCAAAACCACAAAACTGCCAGCTGCCAATGTGTTATTACAAGCATTTGATGGCCAAGATGTAACGTTCGAAATCGCTAAAAAAAACGTAGCTGTCCAACTTAAAATTGGTGGTTTTTATAATTTTGTGAACGCGGCAGCGGCGCTGGCGGCAGCACAGACGGCGGTCCCCGAAGCTAAACTAGCAGATCTGTTTGCTGCTTTGGCAACAATTGAACCAGCTTTTGGTCGTGGTGAACGGATCGAATATGGCGGCAGCACACTCGAAATTATACTGGTCAAAAATCCATCCGGTTTCCGCTTGGCGCTGGCCGCTGCCCAGCAAAACAACGCAGCAATCATGATCGCCATTAACGACAATTACGC
The DNA here is from genome assembly GCA_035478375.1 of Saccharimonas sp. (SeqCode). Classification (GTDB taxonomy): domain Bacteria; phylum Patescibacteriota; class Saccharimonadia; order Saccharimonadales; family EFPC-124; genus DASTDY01. Next base: position 9,412 of record DATIJQ010000036.1, on the reverse strand, counting down.
TGATGGCCGCGACATGAGCTGGCTTTGGGACGTCGATTTTAGTAGTTTGCAAGCCGGCGGGGTGGCCATGGTCAGTGGCGTTCGCGCCTACGACATGGCGCTGCGGTTGCAGTACGACGAAGTGCGAATTGCCAGCATCGAAACCGACCTTGCCACAGCCTTTCGCGAATTCCTACAGCAAAACACCGGCCGTCCTATGCGCATTTATTGCACGTACACAGCAATGCTGCGCATCCGTAATTTGGCCGAGAAACAACTTAAAATAGGGCGCGCATTATGAGCAAAGGCGTTATAAACATCGCGTATTTGTACCCCCGCGAAATGAACATTTACGGTGACTGGGGCAATGTGCTCACTCTGCAGCGTCGGCTAGAATGGCACGGCTACGAACCAAAAATTTTAGAGCACAATGTAGGTGGCGCGTTCCCCAAAAATGCTGACATAATTGTGGGCGGCGGCGGGCAAGATTCTGGTCAACTACTGGTCGAAGCTGACCTGCGGCGCCACGGCGAAACGCTCAAAAAAATGGCGACCGATGGCACGCCAATGCTAATGATTTGCGGCTTGTACCAATTGTTCGGCCGGTTTTTTAAGACCGCCGATGGCACTAGCATTAAAGGGATTGGGTTGTTTAACCTCGAAACCCACGCTACCAATACTCGGATTATTGGCAATGTTATTATCGACACGCCCTTTGGAGATATTATTGGCTACGAGAACCACAGCGGCAAAACAATTCTCGATGCCGGCCAACAGCCTTTTGGCAAAGTCAAAAAAGGTGGCGGCAACAACGGTGATGACGGGACTGAGGGTGCGATCGTGCACAACGTCTACGGCACCTATATGCACGGCTCGCTGCTGCCAAAAAATCCAGAATTTGCCGATGCGCTCATAGAAAAAGCCGTGGTTAATCGCTATGGCAGCTTTGATCCAAACGTTATAGACGACACTTTTGCCACGCGCGCCCGCATTGTCGCCACAGAACGGCCGCGTTAGCCCTGTCGCAACCGAGGCGAACGTGCTACCATTAAGCATATGTTGGTTGGGTCTTTCTTTAGTTGGTGGTACGGCGTGGGCTGGCTGACGTTGATGCGTAAAACTGGCGCGCGTATTACTGGTGTACTGCGTTTTTTTTCGGTGACGCAACTTTTGGGGAGCTTGTTCGCCCCGTTTCGACAGATCTCGGCCGGCAGCATGCAAGGCGGCACACTTGCCGTGCAGCTCCGGGCTTGGGGTGACAAACAATTTTCGCGCGTTATTGGCGCCATTGTGCGGTCAATGCTTATTATTTGCGGTGTGGCTGGGGCGCTTTTTTATGCCGTTGTTGGCCTTGTGCTGTTTATTTTTTGGCCATTATTGCCGGCGCTCCCGCTCGTTGGCTTCTTATTAATGGTGACAGGATTTAAACTATGAAACCCGGACTTAACTTTAACAGTTCGCGGGCGCAACAGGCCAGACTCAGCCAGGCACTTAGCCGGCAGTGGTTGCGGTTGGCGCTTATTGCTGGATTTTTGTTGGCCTTTGGCGTTGGCGCATGGTTACTTACTACAAAAACGTCGGTCGGTTGGTTATTGTGCAGCTTGGCCTTCTGGCCAGTGCTAGTTTTGGTGTGGTATGAATGGTGGCTTAAGCGTTTACCGCCGGCAAAAAATCCGCAGACTGTCGATGATGTGCTCGAATCAGCCATACTTGGCAAAATGACCAGACCGTTATCACCACAAGAAATCGCTGTTATAACCATGCAAGCACCAGGCGGATTCTTTTTTGCCGTGCGCCTTGGGCTTGGTCCGAATTTTTTGCATGATTTAAGCAGCCCAAATGTTGCCGACAGCGAGGCACTATGGCAAACTGTCTTGCAGTTGCAGCACGATCTTAAGCTGCACAACTTATCGGCAGCAGTCTTGACAGCGGCCCTGGTGCGCGTTATGCCCCAGCGCGATCAATTACTTGCTAATTTGCAGCTAACATTCGAAGATATCTTGACCACAGTTAATTGGTATCACCACCGCCGCGAACTCGGCGAAATGCACGCCCGCCGTCGTTCTGGTGGCGGCATTGGACGCGACCTTAGTTTTGGATACACTAATTTGTTGAGTCGGTTTGCGTTAAACGTCAGCAATCAGGTTTCGTCGGGTAGTTTGACGCGTGAACTCGAAGCGCATCAGGTTATTCTTGAACAGCTTTTGCAGCAGCTCTCGACCGGCGGCAAGCGCAACGCCGTGTTGGTTGGGCCGACCGGCAGTGGCAAAACCACTTTGGTGTACGCTTTGGCGGAACGACTTATTGATGATTCAAAAGGTGTGCCGCCTAATCTAAAGTACCACCAGGTTATGGCGCTCGACCCGGGCAGTTTAATCGCTCATGCACGGGGCCGGGGTGAGCTCGAAGCGCTGTTAACTCAACTATTAAACGAAGCCTATGTCGCCAGAAACGTCATTTTATTCCTCGACAATGCCGAATTATTTTTTGGCGAAAGCACTGGCGCTGTTGACGTACGGAACATTCTGCTACCAGTGTTAGAAGGCGGCGCCATGCGCATCATTATGAGTATGGACGAACAGCAATGGCTCAAATTAAGCCGTGCCACCCCAACGCTTACCCAACAGCTCAACCGGCTCACTGTGCCAAGCCTTAACGAACCCGACACGTTGTTGGTATGCGAAGACCAGCTGATAGGTTTTGAATACCAATACCACGTAAGTTACATGCTGCAATCTATGAAAGCCGCTTACCGTCTGGGCCAACGCTATGTGGCCGACCAAGCCATGCCCGGCCAGGCACTGCACATTTTAGAGGCTGCGGCAAAATACGCCAATAATAAATTTGTGACTGCCGCAAGTGTCGAACAGGCAGTCGAGCAACTGTACGGTGTAAAAGTCGCCAACGCCCGCCATAGTGACGAGCGCCAAATGTTGCTCAACTTAGAAGATTTGCTACACCAACGCATGATTAACCAGGTACGGGCCGTAGGTGCCGTGGCCAACGCATTACGCCGCGCACGTAGTGGTGTGCGCAACCAAAATCGGCCGATTGGTAGCTTTTTGTTCTTGGGACCGACCGGTGTTGGTAAAACTGAGCTTGCCAAAGCGTTAGCTGCGGTTTATTTTGGAGGCGAAGATCATTTAGTACGGCTTGACCTCAACGAATTCGGCCAACCGACCGACGTTGCCCGCTTAATCGCCGATGGCGCCACCGACCCGCACAGCCTAACCGCCCAAATCTCTAAGCAGCCATTTAGCGTTGTGCTGCTAGACGAGATCGAAAAAGCTCACCCTAACGTCCTCAACACTTTATTGCAATTACTCGACGAAGGCGTGTTGCGTGACATTAACAACCGCGAAATTAGCTTCCGCGACGCCGTAATTATTGCGACCAGTAACGCCGGCGCAGACCGCATCCGCGAGTACATCCAAAAAGGCTACGAGCTGGAACAATTCGAAAAGGTCTTCCAAGACGAACTTATAAACGCCGGCGTTTTTAAACCCGAATTTTTAAACCGTTTTGACGAAATCGTCGTATTCCGTCCACTCAAACCAGACGAACTGCTGCAAGTTGTCGATCTCATGCTAGCCAGCGTTAACAAAACGTTGGCCCAGCAACAAATTAGCGTGCAAGTTGCCGACGATGCCAAGCGCCGCTTGGTCGAGGTCGGCAATGACCCGCGGCTTGGCGCCCGTCCTATGCGCCGGATTGTGCAGCGTACGGTAGAAAATATTGTTGCTAAACGCTTGTTGCAGGGCGAAATCATGCCCGGGCAGGTGATTCAAATAAGTTTACAAGATGTTGATGCGGCATTGAACGCGAGTTAGTTTTACGGCGTAACCGACAGCCCTGTTTTAGGGGGCTGTCGGTTACGCGCGGGCTGCTTAATCTACGTCGTCGTCATCGCCGAGGGTTCGCCTTTGCTCGTCAGTACCACCTTCGTCATCTGGCGGTAATCCTCGCAGAGCGTTGTTAGTGCTGGGATCAACTTCACCGTTGCCTCTTTGCTTATCTTTTCCTGGCAAAATAACCCTCTTAAGCTGTTCAATGCTAACTGTCGAGAAGCGTTATTGTAGGCTCCCATCATTTTGCCAAAGGGAGCTCGCGCAATCCTATCTAAGACTATAACAAACGGAGACAGAACAGGATCTTGAGCTCGTCCATTAAAGACGCGCCTATGCGGTGCCACAAATTCAGTGGCCACTTGTGTGGCCGTTTTGCCATTTTGCCTCAGTTTTTGTCGCAGGTATGAGCATATGCCCTATGTATTTTAACGGATAATAAGCAAAATATAAATTCTATGCCATAATATTTTTGTACAGACCGAGAGAGGTACATATGCGGATCTTTACCGTTAAAGGCGACATTCCAGACGCCATTTTGCAGGCCTGGCTCGACAAAGCCAAACAGGAGGGTTGGGCTGCATCGTGTGTCGAGGACGACGACGGGTTGACTTTGACAAGCGCCTTGGGCATCGTACTACCTAACAGTACTGTTGGCCAATCCTTGCGCCGCCATGGTTTTGTTATGCTTACCGATTTGGAGGGTGTCCCAGTTGAGCAATTTTTGACGCTCCTCGCCGAAGGGAAGATGCTTATTGAGCGCTCATTGGTGGGTGTCTTTCAGGCCATGGCAGACCGCAATATTGGGTTTGCCGATGGCGACCCGGAGGATTTTATGGCTATCACTGTGCGACCAGAGCATTTCGGGATCCGTTTTTACAAAATACTCAAGCGCACGGGTCTTCTGTCGTATGCTTTGACCGCGCGGCTGAGCGATGAGTTTTTTAAAAAACACGTACAGTATTTTGGTGGAAAAACCATTGAGACGCTGCGCCTGTGGCAAGCAGAGTACCTCAAACGGTAACTGTGCCGGGCGAGCCTAACCGCTCGCCCGCGCGTCCTTGCTGTCATCTACAAAAGTTTATATAATTAATAATCATACAACCAAGAGAGGTTATATGCGCACCCTTCTTGTCAACGGATTCGTGACGGTCGCATTTGTGACGGAGCTAAGCGCGCTCGCCCGACGCCACGGCGTGACTATACACTGGCAAGGCGAAAAAGATATCAGAATAGACGAGGCGCTAAAAGGTCATTTGCCAGGTCTAAATGAACACGCCTTTAGCCTGTTGTATCGGTACGATGTCATATTGCTGTCAGGCTTGGCGCGCTTTAGTTTTGAAGATTTTATGCGCATTGTTTGCTCAAAAAAACGGACTGTCTGGACAGGCGCATACACATTGGCGTTGCTTGAACTTATGGATAAGCACAACGTGAGTTTTAGTAATGCAGACCCGCATACATTGCTTGCGCGCGACATTTTCCTCAGTCACGTTTCAACTCGTTGCTTTAACTGTTTACGCAGTTATGGTATAGTTTCGTACGCAATGCTGCCGCTGCTTAGCGACAATTTTTTGTTGGGACGTTTAAAGAATTTTGGCGAGCAGTCATTAATAAAGCTGCGCCAAGAGCAAGCAGCGCGGTATAAACCTTAATTTGATTGTATAAAAGGGGTGAGCATGACTTACCCCTTTACAACACGCCAGCTACCGTGGGCACGGAGAGCGTTTATGATTACCACAACATCGACAATCTCTTGTAAACCGGCGCCAATAACGGCAGGAATAATGCCTGTTGCCGCGACTATCATGAGTCCGACGCTAATCGCAATGCCCACCCAAATACTTTGCAGTGCAATGCGCATGGTGTCGTTGGCGATGGCAATGGCGCGGGCGACGCGCGAAATGTCATCGAGCAATACCACCACGTCGGCGGATTCGCTAGCGGCGGTCGCACCTTTTGCGCCCATGGCCATGCCGACATCGGCAGCGGCGAGTACGGGCGCATCGTTTACGCCATCGCCAACCATTAGCACGGGCCGGTCGGTGACGTCTGCAATGGCCTTGACTTTATCTGCCGGTAAAAGTTCAGCTTTGACATCTGTTATACCTAATTCTTTAGCAATACGAGCGGCCGTTGCTTTAGCGTCGCCTGTCACCATTAATGTGTGCGCAATGCCAAGTTCGCCAAGCTTTTGCAGCGTTTCGCGGCTGTTGTCGCGTACGGCGTCGGCAAACTGGATGGCACCTATGTAGGTTTTGTCGCGCGCCACATACACAGCGGTAGTGCCACTGCTGGCGTGGGCTTGGGCAACTTTTACGCCCTGCGATTCTAGGTAGCTTGCCTTGCCAACCAAAATGGTGGCGCCGCTAACTTTTGCTTGCACGCCGCCAGCGGTGATTTCGCGTACGTTACTGGCTTTAGCGAGGGTAATTTTTTGCGACGTAGCTTCGGCAACCAACGCTTGGGCAAGAATGTGGGCAGATTGTTGCTCGGCACTGGCCGCCAAATGCACCAAATCTTTTTTGTTTATGCCTTTTACGGGCAAAACTGACGCGACTTGCGGCTGGCCACGGGTGAGCGTGCCGGTTTTGTCGAATGCAACGGTTTTTATGCGCGCCAACTTCTCTAAAATTGCACCACTTTTAACAATAATACCGTGTTTAGCCTGGCGACTCATGCCCGAAATCAAGGCGACTGGCGCGCCAATTAACAGAGGACACGGCGTGGCCACAACCAAAACTTGGGCGAACCGCAACGGGTTGCCGGCAAGCACCCAAGCTACACCGGCAATAGCAAACGAAACCAGCGTGAACGGCACGGCATAGCGGTCGGCCAGGCGTACGAACGGCGCTTCGGTGCTGCTAGCGGCTTTAACGAGTTCAATGATTTTTTGGTATTGGCTATCGTGGGCAGTGCGTAGGGCAGTGATGGTTACGGCTTGATCACCGTTAATTGAACCGCTTAGCAGTTCGTCGCCAGCGGTGTGGTCCACAGGCAAGCTTTCGCCGGTCAGCGATGACTCGTCAAAACTAGCCATGCCTTTGGTGAGTGTGGCGTCGACCGGTACGGTTTCGCCAGGGCGGACTAATAGGTTGTCGCCAATTTTTATATCTGTAATAGCGACGTCGGTTGTGTTGCCTTTTTTGTCGAGCTTATGGGCGATCTGCGGCGCGCGGGCCAAAAGGGCAGTGAGTTCGCGCTGAGCGCGGGCGCTGGCGTAATCTTCTAAAGCCTCGCCGCCGGTAAGCATTAATACAATAACAATTGCCGCCCAATATTCGCCAACTGCTACGGTGCTAACAATGGCCGTGACTGCCAAAAGGTCGATGCCGTAGCTGCCTTCGCGCAGTGTTTGCACCATTCCCCAGGCTAATTTTATGGCTAGCATCAAGCTAAAAATTGCCAGCAACCAGTTTGCGCCAATGCGCCAACCAACAGCGTTAAATAAGCCAGCCAATGCAATGACGACGACAACCGCCGCAACTAAATAATATTCCCGAGTAAATTTAAGTAGTTGTGTCATAATAATACAATTATATCTGATAGCGCGCCGCTTGCCTATGCTATAATACTCCGGTACGCGGGTGTTGTATAACGGCTATTATGTTTGCCTTCCAAGCAGAAGACGCGGGTTCGACTCCCGCCACCCGCACCAATATTTGAATGTATCTTTTAAAAAGGAAACAGCCCACGGGCGCGGCCGCGTGGGCTGTTTCCGTGGGCTAGTGCCCGAGTACTACCAAGAGAGGATCGTTGGGACAGGCCGGACCTCGACCTTGTCGATGGTCAGCTCACCCCTGAAGAACTGGCTGATGTCCTGCTGCATCCTGGCGATAGCCGCCGGGTTCAGCCAGTTGGTCTTGGGATCGAACGTACCCGCGCCCTGCGCAACCCATCCATCGAACACGAAGTGGACGAGCGACGCAACCTGGGCGAGGGCATTCGCTGCGTTGCGCACCTCGCTGCGCAGCGAATACGTGCAGTACACCTCGCGCCCTGCTCCAAGCGTGCGGTTGTGGACCACGAAGGTCAGTTGACCGCTGCGCTTGACGAGGGTGAGGATGTAGTTGGGATCCAACATGTACTGTTCGCCACCCTGGTAAATGCGCGGGAGCACCTTGCCGTCGGGGGTGGACACGACAAGCGCGTAGCCGTACGGCACGGTGGCCGTGATTGCCTTCAGGTGTTTGCGCTCGGCGTAGCCAATCGTCAGCTTGTAGGTTGCCCACAAGGCGATGATCGTCAGCACGGCGCTACCAATGGTAGGCCAACCGCCAATGACGTGGTCGTTGACAAGCTTGATGAAGTCGTTCAGGGCGTCCACGCTGTTCTCCCATGTTGTGGTAGGAACCAGGTCTGGTTCGTATAATAACATAATAATACCAAAAAAGCAAGATATACAAAACCAGTCCCTAGCGGAGTGGGGCTACTTAATGTCAATCTTTTACCCCATAGTAAAAAGCCCTGCCAAAAGACACGGCTTTTTACTATGGGGCGAATGATGGGGTTCGAACCCACGGCCTCCGGAGCCACAATCCAGCGCTCTAACCTGCTGAGCTACATCCGCCACGTTACGACGACGCTGGTAATTGTAGCAGATTTTGCTCAGGAAGAACAGATTGTTATTGATAGCACAAATCTACCCCGTTGTTAGTAAGAGAACCTGAGTGTTCGACGTGTTCGAGCAATCAGGTTCCTTGCCGAGACGCCCACGGTGGGCGCCTCGGCAGACTGGCTACAGCCAGCCGGAACTGTTCACTGCCTGTTGCAGGCCGTCCAAAAAGTGTGCGTCGCTGGCGACGAGATCGTCGTGTGTGAGCTCGGTCAGCTTGTTCTGTTTGTAGCCTAGCACCTTGTAGTTGGTGTCGGATTCGCGCGGGTGGTTCAGGTCGATGGAATCGGCCGTCAGGCTCACGCTGTTGATCGTGGTTTCTGCGGTGTCGATGCTCCACGAGAACGCCATGGGACTACCCACGACCGGGTCGTTGTTGGCGTCGAATGTGGTGCTGCCGTACAACACGTACTTGATGCCGGCGGTTGTGGTGACGCACAGCTCGACCGGACTCTGGTCGGTGGGCTCGCCATTGGCGAACGGCAACACTACCTGCACGAATGCATGGGTGTTGTCGCCGTGCGTTGTCAGCATGCCGTAGCGGGTGGCGCTCGTCGGCTTGCCGCTCTTCACATCGCGGACAATGAGTGGTGCGATGGACTCCTGCCGGAGTGCGCCCGACATTTCTCTGCCGAGTGTGTCCAGCGTTTGCTGGAGCTTGAGCTTGCGCTCGGCGGACTCGAAGTAGGCGAACGCGGTGCTGCCGGCGATCACCGCTGGCGCTTTGCTGGTTGTCGGCGCCGGCTGTTGCGAGTTGTTGCAGCCGGTCATGGTGATGACCAGGGCAGCGGCCGCCATCAGGGCGACCACGGTACGACGGTACATGCGTCCCTCGCTTTGTAGGAGTGAACAGTTGGTGTAGATAGTAAAATCTGCATATAAACCATACAATACTAGCCCATCGATGTCAAGAGTTAATTGTCGAAACCACACGGTTCAAAATAGTTTTGAGCAGTGTGGTTCCTTGCCGCGG
>DATIJQ010000035.1:0-45166 GCA_035478375.1 Saccharimonas sp. (SeqCode) | reverse complement strand
GTTCGCCGCGAGTGCAACCCCGAAGGATGCAACGCGGCGAACGGCCGGGGAAGGGATCAGTACGATATGTAGCTCACCTGCTAGTGGCCCTGGTAGTCGGGTCTGTCCGCGGGGACGCCGTAGCAGATGCGCGGGTAGGTGCCGCCGATGCCGACGTAGCTGTTCATGCTGCGCAGCACCTCGGTCATGCCAGCCGTCCGCTTGCCGACAGTACGGTACATGCTGAAGCCGAAGAACAGCACCAGCAGAACCGTGATGACGACAACTCCCACCCCCTTGTAGCCGTCGAAAACGACGCGCTGCATGAGGCCAGCGAACGCGAACAGCACCAGCGCCCGTGCCCACTTCGTCGTGGCACTCGGGCCATCGATGAGGTGGGGGAACTCGCGCGACAAGCGCGACAAAAGGTGGTTCACAATCTCTCCCTCGCTACGCACTCGCCCCATTGGCAAGTGTCGTTAAATATATATTGTATAACTAATAAACTTAAATGTCAATACTTATAGCGCTCAACGCGCTCATGCTATACTTGTATCATGCAGCCACGCAAACCTGGCCAGTGGGCGAGCTTCGCTCAGTTTGTTGGCAAACACCATAAAATTACTATCGCGCTTAGTGCCGGCATGTTTTTAATAGGGGTGGGTTTTTTAGTAGCTGGTTTTTGGTTTGAACACAAAACCGCTACGATCATTAGCCAAGGCGTGCGCCAAAGTCAGACCGTACACGTTACCGGCGACGGCAAAACAACGTACTATTCGCCACTAACTGGCGTACAAGTTACCGATCAAGCCGCCACTAAGCGCGAAGTCACGGCAATTATGATCGAAAACAGCCCCGACGCCCGTCCACAATCTGGCATTAAACCCGCCGGCGTCGTGTTCGAAGCCATAGCCGAAGGCGGCATCACGCGCTTTTTAACCCTCCACCAAGAGGACCGCCCGCAGCTTATTGGCCCAGTCCGCAGTTTGCGTCCGTATTATATTGACTGGCTGGCGCCGTTCGACCCGTCGGTGGCGCACGTAGGCGGCAGTGCCAATGCGCTGAGTACCATTCGAAATGGTCAATTTAAAGACATCGACCAATTTTTTAACGGCAATTACTACTGGCGGGCGACGGACCGCTACGCGCCACATAACGTCTACACCAGCTTTGATAAACTCGACGCACTCAACGCATCAAAGGGCTACACCAGCAGCAACTTTACTGGCTTTGCCCGCAAGTTCGACAACCCGGTCGCCACGCCAAACGCCAAGCAAGTTAGCGTGCATATTTCGGGGCCACTGTACGACAGCAGTTACGCTTGGGACGCCGCCAGCGACAGTTACTTGCGATCAGAAGGCGGCGCGCCGCACAAAGACCGCGAAGCCGGGCAGCTCAACCCCAAAACCGTCGTTGTTATGCGCGTGCCGGTGCAAATTGCATACGAAGATGGCTACCGCGAACAAATGACAACCACCGGTGTTAACCAAGCCTACATCTTCCAAGACGGCACCGTTATTGACGGCTTTTGGCGCAAAGACAACCAAAAAAGTCAGCTCACATTTTATGACCATGCCGGCAACCCAATTGCCTTTAACATTGGCCAAACCTGGCTGACCGCCGTAGCGCCAGACGAGGCCATAACATGGCAATAAAAGTCCACGAATTTTTTACCACATACTACCGTAAAACCACCACGCAAGTCGTTACCCTGCAGGTGACGGGCGCTTTGCTGGCCAGCGCACTCGCCTGGATTGCCTGGCATAGCTTTGGTTTTGCTGTTGTACCAACGTTTATTGTTGGCGTGTTGGCTGGCGTCGTGGTAAACGTACTGGTTATTTTGCTTATTTTGCGACTCACGAGTGCGCCGCTGCGGGTGATGAGCCAAGCTGTGGCGCATGTCTCGAGCGACCCAGTTGTAACGCCACCACCTGATATAAATATAAAGCAGTACGAACAATCCGGCCTCAAAGCCATGGTCAAGACTATTTTTGAATTAGCCGCAGCTGGACCAAGCACAAACGAAACCACGCAAACCGGGGATTTTTTCCGCGTGCTGACCGACGGCCTGCCTTGCGGCGTCGTTGCCATGGACGCCACCGGCGCCATTGTGTACGCCAACTCAGCCTCGCCAGTCACCGCCAACAGCGATAATGTGCAGCAGCTTTCGCTTATTTTTGAACAAAACGACGACCTGGCCAAATGGATTGCCGACTGCCAAGCTAATAAAGTGCGCGACGATCACTTATGGTTACGCGTCGCCGACAAACCAACCGGCGAAGACGGCCAACGCATTTTTGACGTCGCCGGGCACTACCAAAAAAACGCCAAAGCCGGTATCGAAGTCGTGCTGGTCGCCCTTGACCGCACAGTGGCCTATGCGCCCGACCAAGACAACATGGATTTTATTGCGCTGGCAGCTCACGAACTGCGCGGACCAATTACTGTTATCCGCGGCTATTTAGAGGTGTTAAAAGACGAACTCACCACCCAGCTTTCGGACGACCAACAAATTTTGCTTGACCGCCTGCAGGTATCGGCGGAGCGACTCAGCGGTTACATAAACAACATTTTGAACGTCTCGCGCTACGACCGCAGCCGGTTTACGATCCACCTTCAAGAAGAAAATTTATTAGACGTATTTAAAAGCCTTGTGCCGGACCTTGCCTTGCGCGCCAGCACGCAGCGTCGCAAATTAACCTTCCAAATTCCGCAAGATTTACCAACCATCGCCGCCGATCGCACCAGCCTTAGCGAAGTCATCATTAACCTCATCGACAACGCCATAAAATATAGCCACGAAGACGGCGAAGTGGTCATTGGCGCCCGCCGCAAAGAAGATTTTGTTGAGGTCACCGTTGCCGACAACGGCATCGGCATGCCAGAATCGGTCGTCGGCAACTTGTTCAACAAATTTTACCGCTCACACCGCTCGCGCGAAGCTGTTGCCGGCACCGGCCTCGGTCTGTACATTTGCAAAGCTATTGTCGAAAGCCACGGTGGCAGCATCTGGGTCCGCAGCAAAGAAGGGCAGGGGACAACCTTTGGTTTTACACTGCCTATTTACGCAACCGTTGCGCAAAAGGTGGCCAGCGGCAATAATAAAGATATTGTACAGCGCAGCGAAGGCTGGATAAAAAACCACGCAATGTACCGGAGGTAGTAGCCATGGCAGCAATCAGAACAATCTTATGCATCGAAGACGACGTATTTATTGGCGACATGTACGCCCGCAGTTTGCGTAAAGCCGGCTACGACGTTACCCTTATTAGCAATGGCGCCGAAGGGTTAAAGGCGGCGCTGGCCCAAAAATTCGACCTCATTTTGTTAGATATTTTGTTGCCCGAAACACACGGCACAGAAATCTTGCAAACTCTGCGCGGCGGCCAAGACAAAGTGCCAAACTCGCGCATTTTGGTACTCACTAATTTTAGCCAAGACGAAGAATCGCGCCAAGCCATGCAAAACAAAGCCGACGGTTATTTAATTAAAGCCGACATAACGCCGCGCAAATTAATCGAAATTATACAAAGTTTGCAAACCGCCGCATAGTTTATGGTATAAATTATTGGGGACAAAACCGCGAGGAAGGTTGACCGTTGCTCCAAAGGTTGCTGCAAAAACTGTTCCATTACAAAGAATTCGACGCCGACGCTTGGTGGGCAAAGCAACAAGAAAAATACCGCGCTGCCTGGTTAGCCCACCCCAACGGTGGACGTGCGATCGCTGAAGCAAAAGATGAATATGACTACCGCAGCAAAGAGCTCGCGCAGGTTTCGGCGCGCACCACAATGCTGGTGAGCCTTGGCGGTATTATTTTGGCAGCGTGCGTATTCTTTTTCCAGGGCGGCAATATTGTCGTTGTCATTGCGTCAAAGCTGAGCGCGGTCGCAACTGGCATCGCTATGATGCTGTCGCTGATGGCCTATATGCCGCGACTCGACGTGCTGGTTAAAAACTTCATGCCACCAGAGGTCTGGACTGGTCTCATCAAGACCAATTTTGACGTCTATGTCAAACACATAATGCGGACAGCGCGCAAAACGGGTCCGCTCGACCGCTACAAGCGGTTGCACGCCATAGCCATCCGATTCCTGATTGCAGGCATCGCGCTGGTTGTGGTAGCCTTCATCTTCCGGTAAACCCCGCGGTTGGGCGTCAAGCGACGCCCAACCATACACCTATGTGGTACACTATACGCATGTCAGATGACAAGAGTTTATCCGGCAACGACATCGACCTGAGACACGTACTTGACAGCATAGAAGGGACTCACTTTAGTTACGATTCTGGCAAGATTCGTCTGCTCGATTTACTGACTGGCGAGCCGCTCGAATCTAACGTACCTCCGCCAAGCGTGCTGCAAAACAAGTTGCAAAAGGAGGGGCTTTCGTATCTAAAATTCTTTGGACGGACAGACCGGGCTGTGCCATTGTTGCTCTGCAACCATGACAGCGCCGGCAACCTGACCGACCTCACCGAGCAGCACGGCGCCTTGCTACAGAGCGCCAATACCATCGCCATTGAGAGCGGCTGGCAGCGCAAGCCAGGCAACGGCCCTCTGCAGCTCAACAACATTAAACTTGTTCTGAGCAGCAACCCACAGCAAGCCATGTTCCAAACAGCATTACACCGCTGGCTGGCGGACAACGAGAAGCGCGTACTGCCGTGCGACTATTCCGACATGGACGACCTGCTTAGGCGGCTGGTGCACACCGGCCAACAGCTGAGCATCGTCACCGCCAACGCAGGTAACGCCCTCGACGAACGTCAACGTAAATGGGCAGAGGTGATCTTGGACTGCTCGCTGCAGCTACACCGCCAGTGGCTCATTTTGGGACAGTACGGTTGGTGGCATCAGACAGAAGGACTTGTCAGACCAGCGCCATTAATCCTTGGCCCATGGCAGCGACCCACCGAAACACGTCTCAACGCTTACATTGGCGCACCTGTCGATGTGCACACCACGCACCACGCCAACAATCCCCTCGATCGTCGCTACGGCAGCATCTTCATGGATGCCATGGCGACCTGCACTGTCAGCTACGCCCACCTCGATAGCTTGCTTGATTTTTAGCGGACACCTGACACAAGCAAGGGGAGTGCCCAGACCCTGCACTCTCCTTGCAGCCCCAAAACTTATTTCACAGCGTAGACATGCCGCCCCTGTCATGCTACGATGAGAGGCGAATTTGGCCCTAAACCTTTTACGTAGACGGGCCCAAATATGGCCCTATCGTCTAGCGGTTAGGACATCGCCCTCTCACGGCGGCAACTCGGGTTCGAGTCCCGATAGGGTCACCAGATTGAGATTAGCCAAACTAGCAACCTCACCCCGGTTGCTAGTTTGTTTTGTTAGGTGTTGATTATGCTAAAAACGGGATTTGACGGTAATCTTGACGGCAGTAAAATCCGAAATTCCTTGCGTCAACATATACACAACCGCAGGGCAACGTGTCACTATGAACTTAACATTTAATGTTGCAATGTTAAGTTCGACGGGTTATACTTAACATTGTATAAAAGGATGTTAAGTACGTGATTGGTAAATTTGTAACGCAACCTGCGGGCTTCAAGGCATTTATCCCCGATGCTTTTCCGCCCACAACGCCGCTTGTTTTTAGGTCACAAACCCAACTTCTTGCTGCGGATGCCACGCTGGCGCTCGGTAAGTTGGACGGCATCGCTCAGCTTATTCCGGACATTGATTTCTTTATTTATATGTACGTCCGCAAAGAAGCTACTCTTTCGAGCAACATCGAAGGTACTAAAGCGACTATGCATGACTCATTGAAGGCTGACCTCAATATTACTGAAGGTGTACCTCGTGACGTAGAAAACATCTTACATTACGTAAAGGCTGTTAACTATGGCTTGAGTCGACTTAAGTCAATGCCGCTAATACTGCGCGTAATCCGCGAGCTGCACGAGCAGTTGATGGCGGAAACCGCCGAAGGTGTGGGCAAGACTCCAGGTGAAATCCGCAAAACACAGAACTGGATCGGCGGCACACGGCCTGACAATGCCGATTTCGTTCCGCCACCGGTGCATGAACTGGGCAGGGTGCTCAGTGACTTCGAAAATTTTCTTAACAAAAAACAGTCCTACCCAGCGCTTATCAATGCAGCGCTCATGCATGCCCAGTTTGAAACCATACACCCGTTCTTGGACGGTAACGGCCGCACGGGGCGGCTTTTGATTACTATGTATTTGTGTCGCCAAAAGGTGCTCGAGTACCCTATTCTTTATCTATCTGAATATTTTAAGCGGCACCGAGACACCTATTTCGATCGACTTTCCGCCTACCATAACAAAGGCGAAGTTAATGAGTGGGTTGAGTTTTTCTTGGAGGGTGTTGCCGAGGTCGCTCGCGAAGCAACTGATGTCTCGAAGCACATAATTACAATACGCGAGCAAGACATGACTATCGTCCATGCCCTTGGCGGCAAGCAGGCGCCCACTGCGGTGAAGTTACTCAAGGGTTTGTATAGCCAGCCAATTGTTGACGTGGCTGCTGCCGAAAAAATCACCGGCCTCTCCCGCCCAGCTGCAAATCAGCTTATTAAGAAGTTCGTCAATCTAGGCATTCTTCAGCCTACGGATGAAGCAGCAACGTACGGGCGGCAATTTGCCTACCAAAACTATATTCGGCTATTTACCGCCAATGGGGGAGGTGTTTAATGCATTGCAGCCAATGCAGTCGCGCCGCCTTTTATCAAATGCAGAACGGCAGTTTACTTTGCGTGGAGCATTACAACATGGTTGCGCAAAATGCTCAAGCGGCCATGGCTACAAATGCGGCCATGATAAATTATCTAAGCGACCAGATCTATGCTACTTTTGGACTACCCCCACGTGGGCCGCGCATTCAAATTCCACAGTCTGGAATCAACAGCGCGTCGGTAACATACAACCACATTAATGTTGATCGTAGTGTAATCGGCGCGATCAATACGGCACAAGTGGGGCGCATTGACGTTGCCATGGACGACATTCAGAACAATGGCGATGAAGATGTTGCTAAAGCGATAAGGCTACTTACAGAAACAGTTATAGCCACTCGAGAAATTAAAGAGACTGAAAAACAGCAAGTTATTGAACAGTTAGCTTTTCTAGCAGAACAGGCGACTTTACCGCAATCGCAGCGACAAAAAAGCGTGGTTAAAATGGTGCTTACCGCTTTGGCTGGCGCTCTAACGAATGCTGCGAGCGTTGCGACAATTTGGTCACAATGGGGCGGATCGCTAACTTCATTCTTTCATCATTAAAATCGTCAGCCAATAGTTTGCAGATTGCCGCTTGTCGTAAGAACTGTGTTAGGCCTACAATCAGCTCATTTTCTACTTCTGGCCTTTGACGGCAAACTTGACGGCAACGGCACCGACCAACCAGCGTCTTGCTTGTACTTGCATAGTAAGTCTTATATCCGTTGCGCGACCGCTGAGGGTTGCGGTGGATAAGGTGTTCTCAATTCGAGTCCCGGTAGGGTCACCATGACATTATTTTAAAATTTACAGATAAGAAAAGTTCGAGATTATGTGCTCGAACTTTTCTTAATATGTTATCTTCACGGTCGGGTGTAACTGTCATAAATTAAATGGGCCTCGGGATGGGCCCATTGTATCACCTACCATCATTGAAGGGTCGGGACGATCAGTCTTAGCCGGTGTGGCCGTAAAACAGTACGGTTGCGACGCCACATGTTGGGTCGTCGAGTTCGACAAGTTTCATCATCGCCGCATCATTGTAGCCACCGTACTCCCATGCGGCCAAGCCTAGTGATGTAGCCTTGAGGATCGCGTTTTGGGCGGCATGGCCAGCCTCCAGCAACGCAAAACGATGTGCTCTTGAAGAATATTTCGCAGCACTCCTCGCGATGTCGAAACTGATAACCTGGATGACTGCACTAGTCATCCATTCCTGGCCAATAAAACATGCCTCAAGCATATGGTCATCGACTTCACGGTATCTAATGAAGCCGTTTGCCTGCTTAGCCCAGCGGTATACGCCGGCCAACATGCCTTCCCCACGACGCACAACATAGTCGAGCTGCAGGGGGTACATCGCGCCAGCGCTTGGAACAGTTCTGCGAGCGATATTGCCCCACGCCTCAGTTAGACCATAACTGGCGAAAGCAATCTGCGACATTTCATTGAGACTTATGGGCCGTTCATTGAATGCGCGCTGAGTTCTGCGAATTAGCATATTTGCTTTTGGGTCCTCAGAGCATTGTACGTTTATGAACGTACCATCTCGGTCTGAGGGTAGTTGCATCAGCTGTTCCACCGCTTCGTCTCCCGGGTAGAGACGTAGCGGATCCGGATAACAAGCTGCTCGGTGACCGTAAAGTGCGACATTATGGGCCTCGTAGCATAGGCCGAGGGCTTCAAACTGGCCAAATAGCGTCAGAAGAATCTCCTCGTCTAAATCTTCGTTAGCCAATTGGTCTATGGTCCTATGGCCGGTAGATTCATGTAGTACAGGTAGAAGCATGTTCGCAAGCCTCTCCTGTATACCTATGCGCTCGCTGGAAGTTTTAAAGCAGTAACCTTGTTTATCCTTGCCTAAGCAGGCAACCATGACTGGACGCGAATCGCGATCCATGACGTCCTCTTCTCTGTAGTTGGACTTAATATATAATACCATTAATGGAGCCCCTAGAATGACTGAACGTGAGCAAAGACCGCTAACACAATCTGAAATTCCGACTGGCAGTGTCGATCGATTACAAGATGGTTTAGAGTGCGTTCATGTAGATCAAGCTTTCGTTGAGGGGCATGCTGAAGAACTTCTATGGCTCTGTAGTTTTATAGAGGGGGCGGGTCCGTATTACACAGCAGAAATGATAAAGGAACAAAAGCGTTTTGGACAAGGAATAGATGAGATGTGGAATTACAGCGAAGCAATAGTCGACTCCAGAACCGGGGAAATTGTTAATATCCTTCTCGGAGGTACTTTAAGTGCTGGCAAAACTTTCCGCGAAATCGTCCACAGCGATAGTGGCCAAGAAATAGGGGATCGTCGTTTATACATTAGTGAACTTGTTACAAGGCCGGGCGAAAGGACACGAGGTAAAGGTTACGCTAGCACAGCACTTAATCGCAGTATGCAAAGAGCTCATAATAATGGCGTACAGGTTATTACACTTGCCACGGAACTCAGCGAGAGTAATACTGAGACTCTGGATTTTTATGGTACACGCGGCTTCCGGCCATATTGGTTCCAAGATTATACACCTCCTTTTCCTGAAGGAGGGCAGTCTGTCCTTTTATATAAATTTACTACGCCGCAGTAAATTTGTTCAGTCAAATCCATACGTGCTAATATTATCCGAGTCCTTAATGGCCAGCTTATCGTTTCGTTAGGAGCGGGAGATGATGCATTATCGTCTAGCACCTTTTTGTTCGTGGAGATATGATGGCGACGCTTTGGTCCTTGAAACGCCAGACAAGAGCTTGCGGCTCCGGGGTGATTCAGAATCGCTGCTTAAGCAACTCCAGAACGAATGGGTCCAAGAGACGCCAGCAATTCGTACACTTGCTCAGTACGGAGTAGTTGTCAGCGAGGATGGCGATGAGATTGGCGCGCTTCGTCGTCTTGAGCGATATTTCGGCGAGCGTAATGTCGAAACCTATGTCGTGCGAAAAGGCTCAACTAGGCCAGAATTCGCCCTGCCTCGCGAAGGCTACATGCTAAAAGCGGAGCCTCGCACAAAAGGTTTCGGCCAGGCAGACACGAAGTACCTAGCCTTGCTCAAAGCTGCTGCCGAAGTCTACGAACGACTCAGTTGCGACGCGAATGTCAATACAGATTTGCTCGTTGATCTGGAGGACTCAGTCCCTGCGCTGGACATACATAGGTTTGTGCGTTATAGCGAGTGGCAGTTGGCGCGAGCCGATTTCCCATATGGGCGCGAGCCGAGTGGAAAGTGGGCCAGAGTTGAGAATGTGGCGACGAATGAGGCATTTAGATTGCCTCTAGAGATAGTATGCTACCCAGATCGAACCGGAAGTAAACGTGTAACTTCAGCGACGTCGAGTGGAGTTGCCTGTCACCCGTCTTTTGAGGTAGCATTGCTTAGCTCTGCTTTTGAACTCATAGAGCGCGACGCTCTTATGGTTCATTGGTTCTGGGGTGTGCAACGCGAGCGCATAGCACCACCTGACGAGTTCAAGAGTCGCGTCTTGCGCCTAGAAAGCTTTGGGTTTACATGCACGTTTTTGAACCTCACTCTTGAGCTAGCGCCAGTTGTGTTAGTAATCCTCAGGCGAGAAGCAGAATCGTACCCAAGGCTCATTCTTGGCATGGCCTCGCATTCTTTGCCTATTGTGGCGATGGACAAAGCTTTACAGGAGGTGGAACTCAATGTCACCTTCTGTAATATTGAGACGCCAAGTGTGAATGCTATGGAAAACATCCGGGATGTTATGGACCATCAATTCTGGTATGACAAACCGGAAAATCATTCGGAGGTAGAGTTGCTTATAGGTGAAGACCTAATTGAAGCAACTGGTATACCCGCCGGCCCCACAGACGTCATCGGGATGCAAACAGCACTTAATCGGCTAGGCACTTCATGGTATGCAACTGAGCTCAATCGTGCTGGCAGGGACACAACTGGCCTGTATGTAGTTCGCTCGTTGATCGAAGGGTTGACCCCGATAGGGTTTGGCTATATGATGGAAGCGCTTGGTATGGAGAGGCTTTTTCGTACTCCAACAAGTATCGCGAGCGGCCAATTCCGGTCGCTTCGCAAAACAGCCGCGGGGTACAAAACGCAACCCTTCGCCTGAACGAGAGGACCCTCATGGATCAGAGTCTGATCATCGAGGTCACGGAACGCACGGACGTCATCGAGACGACGGGCGCGCCGGCCGGCGGCTCCAACAGCTGCGGCGGCTGCACCGACATCCTCCTGTAGGAGGTCGGTGCTCGCTCAGCGAGTGTTCCTCAAGCCTCTCTTGTAGAGGTGTGTCGCATGACACAACCCTCCATCCCGGCAACGGGGTGGAGGGGCTTTTCATTCTTACTCACACCGGCCATAATAGTACTAATGAAAACCAACACTTCCACGCAATTCACCGACTACACCCAACCGACCCCACTCGTCAAAAACGCCTTAGCTAACATACCACCCGGTCGGGCCTTGGACATTGGCTCGTATGCTGGTCGCAATGCACTTTACTTGGTGCACTTAGGCTGGGAGGTAACGGCTATAGATACAGATGCTATCGCCTTAAATACGCTACAGGCTACAGCTGCAAGAGGAAACCTTAAAATAACCACTCGGCAAGCCGACGTTCGCAATTACCAACCAAAAGATCAATTCGATGCTATTCTGTGCCTCATGGTGCTCCACTTTTTACCAGAACAAGACATTGCCCCGACCATCGCCAAAATGCAAGAATGGACAAAGCCGCAAGGCACGAACATTGTGACGGCTTTTACTGATGGTAACCTGCCGGGCACACGACCGTACCTTTTTCCATCTGGAAGGTTAAAAGAATTGTACAAAAGTTGGCACATCACTAGCTATGAAGAGACTTACAGCAGTTGGATTATCCCAGAAGGGAAGACCGAACCAGAGCGGTATATGGTGGCAAGGTTAGTGGCGGAAAAGAAAAAGTGAGATAATGTTTTGTGATGTTGGGCTACGTAGAGGTTAGTAATGGGTTCCAGCTATCGTTTCGTCGTTCCCCATTTCCTTCATCCAATCGTTCCAACCCATCCCAAAAATAGTTCGCCGAAGGTCCCCGTTGGCTCACCATTTCGAACCAACAATATTTTCTCGAACTCCGGTACAATCCGGAGTTCTTGTATTACATCTAAGCAGCTGAGCCTGTTTGACTACAACCATAAGCAGTGTACTTTATGTTGAAACTGTTGTATAATTTTAGTCATGAGCAAGATAGCAAAGGATAAGTACGAAAACACAATTCTCTACCTGTGTGAGTCACTAGGGGGTTCTTTGCGTGGCAAAAAAAAGCTTGCTAAACTTTTATATTATGTAGACTTTGACCGTTACGAGTACAAAGAGTCTGAAAAGAGTATTACAGGGGATACGTACAAGGCCTGGAAGATGGGGCCCGTTCCCCAATCTTTCTCAGAAATTATCGATTCCATGCAGCGCGAAGGGCTTCTGGCTGTTGACGAGCAAGAGGATTCCCCCGGCTATCTACCGACCAGTGTCTATTCTGCAAAGAGAAAGGCCGACTTGAGCGTTTTCGATGCCGAGGATTTGCAAATATTGCAGCATGTTGCTAACAAATATGGTAGGTTGACGGGTAAACAGCTCGAGGACTTAACCCATGCCGAGGCACCATATGTTGGTACGGAACCAAATGACGAGATTGTATACGAACTAGCCTTTTACCGTGGGACTGACTTCAGTGATGTTGTGGCAACAGCATGATGAGTTCGTTCCTGAACTAAAGAAGATCTGCAAAAAATATCTGCAGGTCGGTGACGGCGTAGAACGAATCAAGCGGCTTCTCGCAGTTCAATTTCATCCTCAAACCCCTGAGGAAGTGATAGCTCCAGGCAAAATACATAGAGTGCGAGCAGACACTACTTGGACAATTTGGAAAGTAGAAGTTTTGGTGCCGAAAAGTGGTCTTAAGCCTAACAATGGCCGAGAATGTGGTTTGGAGTTAGCGGTGAGACCATAACGCTACTTGCAATAGTTACCCATGTACAAAATTATGACAATAACACCGTCGATGCTGTAGCATTAAGGCGCATGACAGACATCTCCTAGCTAGATAGCTTCGGCACACTTTTTGTGTTAATGCCAAGGGCCTTCAATCTCGGCTCAATATATTCCAATTCACCGAAGAGGGTTTCGACCTGAGTAGTCGTTAGGCTCACCATATTGAACTCCTGACAGATCAACGCCTGTTACTACTGGTGAAGGTCTGTTTTTGTTGCCGAAAGATGACCATATTTGGGTGGCAGCGAGTGGCTTTGACGGCAGTTTTTGACGGTAACACGCCGGGTCGTCAGCATCCTCTGATAGTAAAAGAGCATCTTCGAGTTTGCGGATCGAACCGCGGCGACTTTCCATGCCGCCGTGTTGGTGTATTTGCTGTCCTGGGCCTATTGATTTGGCTAGCGCTTGAAGTCCGGCAGGTCAACACTAAGACTAATCAATGCATGACCAGACGGGATAATGCTAGTCGTTCTACACCCGTAGTTTGAACCGGGTCCATCGATAGAAAATGCCAGATTAATTGGACCTGGATTTATATCCCAATACGGCTGCTGCTTACTATCGTCAAAATACCATTGGTCGATGTAAGCGTCCGCGATAAAGCCTATATGGCCACGATTACTCGGGCTGGCATGTGTAAGATTGTATCCATTGTCTTTGGCGACGCGGTACATGAGTGCAATAGCGTTGTCTTTACTCATGCGCACATCGTAGGAAGCACCATACTCGGCAGCCGATGTGTCTGGGCCGCGGCCGGGATCACCATTTTCACATGTTTTGGCCGCTCCAGCCGCCACTAGGCTTTTCTCAAGCGGCGCTGCTATGTCTGCCGCCCTGTTGTGAAACAGAAAGTCCGCAACACCCCAAACAGCGAGGCCGATGACCGCGAGAATAATGAGCGGAATCAAGACCGATTTCTTGCGCCACCAGTTAAGTTTGGCGGGTTCAGTACGCTTGCTGTTTGAAGACGTAGCCAAGGTAAGTTTTCCTTTAATTAAGCCTAACTATAAAGGAGTCGCCATAGAACTACAATAAAGTATGGACTAATCGAGGGAATGTGTGTTATTTTAACGGCACGGAAAATATGATAGATACAGCAAGCTTTTGATGAATCACTTAGAGCGAGTAGATAAAGACACGCCAGCTGGGTCCGTGTCACTGTGACAAAAGTACCGCCCCAAGTTGAGACCCCACTAGTGCCAGTCGCGCGTCGACTTAAACTCGCATATACTATTACCCGTGCGAACAAACATAATCAAACGCCGCGGCTATGACCCTGCCATTGCCGGCGATGAGTTGTCGCTAAGGATCGCAAGCCCTCTTATTACAGCACGGTACATTGCCAACCGGTTAAAAAACCATGGCCGCACGGTTTGCGAACTTTGCTGCGGCATTGGCGTCAGCCTGATCGAACTGGCGGCGGCATTCGAGAACGTTATTGGCGTCGATAACGATACAGTCGTTATCGAAAACTGCAAGCAAAATTTGGCGCGTGCCGGCGTCACAAACTACTCGCTGTTGTGCGGTGATGTGAGCGACCGGCAATTGCTCGGCAGCCTTGCAGCCGATGTTGTGCTGTACGATATCCCATACTGGAGTAACCACGACGGCCAAGTAGACGCGGCCGGGCAGAACCCGGATTTGGCGCAGCTTGTCGCAAATATCCGGCAACTCATAACCGGTAACATCGTTATTTATGCACCAGCGCACATGACCTATGCCGAGGCGCGTGCCGCGCTTGGTCCATGTGAATTTACAAAAATCTACATTGACGGAAGGCACGACCGAAACTTTGTGTTTTTGGGTGCGTTGGCCGAACAAAACGGCGAACGCACCATCGAGATCGCAAGTAAAACCGGTTAGCCTCGCATAGGAAAACCGCCCGGCGACACTGTGGTCGACGGGCGGTGATCCTTACTGCACGGGGTGGAGGTTAGGCGGTCCGCTTGGTTGCGGCGATGGCGTGTTCGACCATTTCGACGAACTGCGCGGTCTTCGGGCCCCAGCCGCGGTCGCTGAACTCTCGAAAGAGCTCGAGATCGCCGGAGGCAAAGGTGTCCGGGACGGGCAAGTCGTCATTGACGAGCAGGATGTCGTAGCCCTGCTTCGCCCTGTCCAGCAACCCGTACGAGGCGGTGTAGACCTCAGCGGCTACCTTCGATCCGTAGTACTTCAGCGGGTCGATGAAGGTGAAGCAGCCAAAGGCCGCCCAGCGCATCGCTTCCACCGAAAAGGTGTCGATGTGCTTGCCACTGGCGACGTGTCGCCTGGCATCGCAGAGAATGTCATAGGCACTCTCCGTGAGGACGTAGGTCACGCCTCTGGTGTTGGGGCGAGTGCGGTAGAGCACGGGCTTGTTGTTCATGGTGAGTTCCTGTTCCACTGGCCCACGACGCTTCATGTGGGGTTCGGGTAGGTTCCTAGCTTCCATTTGTGCGTAGAATCGCTAGGAGTAACGCTGCCACAGAGGTAACGTTGCTTCTAGCGATTCGTTGTAAGGGTCACTAACGAGGTTAGCACACTTATATTACAATGTATGTTAATATATGTCAAGGTCTTAGCTTAAATAGCCCACTAAAACCTTAGCATGATTATTGTCTGGATCGCGCGCTGCGTACAACAGTGTAAGCGTACCATGTTTTGCGGCGAGGCCACGTAGCCGCTGTAATGCCGGGTTGTCGGCTAGCTCAGCCTGATAGCGCTTTTTAAATTCGGCAAATCGTTCGGGTTTGTGGTCGAACCATTCGCGGAGTTCGGTCGAAGGTGCGATTTCTTTTAGCCATTCGTCGAGCGCCGCTTTTTGGCGACTAACGCCGCGTGGCCACAGCCGATCAACAAGTACACGGTAGCCGTCTGTTTTTTGGGCCGGCTCGTAAATTCTTTTTATTTGGATAGTCATATGCTTATGTTACCAATTAACAACCTAAAGTTACGAGTCGTAGACGTTGTCATATTTATAATGCTATATTAAGGGCAAATGCGACGCTTTAGCTTTTTGCCGTCCTTGATGCTGTTGTTCTTGTCGTGTAGCGTACTACTTTTGCCAGCCAAACCAACTGTAGCCGCCTGTTCGCCTATGGCGACCGATAAAGGGCAGAGCACCGGCACGATTGGCGTTGCCGAGCCTGGCAAATACACCGTATGGGTCCGCATGTGGGCGCCAAAAGCCGACAGCAACAGTGTCTCTATACAAATTGACGACCAATGCCCTGTAACTGTTAACGACACCAAAACCGGCAGTGACTTTATATGGGTAAACTTTAGCGATGGCCAGCCCACTAAATCAATAACATATAACCTTGCTACCGGCAGCCATGCCATAACTATTGCTGGCCGCGAGGCGGGCACTGGCGTCGACAGAATACTCCTCACTAACGATCCAACCTGCGTACCAACCGGCTTTGGCGACAACTGTTTACAAAGCACACCAGCACAAAAAGCACAGCAATCTGCCACAAAAATAACAGTCGCTTGGCCTTACGCACCAAATTGGTGGGTGGTTATTGTATGCGTGCTTGTTGTTGTGGGCGCCGGCATTTTTATATATCGTTTGTATAAATCGTTCATGCGGTCCCTTACAACAGTGGCGCAGCAACATGGGGTGGTTGTGGGGAGCGGCTTGCACAAAAATGCCGGTTTAGCCAGACGACTGCTGCATTTTGCGCAACACCACAAGCTTATTGTTGTAATTTGGGCAATTATAACTTTGGCGGCCATAACAGTTGGAATCGTGGCAGCAGCGAGTAGTCCGCCAGTGTTTGAGGCCGAGACAGGCAAACTTTCTGGCGGCGCAACAATTATTAGTAATAATGCTGCATCTGGCGGCAAGTATGTAGTGTTCCAGAATAATCCGGCAGGGCAGGGGAATCCATCTCAACCAAATGGCGGTGGTGCTAGCCAGGGCGGCAATGGCGGCGGAGGCGGTGGTGGTGGGAACACATCACCTGGCGGTGGCACCAATGGTGGCGACGGTTCAAACGGCGGTGGTGGGAATAACGGTGGTGGTGGCACGCCGCCATCGTCATGTACGCTGCCAAAATACCCAAATGCGAGCTGCACCGGCGTCCCGCCAAACACATCATTTAGCCGTACTGTCAATACAGACTTTTACGCTAACACGCCGGGACAGGTTATTGATTCATGGCATATTAAGGGTGATTTGGTTATTCAAGCCACTGGCATTGTCATTAAAAATTCGCTTATTGACGGCCACGTAGACAACGACAGCCTGCCGGCAAATACGTCGTTTACGATTAGCGATTCGACCATTGGTCCGGCGGCATGCGACACGCAGGGCTGGCCAAGCCTCAACGCCCACGATTTTACCGCCACGCGCGTTGCGCTGCGTGGCCACCAAGATGGTATTGATGTTGTTGGCGACAATGTTACGGTCACCGATTCGTTGGTACAGCCATGTTACCAGCCGCCTTCGGTGGTAGGGAGTGACGGTTTCCACTCTGACGGCGTACAGGACCAATGTGGCGGACCATGCGGGCACCTCACGTTTATACATAACACGTTTGATTCGCGCGCATTTTACCAAGGTCAAATGACTGGCAACTCGGCGATTTACCTGGGTTCACCCTACAACGGAACCGGCAACAACGCCTATGCCGTAACGCTACAAAATAATCTGTTCATGGGCGGTGGCTACACAACCGCGCTGTGGTGGGATAACGTAGGTACCGCGACCAATTGGATTATAAGCGGCAATGCCTGGGCACAAGGCACGTGGGCATATGGACCCGATGATTCGGTTAACACTTGTAACCATCAAACGTGGTCAGGCAACACAATTGTAACGGTGAACGATGACTTTGTAACTGCATCGACCATTGCCCCAAACAATTGCGTCAACTAGTTGACAAATAGTATCTATATTGTATAATCATTAATAGCACGTACAACTTGTACGCCTCCTTGAACCTACTACCGTAAGGATACATAGTGCAAAAACAGCGGACGAGCCCGTTTGCCAGCGTCGAACCTACCCGGAACGAATGCCGGCGACCGCTCCCTAGCGACACGATCGTCCCACAGCCAGAATGCGTCATCGACCGCGGCATGACCCTCAATGGGCCGGCCGCCGACGTGCGCCAATGGCTCGTGCAGATTGGGCCGCGCAGGCGAGTAAGTCAGGACGACACGATGCTCGTGCGTGGCGGCTGGTATCTGCCAGAGCGCATCGAGCGCTTGTTGCCGCAAAAGTCCCGCGGGCTGCGCTCCATCGACCCCTCCATTACTATGGAGACTGGTCAGCAGTTCCGCGACTGGGCCGAGGGCGGCACACCACGCTGGATTACCGTCCACCAAGCGACCGATACGACCATTGTGCTCACCGGCACCCGTGGGGCAACCCGCTGGAGCTGGGTGTTTACTCTGGACGAGATCGGTAACAACCGCACCCGCTTGCACACCCGTTTCCGCATGTCTCCAATACTCGTCTGGGGCTGCCACATTCCGTGGTCGGCTCTGCGCCCGTTCGAGCCCGTCGACGCCCTCTACATGGAGTGGTTCCGGCAAGGCTTAAACGAGAGGCTCGGGCTCAAGAAGTAGCCACGATCGGTGCCTAAAAACGCCGACCCTCTAGCAAAGCCCGCCTCCACATAATCTTGTGGACGGCGGGCTTTTTGCTGTGGCAAAATTTTGACAAACCTTAAAAAGATACTATTATTTAAGTAATATCTGCACAGCCTGCTCCCTGCGGGCTGTTTGACAGGTACGCAAATTACTCTCAATATAGGGAGCCGCGGTGAAGCGCTGGTTGGCTGGAATGTTTCTGGTCATTGGGCTTGGAGTACCAACGCTGTTACTAGTGGAGACACGCCCCACGGCGTCGGCGCCGGTGCAGCCTGCACTGCCCGCGAGGCAAAGCATCATCTTCTATAACACCTGGCCGGGCGGAACGTACACAGTACCCAGCACAACGACAGAGACAACCACAACAACCGCATCGTCGACATCCGAAACAACGAGCGACGTACCAAGTAGCACTACATCCACGCCACCGACGACCGCATCGGTGCAGCCAGCGCCAGATTCGTCAACGGCCGATCGTGACATCGCCGAGGCAATTTTGCTAAGGCTTGTCATTGTCGCAGCGCTACTGGCGTGCACAGCGTGGCTTATTAGATGTCTCTACAAACGGAGACACATCGTAACCGACGAGCAGCCCACGGTAGCTTTGGCGACAACAAATTGGCCCAGGGCAGAGCGACACGGCACGCTCCCAGGCGACCCACGCAAAATCGGTCCCTACAAAGTCGTAACGCGACTTGGTGTTGGTGGCATGGGCATTGTGTTTTTAGTTCGGGGTCGTAACGGTAAGTTATTCGCTGTCAAAATGCTGCTCAATACGCACGATGCCGAAGCTGCCGAGGAGCTAAGGAGCCGTTTTAGGCGCGAGATGCAAGTTCACGCCTCACTCCCGTCATCGCCGTATCTTGTGCAGGTTGACACGTGCCAATTCGGCGAAAGACCGTGGATGGCTATAGACTTTGTGGACGCGCTGTCCCTCCAAAGTTTTGTAGCTAAGCGTTACCCCAACGGCCTGCCAGACGACATGTTGCTGACGTTTTTCCGCGGTTTGGTGGAGGCGCTCAAGCAGCTGCACGAACACAATATTGTGCACCGCGATATTAAGCCGTCCAACATTCTTGTGCCGCCGACTGATGGGCCAAAACTCATCGACCTTGGCATTGCGCGCAAGACTGATGGCACACGTATTACGGGCACCAACGTGATTGTCGGCACGCCGGCATACATGGCGCCAGAGCACATAAACCATCCGCAGCAGCTGTCGCTGGCGGGCGATGTTTTTTCGCTTGGTGCCGTCATTTGCTTTGGAGCCACCGGTGAGCCACCATTTGTCGGCAGCAGCGATGGAATCATTTTGATGAACGTCGTCACTGCCACGCCAGACCTCCAACGTGTGCCGGCGTTTATCCGCGATATTGTCGCACAATGCCTGCACAAGGAACCGGCCAACCGGCCAACTGCGATCGAACTTCGCGAAGCACTCGCCCGCATCGCCAACGCCTAAGAGAAGGGTAATTTGCAAAGTCCATGCGCGTTTGACGCATGGACTTTGTTCATTCAAAGATCGCCGTAATGCCCATGGCTTGCTGGGTGAGTTGCGGGTTTGTTGCCGCAAAATAATGCCGGGCGATAATTTTTTGGAATGGAGAAGTCGCCAGCAAAACTCTATCCAAAATGCGGTAGGCAGACCGGTGGCGGACAACGATTCTTATTAAAATTTGCAGTATCATGGCAGGTTGCCGCAGCGGTTCGGCGGCAAAAACATAATGGTGTGGGTAGATTTTTTCGTACGCTGTAATGTCTTTTTGTAGAGCCAAAAGCTGGGTTGCGTCCAAGCCAACCAACGCATGCTCGCGCATTTTGGCAAAAATAGTAAACGTCGCGGCAGTAAACGCAAGCGACCGCAAAACCTCTTTTGGCAAATGCAGTTCGTTGCCAATTGCGGCCATATGCTGGGCGATTTTGGCCGAAGTATAGCCTTCGCGCATAGCCTGCTGTTTGTCGCGGACAAACGTACGCAACAAAGTCGCCATAACGTCGCTCGGCCGCACTGTGTCCCACATAACCCACAGTAACGTTGGCAAGCGCGTACGGCGAAAGTACAATTGCTGACTGGCAAATTCTTTTATATACAAACCTTCGCAGATGACTTGGTCGGCAAGCCGTAGTAAGGCAATAAACTTACGCACATCAACAATGCCGTGGGCAGCGCAAAAGTCGGCAAGTGCGGTCTCGACAGATATACCTTTAAATAATTGAGCGGTCACAAAAGTATTAAGTTCATCCCAAAAATTTAAACCGTCATCTAAAAACGTTGCATTTGCCCATGTCGGCGACGACCAACCACCAGTCTGGCACCACACATAAATGCCGATCATATTTTTGGCATCGGCCAATTGGTCGCGGTAGGTCTGGTAATCCCAGCCGACAAAGCTCGGCAGCTGGCCCATGCCCTCCCATTCGCGGCGGGTTTGGAGTTCGATAATTTTTTTGTGGTCGCTCGCAAAAAACAGCGGGTTGAGCTTAAGGTAACGCATAAAATCGGTCTCGCCAAATTTCATACTAATAACCAGGTTGGCGCTAGCAATGTCACCAAAAACCGTGTTGAATGTGGCCCGGTTCCAAATTAAGTCGCCAATCTTATGCACGCCCACCGTCCAAGTACGAAAGATTAAGGTTTTGTTGGTTTGTTCAAAAAACGGCAAAATGGTTTTGAGAAATATATTGGCGTCGCCTGGAGTGCGGAGTTGTAGTTGGCTGACAAAATCGCCGTGCACATCACGGCCGTCTGTCTCGCCAATGCGCAGTATAATGCCATCAATCTTAGGGAAACTTCGAAAAACGTTTTGCAGCGTTGCTTCAAAAAACCGTTCAACCGTAGTGCCAGTTTGGTGCAAATGGGCACTGATAGCGGCGTTGTGGAATAAAAAATCGGTCGTTATAAAAATGCGCATGTTTTCGGCATGGGCGAGCGCAAAGAACTGCGCATACATTTTTTGGTAAGTAGCAAGGCGACGTTTAAGTGGCGGCGGGTAAAAATTGTGCACGGCCAAATGGGCGAGATCATCAACGCTCACAGCGTTGTAGCCTGCGGCGCGAGCTCGCTGTAAATATAGTTTGCTGCGCTCTAAAATGCGCGCAATGGTCACGGCGTTTAGCTCGCCATTTTGTCCGAGTGCGGCAAAATCAACCTTTGACCAATTAATTGGCCCAGCCGAATTTGGCACACCAAAAGGCGCCAGCGTATCTATAATGCGTAAGTCCTGCACGCATTAATTCTATCAACTGGCGCCAAAAAAACTAGGCTTTGGGTGCGCCGATGTCGACCATCCATTTAACGCCAAACTTGTCTTCGCACAGCGGTCACAGATAGCATAAAATGGTAACGTGCCTAGGGACAATCGAGCATTCAAACGGTCGCAAACTAAGCCGCCGTTCAAACCAACCGAGCTGCAAAAGACGTTGTTTTTGGAGATGATGGAGAACACATTCCCCGGTTACGTAACAGATGGTGCACCGCAAAACGACGAGCACATTTATAGTTGGCTTGTGGCGGCGGGCGATGTTTTGCACGTACTCGTCGATATTGGCATCACCGGCATTTGCCACCTGGTTTATAGCCGCGATGCAATGTGCCTCGCCGTGGCAGAGGCGACAGGTTCAGCCTTACTCCGCGACCAGCAGGCCGGCCAAAGTGGGTGCACGCAGACTTATTTGCGCCTGCCGTGTATGAGGGCATTGCTAAATCCCGACGCCCTCCACCAAAAAGACGTGTACGGCAACCTCAACCAAATCACCATGCTCACACAGGGATTGGACTAGCACACCTGGCGCCGTCTGTCCGGCGCCAGCAATCCAATTCTTTGACAAACTGTCAATTATTAGTATTATTTAAATATTATCTTGTTCTAAAAGGCTTGCGCAGGCAGGCTTTTTGTTACAAGGTAGGTCCTTTTCGCAGACCAACAAAGGAGCCGCGTCGTGAAGCGCTGGTTTGTGGCAGGTCTTGTGGTCATCGCCATTTTGTTGCAACCACACCCAGCTCAGGCAGATGATGACTTGAGCGAGACGATTGCCGGTTTGCGCGCCTCGCCAATTTACGTCGCAGCAGACAACAAGCTGTTGTCCGACGGCGACGTTGCAAAGCTCAAGGCGCTCTTGCAGCCAGGCGACCACATCTTGATCGCAGTGCCGCCAAAGGATGCCGCTGGTTCCAACGATGCGCAGAGCAATTTTACTAGCCAAATCCAAGCGAAGTTCACGGACAATGCACTTTTCGTAATCTTTAAGAATAACACGTCTTACAGCGGTGGGTCGGGCATTCCGTACGCTGCATTTAGCGACAAGTTTAACGCAGATTTAGCCGATCCTACGCTCGGAGTTAAGGGCGCTTTAGTCGATGCCATTGAGCGCATTCATACTTACCAAAAAGAGCACCCACCGTTTATTCCGGGCCTCAGCAATGACCAGTCGCTCGTGCTTGTAGGAAGTCTCATGCTCGTCGTTTGTTTCGTCGCAGTGGGCGTTGGCCTTGACAGGCAAAAGCGACGACGTGCCAACAGAGCACAAGCTAATCACGCGAGCCCAAGCGAACCGCCAGAACCGACGCACGACCAGCCCCCACCGCGTAAACCGTCAATGGGTAAGCCGTCAGCTTGGCCCGGAACGCCGGCAGGTAATCGGCAAGCATTTAACGCGCCGGTCAACCCTTGGCCCGGAACGCCAATAGGTGTAGGTAAACCAGTGTCGCGCAAACAGCCGACACGCGTTTTGTCGGAACGACCCCACGCCCAACTGACAGCACTGTCGACCACCGACCCCAAACGCATCTGGAACTTCACCATCAAAGGCGTCATCGGCGCCGGTGGTTTTGGCAAAGTTTACGCTGGTGTCTGGGGCTCGACCGTCGTGGCAATCAAGGTAATCTCACCCCAAGTGAGCCACTTGCCCGACTTCACACGGCGATTCGAGCGAGAAATCGCCACATGTCACAAGCTGCCAGCATCGCCGCACATTGTGCCGCTGCTGCACAGTCAAAGCGGGACCACGCAGCCGTGGCTGGCGACCAAGTTTGTGAACGCCCTCGACCTAAACAAGCTCGTAAGCGACCATTACCCTGGTGGCCTGCCATCTAACGAGGCCATCGACCTCATACGTGAGGTCGCTCTGGCGCTCGAAAGCGTTCACGCCAGCGGCATCGTGCACCGTGACATAAAACCGGCGAACATCCTCATGCCGCCAGAAGGCGCAATGGTGACCGACTTTGGCATCGCACGTATTGTTGGCAGTGACGTGACGCTGACTGCCACGGGCGTCGCCATCGGCACGCCAGCGTACATGGCGCCGGAGTATTTTTTGAGAGAAAGCGAGCCGTCGGCTGAGGCGGACATGTTCTCGTTTGGTGCCACGATGTACTTTGCGGCGACCGGTCGGCAGCCGTTCACCGGCAGGCCTGAAAAGATAATGCTAGATGTCATCAGGGCAGAGCCGGATTACATGCTAATCCCCGACAAACGTGTGCGAAAAATTATTCGGCAATGCATGACCAAAGACCCGGCCATGCGACCGACAGCAACAGATGTGATTCTCGCCCTCAAAAAGGGCTAGCACACCACAACTGAACAGCCCGCGGCGGAAACGTCGTGGGCTTCTTAAATATTGTACCCAGCATTTGCTTATGGTTAAATAAAGAGTGAATGAAGGGTAAAAGACGCACAAATATAATGGCCGCATACACGCCACATTTTTTTGATACACCAAAAGGCGGTTCCGCATGACGCGCTTACCAGTTCCTGGCGCCGACCCTAACGCCTGGGGCGATATTTTAAATGAATTTTTAATGCAGTCGCATAATCCTGACGGTTCACTTAAAGCCGCAGCGCTTGGCAGCACTGTTGTTGTTTTATACGACACCACCAAAAATGCCTACCCACCGCGGCCGAGTGGCGTCCCAGCCGGCTACGTCTTATATAAAGGACCGGTTGCGCCGACCGATGCCCAGCGGCCCGACACTTGGGAAGACACAACAGGGATTTGGCCATGACCCGTTACGTGCAGGATGCTGGCGGTAACTGGGTGCCCAGTGGTAATATTCTGCCGAACGCACCTGCACTAACCGATTTGCGGGGCGAAACAAAAACTTTCCATGGCCGATATCGCGGCGCCCACAACACCGGCGTGCCTGACAAAAGTGCGCTTGGTCTACCTGAATTCGCGCCAAATTTTACCACGCCAAACGTCACCTACACCGACCGCCATTTTATCGGTTACTGCGAGATTAATGCTACCGGCATTGTGTTCCAACGCTGTTATTTTGAAGCGCGCGACGCACTGTTTGGTATTAACGCTAATCAGCCGGTCACATTGTATGACTGCGATATTGACGGCGGCAAGTACCTGGCAAATTCGGACGCCGTAACAGGGTCGGTGCACGCCATTCGCTGCAATATTTGGGGCGGCGGCAACGACAATGTAGGTTTTGGCGAAGGCTGCGTGTACGAAGATTGTTACATACATTTCGTCTACCAACACTACGGTACGCACAGCGATAATTCGCAAATTTTAGGCTACAATAATTTAGGTTTAAAGCGATGCAAGTTATTGTCGTATGACCCATACACGGGCATTCAGTACAACTCGTCGCTACAAATTTCGAGCACCGGCGGGACCGTCGACAACGTGCAAATTGTTGACAACTACATGGACGGTGGCGGCTACACCATTAACGGCCGTATCAACAATCTTTACTCCAACTTTACTATGAGCGGCAACCGGTTTGGGCAGCATTTTGCGTATAATCCAATCGCCCCAGAAGTGCGTGTACCGCCAGCAAATGGCACGTACGCCAACAATGTATACGATAATAATGGAACGCTCGTATGATCGCCTATCGCGATAGCGCCAGCGCCGCCACCGACCGATCTTTTAGCATTGATTTACCCGTACCAACCGGCACGCAGGCTGGCGATTATTTAATTGCGCACCTAACCTACAAGCAGGGGAGTGCGTCACCTGTCACTGGACCAAATGGGTGGACGCAGTTGCGGGCGGATGATTCTATTCCAGATTCCGGCGGTGTGACCAGCTTTATTTATACTCGTGTTGCCACTAGTAGTGAACCGGCTAGTTATACGTTTACCTTCCACGATTTTCGCCAAGCCAGCGGCGGCATTATTGCGTATAGTGGCGTCAAAACGGCGCTGCCAATTGACGTCACCACCGTTGCAACTTCTACTGCCACAACCACGCCAACAACGCCAAGTATTAGCACGGTTTATGCCAAACCGTGGCTCATTTGGTTTTTAGCCGCTCGCGACAACGCCAGTGGCGATACGGCAACGCCACCAGCTGGCATGACACAGCGGTGGCGCGCAAATGCGCCTGCCACTGGCTGTGTATCGCTTTTAGCTGACCAAGTTTTTAGCGGACCAGGCAGTTCTGGCAGCAAAGTCGGCGCCGTATCACCAGCCGCCGTCACTGTTGCTCAAGCCCTATTTTTGAGTCCAGCCGACGAAAACCCAGACCATCCGCCGACTGCCAATGCTGGCCCCGACCGCATTACACAAGTGGGCATTGCGACAACGCTCGACGGCTCGGGTAGCAGCGACGTCGACCCTGGCGACATATTAACCTACAGCTGGTCGCACGTCAGTGGACCAAACAGTACTGCACAACTATCAAGCACAACCGCCGTACAACCCAGCTTTACGCCAATCGCCGGCGGCAGCGACGTGTTCCAACTGACCGTCACAGACACAGCCAACAATAGTGCCACCGCAACCGTCACCGTTAGCATCACGCCGAGCGGCGTATGGTGCAGCACTACCAGCGGCCAAGGGTTAACGGCCAGCGGCACCATCCCAGCTAACGCACAAGTAGGGGACACGGCATTTTTTGTCATGTGCTCGCGGCCAAATGGTGTTGCACCAACCATGCCCGGCTGGGCAGCCGTTACGCAGGCCATACAAGGTGGCTCGTCAACCGATATTTCTATGGCTATTTTTCGTAAACGACTAGCGGCAGGCGATATAGGCGCAACAGTTTCTGCCAGCGTTGCAACGCTTTTTGATTTTGCCTGGACGACGCAAATTATTACCATTAGCGGTTTGCACGCGACCGCACCACAACCGGGCGTCATTAATTCAAACCCAATTGGCTCGCCACAACAATTTGTAAATAGTGTCGTGGGCACGCCTGGCACAGCGTCGTATGATTACGTTGTGACATCTATTGACGCGGCTGGCGAAACCACCCCGGGCACAGTCACCACCATAAGCAACGCGCCCAACACACTCAGCAACACAAACTACACCCAAATTACATGGAACGCCCTGCACAACGTTACCGGTTACCGCATTTACGGACGCAGCAGCGGGTCATTTAAATTGGTAGCAACGATTACCAACGCCAACTTTACAGGCATAGAATCCGATTACCGCTGCGGCTACAACGACATAGGCGGCGCGCTTGGCAGCCAAACACCACCAACCCAAATTCCAACAACCATTTTTATGAATGGTCTTGGCAACGACGTTGCTGGCGACCCTGTACCCGAGCGACTTTATACCACCTTTGCAAACGGCAAAGCGCTTTTATTTACTGCCGCGCACCTTACTACACCAAATGTCGCCAGCACGGTCACTGATCCGAGCGGCGTATCGCCAATTACCACCTCGCGCACCACCGACGGCGCGATTGTACTGCACAGCGCCTTAAAGCAAATGAGTGCTGCTGGCGATGTTGGAGAAGTGCTTTTTACACCCAGTGATTTTGCCGGTGCATGGGCGGCAGCCGGTCTCACACTGCGACCAGCCAGCGCCAATGGCACGCCAACTGCTCGTGCAGGGTACGACCAAGTTACGCAGACAGGTCAACGTGTTTACCTCGACGCTAGCGACAGCTTTGATGAAGATGGCGACACGTTGACATCCCACTGGTCACAAACCGGCGGCCCTACTGTGCGGCTTAGCGACGCAACGGCAATGTTCCCATATTTTGCCATGCCGCTTGGCACCGTTACATTTCAGCTAACTGTCACAGATCAAAACGGTGCCAGCAGCACTGACAGCGTACAAATTAGGCCCCTCGTTGTTGGTCAACTAAAGGCAAAAAATAGTAGTGGCGGTTGGCAGCAACTTGGCGGCGGCGTTCAATAATCGACAAGTATATTTTCGCCACCAAACACGCGCGGGCGTAACAACATAAGTCGCATAAAAATAATATGCACATGCAAACTAGCCGCAAGCAAGCCAAAACCAAGCAAGCCGTACCACCAGCCAGAGATTGTAGCAAAGTTAGTAATACCAAATTGTTCGATAAGGATTATAAAAGGGAGTAGTAACTTTACAAAAACAATGATGTAGCCAATCCACAAAAGCACCATGGCGGCGCGGAAACCAATGCGGAGTTCGATTTCTTGTTCGAGCTCTTTTTTGGTTTCGCCCTGGGCTTGATGAATCTCGCGCCACATGCTAGACACATCTGTTGCTGCGCGAGTAAAAAGCTGCAATACAATAAAAACCACCAGTCCAATAACGACGGCGCCAACAAAAATAAACGCGTTATAACTGGTTGGTTGCGAAAAAAACACAGTACGCGAAGCACTCAACAAATCAGGCGTTTTAGCGAGCACTGTCAAAGCGCCGCTCCGTCCAAAAAGATAGTCATGCACAAAGGGCATAGTCATAAAATATGACCAACTCATACCCGCAATAATAAGACCAGCTACAATAAGCGTAGCGGTAAAGCTAAAAACCGAAGGGCGAACGAATAATAAGGCCAACCGGAATCGCTGCATATATTTATAATAAGTCACGTGCGCGGCTAAAGTCCATAATTTTGTAGCAATGCAGATAATGCTGAAAAATCGCTTGACAAAGCGCAAAGCTGACCGAAGTAACATGATTCTTAAACATAATAAAAGTGGAAAACTTATCAAGATTATTCTTGACAACGCCCATCACGAAAGCACATTATAGGCATAAGCAATACTAAAAAGATATGGTAAAAATGAAATACGCCAAGCTTTTAATAAAAATGACTCTCGTAGTGGCTGCACTGGCTGCTATAACACTAATAAAACCGCAAGCTGCACATGCCGCAGCCTGTACAGCTCCAGCGACAAGTCTGGGGTCGGTCACGGCGAACGTCACCATTCCAAGTAATGGTGATTACACAATTTGGAGCCGTATAATGGCGGCTGACCCGGTTAATAACTCGTACGCGCTTGAAGTTGACGGCACGACTTGTTACACCGTAGGCGACAGCACGTCGCTAGCCGCTAATACGTGGACATGGGTTAATTACCAAAACGGTTCAACAACAAACGTTATCCGGCCAACACTTAGCGCTGGTTCGCACACCCTTAAACTTATTGGTGTAGAGCCAAATGTTAAAATTGACCGTCTGTTATTCTTGGCAGATTCGAACTGCACACCGACCAACGATGGCAGCAACTGCTTAGTAAATGTTGACCAAACGCCACCAACAGCAAGTATTACCGCACCAACTAACGGCGGGACTGTTTCGGGGACGGTAAACATCCAAGCTACTGCGACTGACGATACGGCCGTAACTAAAGTAGAACTCTACGTAGACAATGCCTTGGTAAAAACATTTACCGCTAGCCCATACAACTACAGTTGGGACACAACAAAAGCAACAGCCGGCACGCACACCATAGTCGTTAAGGCGTACGATGCTGCGGGCAACGTTGGCCCCGCCACCGCAACCGTTACTGTACAAAATCAAACCAGTGACACACAAGCGCCAACTGCGCCAGGCAATCTCACCGCAACTGCGCAAGCCTACAACAAAGTCGCACTTAATTGGGCAGCAAGTACCGATAACGTGGGCGTCGCTAGTTACACGATCACTCGCAATGGCACGCCAGTCGCTAAAGTGAGCAACGTTACAACCTACACAGACACAACGGTATTGCCACAAACTCAATACACGTATCAGGTAACTGCAGCAGATGCAGCTGGCAATACCTCAGCCGCCTCAAACAGTGTGACTGTGACTACGCCAAATACAGCTGACACGCAAGCACCAAGTACGCCGACAAATGTTAAAGCATCGGCTGTCAGCACTTCGCAGATTAATGTCAGCTGGACTACAAGTACCGATAACGTAGGTGTCGCTGGATATGACGTGTACCGCGCAACTGGTAGCGGCAGCTTCAGCAAAGTTGCAACCGTAACCAC
This sequence comes from Saccharimonas sp. (SeqCode), assembly GCA_035478375.1. GTDB lineage: Bacteria > Patescibacteriota > Saccharimonadia > Saccharimonadales > EFPC-124 > DASTDY01. The sequence goes on along the minus strand of DATIJQ010000035.1, from coordinate 15,736 downwards.
TACGAGTTATGGTGACACTGGCCTCAACTCTGGCACAACCTACAAGTACTATGTTACAGCTCATGATGCATCTGGCAATAACAGTGCCAACTCAAGCACCGTACAGGCTACAACTCAAAAAACAACGAGTGGCCGCGGTGGCGTACAAGGCAAAATAACCGGATCAAACGGTGCACTTCCTACAAGGGCAAACATAGTTTTATGGCACGGTGGCTACAGCGTAGCAATGAAAGCAGACCAAGGTAACACCTACAGTTTCGAAAGCCTTGCCGGTCCGAGTACATACACACTTGTAATCAGCGAAAAAGGCTACACAACCCAATCGGTACCAGTCAACATTGTTGCAGGCCAGATTATAACTAAAAACGTGACGCTTCAGGCACAATAGGGAAAAGGCAATGGAACCACAAGCAAACCAATCTCAACCTGTAGAATCGCAACCGCAGCAACAGCCTTCGCCAATCAAAGGTAATAAGACTAGCAATAAAAAGATGACGCTCCTTGTAACACTTGTTGTGTGTGTCGTAGCAGCCGTTGGTGTCATAGTGTACTTTGTTAATCCTAATGGCGTCTTTTCACCCAGCAACACCACAGTAGACACGCCACTAGTTAGTATCACCACTAACGGCTTTAGTCCAGCCACCATAAAAATTAAAAAGGGACAAGCGGTTCAATGGACAAATAACTCTACAAGGCCCAGACAGCTTATTGGTGAGGGGAACAATCCACTGCAGTACGACACGGACGCAATTACTACGGGCAATTCCTACAGAATGACGTTCGATACACCCGGCACCTACAAATATCACGACCAAACCAACCCAGTAGCCTTTACTGGCACAGTAGTGGTAGAGCAGTAGGTAATACTATGAGCAAGCTTTCAACATTTCTAAATAAAGCATCAAGCAGAAACCTCATTATAGCGTTGGCGGTTACGGTAACCGTTGCGGCCATAGGGTACATAGTTATTGCAACGCACGCAGCCGGCCCATTTGCTTCGGTAGATTTAAGTACTGCCACGCCAACGTCACCAGCGCAAACAGTTAGCGACACGAGCGCTTCCAGCGGAAAGGCAATTCAATTTGGTTCTGGCACCACAACACCGCCAAACACTGGCAATTGCAGCTCGCCTTATCCGAATGTAACCTGCACCGGAATACCAAACAATACGACATTCGCTAAAAAGATTACCGGTGATTACTTCGCTACAACAGACGGTGAAGTCATAGATAAATGGCAAATCGACGGCGACCTCGTCATACAAGCCAAGAACGTGAAAATAACAAACTCCGAGATCCACGGACATATAGATAACGACAGTCTGCCTCTTGATACATCCTTCACTGTCTCGGATTCGGGTGTTGGTCCCTTCGGATGTGCGACAGATGGCTGGCCGAGCATTAACGGCCACGACTTTACGGCGACTCGCGTTTGGTTCCATGGTCACCAAGACGCCGTGGACATGGTGGGTAACAATGTAACAGTGAATGATTCATTGTTGCAACCCTGTTTCCAGCCAGCATCGGTCGTGGGCGGCGATGGCTTCCACTCCGACGGCATACAAGACCAATGTGGCGGCCTATGCACGCACGTATCGATGACACACAACACCTTTAACTCCGAAGCATTCGACTCTAAGGGGATCATGACAGGTAACTCAACAGTCTACCTTGGCTCGCCCTACAACGGCACTGGTAACAATGTGGCTGATGTGACCTTAAAGAATAACCTCTTCCTTGGCGGTGGTTATAGTATGGCGATACTCTGGAACAATATTGGCGATAAAGCCAACTGGACCATTACCGACAATGCCTGGGTACAAGGTGACTACGCATACAACAAATGGGTACCAGACAAATGGGCATATGGCACCTGGGCATTTGGACCCGTCGACACAGGAGGTAGTTGTAGCCACATAAACTGGTCAGGGAATAAAATTGTAACTATTGTTGACAACGTGTACTACAACATAGCGTCGACAGTAGGACCACTCAACTGCGTAAACTAACGCATCATAGCTACTACGTTACAGCGCCCTTAACCGGGCGCTGTAAAATTTATAGCATTTATGCTTAAATTGTAAGCATAAGTATAGTATGCTAAAAGGTAGTAATAAAAAGGGAAACTAAAATATATGGCACGGTTACCAGTTCCTGGCTCAGACGACGGCACCTGGGGTGACTTGCTTAACAACTTTTTGCAAGTTGAACTTAACACAGACGGCACGCTTAAAACAAGTGGCACCATCGCTTCTAAAGCTAACAACACTTCGGTGGTACATAATACTGGTAACGAATCAGTCGACGGCGTTAAAACCTTTACGTCGTCGCCAATAGTCCCGACTCCAACCAGCACAACTGACGTTGCCAACAAAGCCTATGTCGACAACACAGCGAGTGCTGGCGCGCCCGACGCATCAACCACCACAAAAGGTATCGTACAACTTGCCGGTGACCTTACTGGCACCGCTACAAGCCCGGCCGTTGCCACAGGGGCAATTACCGGCACAAAAATTGCCGCTACGACCATAACTAACGCTAACATTTCTACCAGCGCAGCAATTGCTAAATCTAAATTAGCAAGTCTCGCTATTGTTGACGCCGATGTCTCAGCTATTTCCGAAAGCAAGGTCACCAACCTAACAACCGACCTCGCCGCCAAAGCTCCAACAAGCCGACTTATTACCGCAGGCACGGGTCTAACCGGCGGTGGCGATTTAAGCGCCGACCGCACACTAGCCGTTAGCTACGGCACGGCCTCCGGCACGGCGGCGCAAGGCAACGACTCACGTATTACTGGTGCTATCCAATCCAGCACAGCAACAACAAAGGGTGACATTTTAGTTGCAACCGCTTCGGCAACAATTGCACGTTTGGGAGTTGGATCAGATGGCCAAATCCTAACCGCCGATTCAACACAAACAAGCGGCGTAAAATGGGCACCGGCATCAGGTGGTGCAGCGGCTGTCCAAAATACTGGTGTATATCCGTTATCGGCTTATGGCTTCTTTACTGCAACAGCAGCTGTTGAATCGTGCACCCAGGTAAGCACACTTAGTGGCATATTCTTTGGGCGTGTCTTTGTGCCAGCAGGTAAAGCCATTAACGGTATTGGCACCGTTATTACTACAGCCGGTACTGTGGGAGCTGGCGGCGAAAACAGCTTTGCCGTATATACCGACGCTGGCGTTCTCGTACAACAAACCACGACTACTAACACCTTATGGACAACGACCGGTTGGGTAACACAAACCTTTGGTACGCCAATTGCCTCGCAGGGTTCAGACCGCTATGTTTATGTGAGCGCCATTTCTAACGGCTATTCGGCTGCAGCCAACACTATGTATGCTGTGTTCGGCAATACGGCCGGTGCAGCTATGTCGGGCGGGTATGGAATGAGTGCAACTGCAGGGCGCCGTGCCTTTTACAACGGCGCTTCGAGCTGGCCTGCGTCATTTGACCCAACAACGTACGGCACACTCTCTAACTACTTGCCGCTTATAGCCCTCGCGTAAATTTTGACAGTATAAAAAGAATGGGGTGGTACGGTGCGTCTGCCGGACCGCTGTCTTGCGTCCGGATTCAATTATATGTCGCTCCAGCTTGCCGTGCTGTCATATATTTCACTGCAAAAGCATACCAGCCGTTCATAATAAATGTATGGTGGACACATTTTTTTACATCCAAGGCGGTCGCATCCGCAGTAGCAACGGCGACCCAAACGACAACCTTTATTATTTAGAAGGTAAATTTATTCACGGCCCAAAAAACAGTTGTCACTACTGGCTAGAAGGCAACCAGTTTATGTGTGACAACGGTTTTACTGGCTTTATGCTGCAAGGCGAAAAAATTTTTGGGCCGTCGCAACACTTGCCATGGTTTGACTAAATAGGGTATATATTAGCTAGGGTAAAGACGAGCAAAGGGGAGGGCCGTGGGAATCTTTGCGCGCTGCCAACGTTGGACCGAACCGTGGGATCGCTACATCGCCACAGGGTTACTCGACAATCACACCAGCAGGCTTATCAAACTACCAGGCCTAACGTTTGAATGGCAACTTGTGAGCGCCACCCCAACACAAGTAACTTGGCGCCGATTCCGGCATGATTTCGACGGCAGCATAGTCGCGTGCGCAAAGTTCTACTACAGCTTTGTAGGAGCACACATTTTCTTTGGTCTGCACATCAGTGGCGCAGACTTCAAACCGCACGTTGTAGGTGACACTGCGATCACGCCAGAACTACGGTACGTGGCGCGTGTATACACTAGAATGCCAGACGGCGACACGCTTGACCTTGGCCAACCATTCACCGACGATGAATCACTCCGCCTTTTATTCCGTCCCCAACGATGAGCGCAGGCCGGAGCACCCCTCCGGCCGCGCGCAATCTCTACCGAACTCTCGACATATTACCCAAAACGCCCCATAATAAAAGCCAAGCATAAGGTTTAAGGGGGGCGTATTTCTTTTGACAAGCTAATCTCACCATTCTGGTATCGACGCATGTGCGAGATTGCCTTGTTAACGTCGGTCCTTATTATGGTGCTGTACGGCGTTAATAGCCCAGCTTTGTATGTGCCGCGCGCGGCTGCCTTAGCGGCAGGCGTTAACGGTGTTATCAGCATCGTTGCCTACTTTATGGCCCGCAAAAAGACCTCATATGTTATGGCACTTATTTCGTACTTGTCGACATTGTTTCTTGTTGGCTTGTTAACAGAAATAACCGGCGGTATGCAGTCGCCATTTATCGCATTGTGGCTTTTAGCTGGCGTCTTCTCGGGTGTGCTTGGCTGGTGGGTGATGGGTTTTGTGGCGTTATGCGCAAATATTTACGTTGGGTATATTTTTTACAGCACGCCAAACTTACGTGTCGAACAGATCCTAGAAATTATTGTTATAGCTGACGCACCACTGGCTGCCAGCTACATTATTTGGCATAGCCAAAGCAAAAGCGAGCGCAGCCACGACACGCAGGTGCACGAATTGACCGAAGAACTAACGGCTGTTTCTAGCAAATCCGACATTGTTATTAACGCCATTGCCGACGGCGTGGTAGCAATTGACGGTGAGGGCATTATCCAACTTATAAACCCCGCGGCGCAAACGCTTCTGGGATGGCCAGATAAAGATGCTATTGGGTTAGATTACCGTTCGGTCATAAAACTTGGCGACACAAAGGGCAAGCCAATTCCAGAGGATTTCTTGCCGATTCACCAGGGGTTAGTTACGCATCGGCCAGTCGATAACCATGACCTCGAGCTCACCACCAAATCTAATAAAAGATTGCTTATTTCGTTAATCGTCTCGCCTGTTGGCAATGACCCACAAAGCGGTGTCATTGCGGTATTCCGCGATATCACCCGCGAAAAAGAGGAAGAGCGTCAAAAAGCCGAATTCATCAGCACCGCCAGTCACGAAATGCGTACGCCAGTAGCCGCCATCGAAGGTTATTTGGGTCTCGCCATGAACCCAGCGACTGCAACGATTGACGCCAAAGCTATGTCGTATCTCAAAAAAGCGCATGAATCAACGCAGCATTTGGGCCGGCTGTTCCAAGATTTGTTGACGGTATCAAAAGCCGACGATGCGCGACTTATTCCGCATCCAACTGTCATCGATCTGGTTACCTTAACGCGCGAAGTCGTGTTTAGTTTACAGCAAAAGGCTAAAGATAAAAGTGTGTTCTTGTCGTTCGTGCCCAGCGAAAGCGATGTTGATGGCAACCGCACTATCACTCCTGTGTTTTACACCTACGCCGACCAAGATCAGTTGCGTGAGGTGCTAAGCAACCTTGTCGATAACGGCGTCAAATACACCAAACAAGGCACGATCAGCGTAGACGTAAAAGGGGATGAGCAAACGGTGAGCGTTGTCGTCACCGACAGCGGCATTGGCATACCACCCGAAGACGTACCGCACTTGTTCCAAAAGTTCTACCGCGTCGACAACAGTGACACGCGCGAAATCGGCGGCACTGGCCTTGGCCTGTACATCTCGCGTCGCTTAATCGAAAGTAACAACGGCCACATCGGTGTCACCAGCACCTATGGCAAAGGTAGTACTTTTTACATCCAATTGCCGCGCATTACCCATGACCAAGCTAATGCCATTATGAACGCAGCTAGCACCAATACCCCTGTACCATCAGTAGTCAAGCCCGTCGCACCGACCGCATCGCCGTTACCAGCAACCACCGACAAAACCCCACCGATACCAAAACAGCCACAAGCGGTATAGCTTTTTTTGGCCAAAATTCGTACAATAAGGGCAATATGACCAAAATAATGCTTGTAGAAGACGATAAAAGCCTACGCGAAATTTATGGCGTACGCTTACTGGCCGAAGGGTACGACATTGTATCTGCCGGCGACGGCGAAGAAGCGCTCGCTATGGCAATTAAAGAACGACCAAAACTTATTATTACCGATGTCATGATGCCAAAAATTAGCGGTTTTGACATGCTCGATATTCTGCGTTCTACTACCGAAACCCGCGACATTAAAGTTATTATGATGACCGCTCTCAGCTCCGACGACCAGCGGGCCAGGGGTGAACAAATGGGTGCCGACCGCTATTTGGTCAAATCGCAAGTTGGCATCGAAGATGTCGTGCGCGTTGTCCACGACGTGTTAGGAGACGGGGGCGCGCCAAAAGTAGCCGCCGCAGCAGCACCTGCTGCCATGCCACCAACAACTGCGCCTGCGCCACCACCACGTGCCCCAGTACCACCAGCCTCAGCAACCATTGCTGCACCACATCCTGCAGCACCAGCGCCTCATCCTATGCCACCGGTCAGTTCGGTTACGCCTGCGCCACCATCTGCACGGCAACGGATTATCCAGCCAATTTCTAACCCCGCGCAAAAAATTGATATTAACGAATTGCTTGACCGCGAGCTTGCCCGCGAAGCCGGCAATGGCGTAAGCGTTGCGCCCCAAGTCCCAACTGCCGCCCAAGAAAAGGCTACTGTACAAAGCCAAATAAATGCCTTTAGCGGTGTCCAGAGCACACCACCAACTGCACCTGCCGCACCAAAACCAGCCGCTCCTCAAACTCAACAATCGCAACACCCAGCTCAGCCGCAACCGCAACAATTGCCAGCGCAACCACGCCCAACGCAAGTACCACAACGTCCCGTCACGCCGCCGCAAACACCCAACCCACAGCAACCACCAGCCACACCGCCTCAGGCACCACCAGCTTTGTAGTGTTACAATAAACGCATGAGCTCACCGACAATCCGGCTTAATAAATTTTTGGCGCAACAATTAGACGTTGGGCGCCGCTCTGCTGATGAACTTATTACCGCTGGCAAAGTGAGCCTTAACGGCAAACCAGCCGCACTTGGCGCGCAGGTAACGTCGCACGATGTCATCATTGCTAATGGCGTCCCATTAAAATGGCAAAACGACACTGATTTTTTGTACGTACTCATGAACAAACCCGAAGGATATGTCTGCAGCCGCCGCCAACAGGGTGCTGCATTAACGATTTATGCGCTGTTGCCGCCTAAATTTCAGCATTTAAAGACAGTGGGGCGGCTCGACAAAAACTCGTCTGGTCTTATTTTGTTAACGAATGATGGCGATCTGGCGCATCGTTTAACGCACCCAAGCTTTGTCAAAACCAAAATATATGAGGTAACGCTTGACGCGCCACTCCAGCCGTTGCACCATCAAATGATCGCTGACCATGGCGTGCAGCTACCTGATGGCCCAAGTAAATTCCAACTCAGCCGCCTACACGACGGCGACAGTACACAATGGGAAGTAACCATGCACGAGGGCCGCAATCGGCAAATCAGGCGTACTTTTGCGGCGCTCGGTTATGCCGTTGTACAGCTGCATCGCACTCATTTTGGACCATTTAACCTCGGCCAACTAGGCGGCAAACAACTTATCCAAACCGCGCTACCACCTCAATTAAAAAAATAGACGCATTTTATGCGTAAAGCCATTGAATAGATAACGAACTCATTATATAATTTGTTAGCCGAACAATCGGCAGACATAGCGAGAAGAGGCGACAATGGCTACGACTGTGGCGCCCATCCGCCCAGCTCTCTTTGATGCTAGCCTAATGTTGGACGGGCTGCGTATTGCGCTTGCGCCGCACAACTTGTTGCGCGGCATCAAGCTGTGCCACACGAACCCGGCGCTCAGGGACGGCAAAACGTTCATGCCCTGGCAAGACGACACGAGGTACGTCGAGCATGGGACAACGCTGCACAACGGGTTGCCGGCAGTCATCCCAAGTTGGTTGTGGATGGACACGCGGCTGCAGGTCATCTGGACAATCCACTTTACCGATGCATCGGGCGAAAGGCTGGTCCTCCCGACCGAACCGCAGCCTTCGGCGCCGTTGTTGCAAGCCGTTTACTTGTACGACCACTTCGTGCCACTGCTGAACCCTCCGTCGGACGAAGCGGTCGCAAGTTTTACGGACGTTCTGTGCGGGTGGCGTCGGTCAACAATGCGTCGTCAGGAGGCTACAACAGACAGACCACCCGGCCCCAGCATCATCAAGACGCTGCGGGATGCACTGGACGGTTTTTTTGTCCCCCTGCCACCCGAGGCCAACGAGAAGAGCGAGTAAGTGAAGTGCGTGCGCCGCTATGTCTGCGCCTCCGGGCCGCCCGCATGGGGCCCGGAGCGCAAATAGCACTTCTGTTATAATTATTGATAATGAGTAAAAAATTACCTACCGTAGCCATCGTCGGCCAAACCAATGTTGGCAAGTCAAGCTTGTTTAACAGATTCGTGGGCTCCCAACAAGCCATTGTGGCACGCGAAGCCGGCACTACACGCGATAGCGTTGTAGGCAAAGTCATCGCTGACGACCACGCCTTTTGGCTCGTTGACACTGCCGGGCTTAAAAATGCCGAAGACGAATTCGAAGCAACCATCCAAGAACAAATAGAAGACGCCGTCGCCAATGCCGACCTCATTTTAATGACCGTCGATGCCACGGCCATGCCAACCGACGCCGACCGCAACATCGCCAAAAAAGCCCTCAAATCGCGCAAGCCAGTCCTTTTAATCATTAATAAGGCCGATAAATCTGGCGCCTTGCCAAGCGAAGACTTTTTGCGCCTAGGTATCAAACACAGCTATCGCACAAGTGCCGAACAGGGGAGTGGCGTGTACGAAGTACTACAAGCCATCGCCACCGAACTGCCGCCCGTAACCGACACACCGACCGATAATGTGTTACGCATTGCGCTCATTGGGCGGCCAAACGTCGGCAAATCGTCACTTATAAACACCTTGGCCGGCAAACAGCAGGCGATTGTAGCCAATGTTGCCGGCACCACGCGCGACGTCAACCGCATTAGCGTGCGCTACCACCAGCGTGATGTCGAGCTGCTCGACACCGCCGGTATCCGCCGCAGCGGCAAAATAGAGGTTGGCATCGAGAAATTCAGCGTGCTACGTAGCCTCAAAGCAATCGAAGAAGCTGACATTTGCTTATTGCTAATCGACGCCAACGATACCCGCGTATCGCTCGATCAAAAACTCGCCGGCATTATAAAAGAAGCCGGTAAAGGCCTTGTGCTTGTCATCAGCAAATGGGACAGCCTCGTCGAAAAAACCGCCTTTACTCGCGACGAAATCGCCGCAAAATTAGTCGACGATTACCACCACGTGCCTTGGGCGCCACTTATTTTTACGAGTTCCATAACTGGCCAAAACGTGGCTAAGTTGTTTGATTTGGCGGTCGAAATCGACGCGCGACGCAAGCAACAACTTAAAACCGTGCAGCTCAACAAAGTGCTGCAACAATCAATTAGCGATCATCCGCCCGCAGGCCTCAAGAACACCCGCCCCAAGCTGCGTTACATGGTACAAACAGATGTCGCACCGCCGTGGTTCGTAGTGTTCGGCAGCCATTTAGCCCATTTGCATTGGGGCTACAAACGTTACCTCGAAAAAAATATGCGCGAAACGTTTGACTTTACCGGCACGCCAATAAACTTTAGCTTCCGCGAAGAAAAACAAGATCGGCATAAATAGGCAGAAAAAGCAACATACTATGATTGCGTCCACCAAACTTATCATCGGCATTGGCAACATTGGCCCGCATTTTGAAGGCACTCGCCACAACACCGGCTTTACGCTTGTCGAAGCTTTGGCTGCTGAACTTAGCGCAGACTGGACGACAAAAGATAAATTTAAAGGCCTTATTGCCGAACAAACCAAAGACGACCAAAAGATTATTTTGCTAAAGCCGACAACTTACTATAATTTATCTGGTGAAGCCGCACGGGCTGTTAAAGATTTTTATAAAATTCACAACGAAAATATACTTGTAATCCATGACGAACTTGCGCTACCATTCGGCACAGTGCGCGCCCGAGTTGGCGGGAGCGACGCAGGTAACAACGGCCTTAAAAGTATCATTGCACACGTCGGCGCCGACGTGGCGCGGGTACGCGTAGGTATAGCCAACCAACAATTAGCAACCTTAGGGGCAGCAGATTTTGTGCTGGCCAAATTCACGCACGACGAACACCAGCAATGGCCAGCCGTTCAACAACAAGCACTACAGTTAGTAAACACCTTTTTAGACCCAATAAAAAAATTTGAACATACCAGCGTAAGAGTTTAAGCAACAAAAAAGCGCCAGGTAAAGGGTGGGCATTCACCTGGCGCCATTTCACCCTTCAACCCACCCGTTTCGGGTATTAGCGTGACCCACCTCACAATAATAAGAGGTCCGCCGGTTAAAGGGGTTAGTTTGCATGCAACGCTGATTACAGATTTATTTCAATCTGCGAGCGTTAAAGTGGAGGGTAGAAACTTTAAGACGCACGTTGCACGCAATCTAACGTACTTCTTGCGAAGTAAGTTAAAAATTGGGGGTATAAGGTGCGGTTTTGCCCTTTAGGGCTTACCACGTAATAATTTAACACACGTAAGCCTTTGTGTCAATACTTTTTTACATAAAAGTCATGAAAATCAACGAAATAACACCAGATTACCCAGAATCTATCCAGATCATAAACACCATTGCTCAACCTCCAAAAAGGTTATGGTACATTGGGAAATTGCCGAAAAATCGCTTGCCAACAGTTGCCATTGTTGGTACGCGCAAAATTACCGCTTACGGACGCGAAATAGCACACCATCTTGCCTACGAACTAGCAAAACGTGGCGTAATAATAGTAAGCGGGTTAGCTTTAGGGGTTGATGCCGTGGCACATAAAGCCGCACTCGAGGCGCACGGCACAACAATCGCCATTATGGCCGGTGGGCTCGATGGCATCCACCCAAAAAGCCACAGACAATTAGCACTGGATATTATAATAAACGGCGGTGCGCTTATAAGCGAATATGCTACCGGCCAACCCACATACCAAAGCAATTTTATAGCACGCAATCGCATTGTAACTGGCATAAGCGACGGGCTTATTGTCGTGGAAGCCAACGCGCGCAGCGGCACCATGCACACCGCGGGGTTCGCGCTTGAACAGGGTCGGTCGGTAATGGCCGTGCCAGGCAATATTACCAGTCCGGCCAGTGAAGGCTGCAATAATCTCATAAAAACCGGCGCACGGCCGATTACGAGCGTGCAAGATGTGCTCGACGAACTTGGTTTAATAGAAAAAGATATGCAAATATCGCTGCCACTCGGCGACTCACCTCAAGAACAGACACTACTACAGCTTTTAGCCAGTGGCGTCCGCGATGGCGATGAGTTACAAAAAAAGAGCGGCATCACGCCGACCTTGTTTGCACAAACGATGACAATGCTCGAAATTAATGGCAAGATCCGCGCCTTAGGGGCGAACCAATGGGGGATCAAATGGTAGGAGCCGGCGGGGCAAGTGTTCGAGGTTACGAACATCTGCCCCGTGCCGGTGATCCGTTAGCGTGGAGACTCGCGCCAAGCTTTCAACTCTTGTCGATCACGGATGTGCTCCAGGTCGTAACAGCTCAGCGACTTTGCTAGTCCGCACCAGTCGATGCCGCCAATACTGTAACGCACTGTGCCCATTAGCAGCGACGCCCAGACGCCCATGTCCTCGAAATAAGCACGGATTTCGATGGCTCGCTTTAGATCGCCGCCGGCGAACATTTGGTCAATTTGCTCAGCAAGAAGGGCATTGAACATAGCCACTTCATCGGTCGTGGTCAATTCTTCCAGCTTGTGGGCAGCCCTGAGCTCTTCAAAACGTGGTCTGACATATTGCCGGAAGCGCTTGTTTAGTAGTTGAAATTCACCACGCTCGCAGTCCAACCGAACGCTGCCAAACCAAAGGCTACCGTTGTATAGGCCTTTGGCAATGCAGCCACAAATCTCAAACGAAATGTCGAAGATGCGTCGCAGGCGAATCGCCAAATCAAGAATCGCATCCTCTGTGGTCAGTGTATCGGTCGCAGGGCGCTTCTCAAGCGTTGTCACAGCTTGCTCCATTCACGCAGGGATCTATGACGTACGCATGATATATGCATAACGTCCTTAACTAATATGCTACGCTTCGAAAAAGCTAATGTCAATCTGTTTATGTAAAAAATTTTACAGATAAAATACAAAAAGGTATTGCAAACCAAACCAAAGTTGCGTACGATGAGCCACTGAAACCCTAAGCACCAAAAAGCATGAGCAAAAACCTCGTTATCGTAGAGTCACCAGCAAAAGCCAAGACCATTGCCAAATATTTAGGTAAAGATTTTACCGTTAAAAGCAGTTTTGGTCACGTACGCGACTTGCCTAAAAAAGGCATGAGCGTTGATATTGAGCATGATTTTGCACCTAAATACGAGGTTACTCCGGATAAAAAAAAGACGGTTGCCGAGCTCCGCGCCGCAGCTAAGACCGCCGACACCGTTTGGCTAGCAAGCGATGATGACCGCGAAGGTGAGGCGATTGCCTGGCACCTCAGCGAAGTGTTAAAACTTAAGCCCGAAAACACTAAGCGGATTGTCTTTCACGAAATTACCAAACCGGCAATCGAAAACGCCGTAAAAAGTCCGCGCACCGTCGACCTTAAACTAGTTGACGCCCAGCAAGCGCGCCGCATTTTAGATCGCATTGTGGGCTATGAACTCAGCCCAGTGTTATGGAAAAAGGTGCGCACTGGCCTCAGCGCTGGCCGCGTACAATCCGTTGCCGTGCGACTTATTGTTGAACGCGAACGTGAGATAGACGATTTTAAAGCTGTCGTTACCTTTAAAATCACCGCATTATTTACCTTAAAAGATGGCACAGAACTCAAAGCCGAAGCCAGCAAAAAATACGATACCGAAGCTGACGCGCAAGCCTTTTTGCAGGCGCTAACCGCCAGTGATTGCGTTATTGCGGACGTTGCTAAGACTCCAGGTACACGCAGCCCAAGCGCGCCGTTTATCACAAGCACACTGCAGCAAGAAGCCTCGCGTAAACTGAGCTTTAGCCCAAAGCAAACCATGATGCTAGCCCAACGTTTGTACGAAGCCGGACACATTACGTACATGCGTACCGATTCGGTCAACCTAAGCTCGCTTGCCATTGGCGCCATGGCCAACCTCATTAAAAGTGAATTTGGCGCTGATTATTTGCAAACGCGCAAATTTACTACCAAATCTGCTGGCGCGCAAGAAGCGCACGAAGCTATCCGCCCAACAAATGTTGCCGTTAGGGGCGCTGGCGATGATACGCAGCAGCAAAAACTCTATACGTTAATTTGGCAACGGACTATGGCTAGCCAAATGGCGCAGGCTAAGCTCGAAAAAACCACTATCACTATCGGACTAAGCAAAAGTAACGACACGCTCGAAGCAAAAGGCGAAATCGTACAGTTCCCTGGTTTTTTAAAGGTATACGGCGATGCCAAGAATACCGAAGAAGGCATACTGCCAGAAGTAACAAAAGGCGATCCCTTAACGTTGCAAAGTGCCGAGGCTGAGCAAACCTACAGCCGTGGCCCAAGTCGTTATACTGAGGCTAGCTTGGTACGCAAGCTAGAAGAACTGGACATCGGCCGCCCAAGCACCTACGCTCCAACAATAAGCACCATCCAAGACCGCGGCTACGTCGAAAAAGCCGACGTCGAAGGCGGCGAACGAGAAGTAGTACGCCTGCTGCTTTCAAAAAATGCAATTACCCGCCAACAAGCCATAGAGCCAATCCCGACCGACAAAGGCAAATTAGTGCCAACCGATATTGGCAAGGTAGTGACTGACTTTTTGGTGCAGCATTTCCCAAGTATTATTGACTACGATTTTACCAAAGACGTCGAACAAGATTTTGACCGTATTGCCGAAGGCAAAATCGCCTGGCAAAAAATGTTACATGGGTTTTACGACCCATTCCACCAAATTGTCGAAAAATCAGCCGACATTAGCAGGGCTGAAGCCATGCAATCACGCTCGCTTGGCACTGACCCCAAAACCGGCCGGCCGGTTAGCGCTCGCTTTGGCCGCTACGGCGCCATGGTCCAAATGGGCAACGCCGAAGACGAAGAAAAACCAAAATTCGCCGGCATCCCCGCCGGCAAAAACCTCGACACCATTACGCTTGAAGAAGCACTAGAATTATTCAAACTGCCACGCACACTTGGCACCACAAAAGACGGTGAGGCAATCGAAGTCAACATCGGCCGCTTTGGGCCCTATATAAAAGTTGGCAAACGCTACGTCAGTCTTGGCAAAGATAACGACCCATATGCGGTGGACCTTGCTACCGCCGAACAATTGTTAAAAGATGACGCCGAAAAACGCGCCAAAATGACTATTCACGACTTTACCGCCGAAGGCATTCGCGTGCTCAATGGCCGCTTTGGGCCCTATATTACTGATGGCAAAAAGAACGTCAAGGTGCCCAAAGACCAAGACCCGGCCAAGCTCACCGCTCAAGAGTGCACCGAACTGCTTGCCAAAGCGCCTGCCCGTGCTGCGCGCAAACGCCGCACGCGCCAGACAAAATAGCTACTTGCATTACGAGGCAAAACCAGGTACTAATAATAGAGTCTGTTTGTGCATGCAGTTAACGATTGGGCTCCAGTAGTCGCCGGTGGCGTCAATTGGATACGCACAACTCATCTTGCGGCCTACAGACACAAACCATTCAAGTCGCATTGTCTCCCGGGTGCGCCACACCCGGCAAAAGCTCTCTGTATGGTTTTCCCCGGACCTCGCAGAGAGAGGTGACGTGTAGTGTATGAGAGCCCCTCTGCTACACGTCATACTAACGTACCGCTCGAGCCATAAGGTTCGCGGTAAAAGACACCAGGATTCTGCAGGGGAGTCCTGGTTGGGCAGGGGGTCGGCAGGCCGGCGTTTTGCCGACCCCCTCGTCAAATTTTTGTTCTCCGGAACAATGCTACGCATTCATATCACCGCTGGTGAGCAATGTGAACAACGAGCCTTCACTCCCAGGACCGCGCACCCTGGGAGTGAGGCTCTTTTAAATGTTTGCTTTAATTAAACAATTATGTAACTATGTAGCATGACATCACAAACTCTTAGGAGTAAGTGATAAAAATTTCACGTTGCGCCTTCGGTCGTGATGCGAACGGTCAAGAGGTATACTGACCGCGTACTTGTGTAGAAACAAAAAGCACAAACAGCTCGGTCCCGACCACCGCTTGACCCCAAACTTCAGCCGCCTCGACTCTAGTCCAGCCTCGGCGTGCTGAAAACGGCAGGGCGCAGGCAGGCGCTCTGCCACTAAACGCACCGCTTGAGCCGCAAGGTTCGCGGTACAAGCTGCCGTCAGCATCCTCTACATGGTGAGGAATGTTGGCGACAGTGCA
>DATIJQ010000034.1:0-3116 GCA_035478375.1 Saccharimonas sp. (SeqCode) | reverse complement strand
TATTTTGCCAAAGTTGCAGCTCAAGAACTGCCAAACCTGCGTTTGATCGCCGTTTCTAACAGTAAAAATACCTGGCTCAAACCCGACGGTATTAATTTAGATGCCGACGCCACAACTGGCACGCCGCGCCCCGAAAACTTGCACGATTTGCAAGGCATCAGCACCTTGCCAGCCCAAGCTATCGTTGGCGTAAAGGCTGATATTTTGGTACTGGCCGCGCTCGAAGACGCAATTACCGAAACCAACATGCACGAAGTTAAAGCCGACATGTTAGTCGAGCTCGCCAATGGCCCCATAAGTGACCAAGCTGCAACGTACTTGCTTGGCAAAAACGTCACTATTTTGCCTGATGTTATTGCTAACGCAGGTGGCGTCATTGTATCGTGCCTTGAATGGCAGCAAAACCTGGCGGCTGAACACTGGACCGAAGACCAGGTCAACCAAAAGCTCGCCGACCAGCTTATTCCCGCCGCAGTTGCCATGCTTAGTTACGCCGATGAGCACCACAAGAGCCTTAAACAATCCGCCTTCGAACTAGCCCTAATTCGACTTTTACAAGGTTAGAACATGGCAGGGTGGTGGAATAAAAAACGCAAGAAACTAGCGCTACGCCTTGGTATTACAGTTGTCGCGCTGGCTGTTGTTGGGTATGTTATGTGGCTGGTCACGCCGCAAAGTGCGCAGGGTGTGCCGCTTGCGGCTGCAAAGACAATCGCTACAGTTGCGTATAGTGACCAATCGCAGGCTATTGTGCTGACGCCGAGTATCCCAGCAACCAAGGCATTGCTATTTTACCCCGATGCACGCATTGATTCGGCAGCCTACGCTTACAAACTTTCGGCTATAGCCGAACAAGGCGTGGCAATCGTTATTGCTAAGCCAATTGCGCATTTTGCGTTAGTTGACCTCACTAGTGTAGCAAGCTATAAATCGCTATTGCCGAATATTACCCAGTGGTTTGTGGGCGGCCATTCATTAGGTGGCGTTAAAGCGTGTCAAACGGCAGGTGATGCTCAAAACGGTTTTAAAGGGCTGGTATTATTTGCCGCATATTGCAACAATGACCTATCTAAAGCAAATATCAAGGCCTTGAGCATCATAGGCAGCGCTGACCAACAGACCACCCAAGAACAAATAGACCAAAACAAACTGCACATGCCTGCCCAAACAACATATCAAACAATTAACGGTTTGAATCATGCTGGCTTTGGCAACTATGGCGCGCAGTCGGGCGACGACCAAATGACTATTAATGACGACGACGCACGCGACCAAATCGCCCAGTTTGTCGCCAGATTTGTAGGCATGCAATAAGGTGAAGCGCCGCGCCGCCCGCAGACGTCATCGCACGCTTAACGACCTGTGGCTTCGGTACGAATACAAACATACCACTATTGCAATTGTAGCGCTTACATTGTTTATTGTGCTGTTTGATGCCGCGTTTTTTAATGGCGCCATAGAATATTTAAAGCAACAGACATATGTGGGTGCGTTTGTTGCGGGATTGCTTTCGGCATCGTTTTTTACGGCGGCACCAGCGGTAATTTTGACTATCGAGCTCGCCACTGGCCCATTTGACCCCTTACTTTTGGCGCTTATTGCTGGCATTGGTAACGCGGTCGGCGATATGTTTTTGCTATTGTTTTTTGAAGAAAGAATTTTCCACGAACTGCGACCGCTGCTTAAAAAACTCGGTTTTGTACATAAACGTCGCGGACGGCGCAAGCGCATGTCGGCGCCAATGCTTTTGACCGGTTCGTTTATTTTAATGACGCCATTGCCCGATGAAGTAGGGTTGGGGTTGCTTGGTATCTCACATTTCCCAAAAGTGTTCATTTTTATTATTTGCCTAGCGCTTAACACTTTTGGCGCAGCAATTGTTGTGCTGGCGGCCAGAAGCTTTAACGGGTAAAATAAAAGGATGGAGACGCAAACTGCAATTGTCGCCGGCGGCTGTTTTTGGGGAGTGCAGGCTTACTTTGACCAAGTGCCTGGGGTTGTTTTGACAACTGTTGGTTACACTGGTGGCCACGTCGCTAACCCTACATACGAACAAGTGTGCACGCACACCACAGGCCACGCCGAAGCTTGCAAAATAGAATTCGACCCGACAGTTATAAGCTATCGTGACATTTTGCGTCAAGTTTTTAGAATGCACGATCCAACGCAGGTTGGCGGCCAGGGGCCAGATATTGGTGATGATTATCGTTCGGCAATTTTTTACTTAGACGAGACTCAGCGTAAAACAGCCGAAGAAGTAAAGGCAAACCTGCAGCCGAACTTTAAAAAGCCAATTGTCACCGAAATTATCCCTGCCAGCGAATTTTACGTGGCCGAAGAATACCACCAAAAGTTTTTCGAAAAGACAGGGCAGGGCGCATGTCATGTGCCATATGCGCCGCTTGTGTAAAGAGTAATTAAATTTGGCGCGGGCGCTTCCGCCTTTTTCCCTTTCCCTCCGCAAGAACCACTATGTCGCCAAGCAGGCGACTCCGTTGGCCTCGGAAAGAGGAACTTCTTGCTTGAGGGAAAGGGAAGCGGCGGGCTGTGGAGCCATTACTTATTTGCGGTAGTTGCTTCGTGGCGCATCACCTCTTATAATACAAACATGCTAGACATACGATACATCCGTCAAAACCCCGAAGAGGTCCAAACAAAAGCCGAACAAAAAGGTTATTCGGTGGATGTTAGAAGTCTTTTACGCATTGACGATCAGCGCCGTGAGCTACAACAACAAGCCGAAACGGTGCGCCAAGCCCGCAACGCCCACGCCGAAACCCTCAAGCAAGGTAAGCCTAGTGACGAAGCGTTGCAAAAAGGGCGCCAATTAAAGGCCGATTTAACAGATATAGAAAGCAAACTTCGCGCCGCAGACGACGCTTTTTTTGCCGCCCTCAAAAAAATCCCTAACATGCCGCTTGACTACGTACCAGTCGGCGCCAGCGAAGACAACAACGTTGTACAAAAAACTGTCGGCACGCCGCCGCAATTTGACTTTGAACCAAAAAACCACTGGCAATTGGGCGAAGCTCACGATTTTATTGATAAAGAGCGCGCCGCCAAAGTCGCTGGTAGCCGTTTTGCTTACCTAAAAGGCGGCTTAGTGCAGTTGCAAA
>DATIJQ010000033.1:0-3188 GCA_035478375.1 Saccharimonas sp. (SeqCode) | reverse complement strand
GTAATCTTGTGCCAAACGGCGGAAGATATAATCGACTAAGCTGCTGGCAGTCTTGATGTTAGGATCGTCGGTCATGCCTTGCGGCGCAAAGCTCATGTTGCTAAGGGTTTTGACGTAGCTTTTTAGTGGCACGCCGTATTGCAAACCGTGGCTGACGCTAATGGCAAAGCTG
This sequence comes from Saccharimonas sp. (SeqCode), assembly GCA_035478375.1. Classification (GTDB taxonomy): domain Bacteria; phylum Patescibacteriota; class Saccharimonadia; order Saccharimonadales; family EFPC-124; genus DASTDY01. The sequence goes on along the minus strand of DATIJQ010000033.1, from coordinate 3,016 downwards.
TCCATAAGACCGCTGAGGGTTGAACCTTGTTTGGCGACGCGCACAAATAATTCGCCAGGCGTGCCGTCTTCGTACTCGCCCACGGTGACAAAACCCTTGAGGTCGGCAACGTGGAATTCAAAAGTACGGGCGGTGCGGCTGCGTGGTAATTCGCGCTTTACGGCGCCGGCTTTGACGACGACCTGCGGGCTAGTGGCCTCGCTCGCCTTTTCTTTCTTTTCTTTGGTGGCGCTGAGTGGCTGCCAAGCTTTGCAGTTGTCGCGGTAAATGGCGATGGCTTTGATGCCAAGTTTCCAGGCGTCCATGTGCAACTGCTCGATTTCTTCGACCGTCGATTCTTCTGGCATGTTAACGGTCTTACTAATGGCGCCCGAAAGAAACGGCTGCACGGCACCCATCATTTTAACGTGGCCAAGGTAATGGATGGCGTTTTCGCCAACGGCGCAGGCAAACACGCTCAGGTGTTCGGCCTTGAGGTGCGGTGCGCCGGCTACCGAACTTTTTTCGGCAATGTACTGCACGATTTCGTCGATTTGGGTTTGACTGTAGTCCAGGTTTTTGAGCGCGCGCGGCACAGTTTGGTTAACAATAACCATGCTGCCACCGCCAACCAAGGTTTTGTATTTAGTCAGGCTAAAGTCTGGCTCGATGCCGGTGGTGTCGCAGTCCATCATAAAACCGATGGTGCCGGTGGGAGCCAAAAGTGTCGCTTGGCTGTTGCGCACGCCGTATTTTTGGCCGAGCTCGACGGCTTCGTCCCAGCTGTTGGCGGCGGCTTGCAGTAGTTCTTCGCTGACTAAAGCAGCATTGATGTCGTTAACAGCGGCGCGATGTTTGCGCAGCACGCGGTTCATGCCGTCTTTGTCTTTTTCGTAGCCGGCAAAAGCACCGACGCGCTTGCTAATTTTGGCGCTGGTGGCGTAGGCGTGGCCGGTCATAAGCGAGGTGATGGCGGCGGCACGGGCACGGCCTTCGTCGCTGTCGTAGGGCAAACCTTCGGCCATAAGTAAGGCGCCTAAGTTGGCATAGCCTAGGCCAAGTTCGCGGTAAGCGCGGGCGGTTTTGTCGATGCTTTCGGTTGGGTATTCGCTGTAGCCGACTAAAATTTCTTGGGCAAGCATCATAGTTTCGACAGTGTGTTTAAAAGCTGGGATGTCAAAACTACCGTCGTCTTTTAAGTACTTAAGCAGGTTGATGCTCGACAAATTGCAGGCCGAGTTGTTGAGGTGCATGTACTCGCTACATGGGTTAGAACTTTCGATGCGGCCAGCTTTTGGCGTGGTGTGCCAGTCGTTAATGGTAGTGTCGAACTGTACACCTGGGTCGGCGCATTCCCACGCAGCTTTGGCGATTTTGCGCCACAAGTCGCGAGCTTTAACAGTTTTGTAGACTTCTTTGGTTTTGACGCCAACTAAGTCCCAGTCGTTGTCTTCTTCTACTGCCTGCATAAACTTATCGGTTACGCGCACCGAGTTGTTGGCGTTTTGGTACTGAATACTAATGCTGTCTTTGCCATTAATGCCCATGTCGAAGCCGAGTTCTTGCAGGGCGTGGGCCTTTTTTTCTTCGCGAGCTTTGCAGTCAATAAATTCCTCAACATCTGGGTGGTCAGCATTTAAGACAACCATTTTGGCGGCGCGGCGCGTTTTACCACCACTTTTAATGGCGCCCGCCGAGCTGTCGGCACCGCGCATAAAGCTCAAGGGGCCGCTAGCCGTGCCGCCGCTTTTGCTGAGTGGTTCGTACGACGAGCGAATACTGCTAATGTTTAAGCCCGAGCCAGAGCCGCCTTTAAAAATCATGCCTTCTTCGCGATACCAGTTTAAAATCGATTGCATGGTGTCTTCGACCTGCAAAATAAAACAGGCACTGGCTTGCTGGGCGCGTTCTGGCGCACCAATATTGAACCATACCGGGCTGTTAAAGCTGGCACGTTGACTGGCTAAAATGTACTTTAATTCTTCGTTAAAAACGTCGGCTTCGGCTTCGCTGGCAAAGTAGCCTTGTTCGTAACCGTAGCGTGTGATGGTATCGGCCACACGGTCAATCAGTTGTCTCAGCGATTTTTCGCGCTCGGTCGTGCCTGGTGTTCCAGTAAAGTATTTTTGAGTGACAATATTAACGGCGTTGAGACTCCACGTATCTGGGAACTCAACTTGTTTTTGTTCGAACACGGTCTTGCCCGTGCCTGGGTTAACGATTTTTGAATCGCGTTTAGCCCACTCAAACATCTCGTAAGGGTGCACACCCTCCTCTGTAAAATAGCGCCCAAGCGCCAACGTGGCAGTAGCGTCCGCCATAGTACCTATCCCCCTCCATAAAAATTTTTTTGATTTTTTGTTTGCCGCTTGAGTTACAAAAATTCCCCCGAATTTTGTCCCAGCACTTGCTACCCTCATTTTGCACCAAGTCCTGGTTTTTATGCAAGCGGCGTTTTTATTTAGTGGCCGAAATGCGGTGTTTAATCCGCGACAGCTCTTGCTCGAAGCTTTCGATATCGGTGAAGTTGCGATACACGCTGGCAAACCGCACGTAGGCGACCTGGTTTGTACTCGCCAAGGCATCCATAATTATGTTGCCAATTTGTTGCGAGGCGATTTGGCCGTCGGCTTGGTCGTAAATTGCTTTTTCGATTTTGCCGACGAGCTCTTCGAACTGGTCACTGGTTATGGTGGTCTTTTCGCAAGCCTTTTGCAATCCGCACACCAATTTTTCGCGGTCGTAAAGCTGGCGCGTCCCATCTTTTTTGACGACTGTAACGATTGGCCGCTCGAGCCGTTCGTAGGTTGTGTAACGGTGCTGGCAGTTAAGGCACTCACGGCGCCTGCGTATGCTTTCGCCACCTGCGACATCGCGGGATTCCATTACTTTGCTTTCACAGTGCTGACAGTTGGGGCACTTCATCTGATAAATTAACCTTCGCTCCACGCTACCTTGTTGTTTGTAGTGTAGCTAAGTCTTATCATAGCGCTATATGTAGGCATTTAAAATAGTTTTAAGCACAACATGTGGCGTA
>DATIJQ010000032.1:0-2163 GCA_035478375.1 Saccharimonas sp. (SeqCode) | reverse complement strand
CGTTGGCACAAACCCGTACGAAGGCAGCGCTTTTGGCGCGACCAACACCTCGCAACAAGGTGGCAGTTTTTACCAGGACATGCCGCATGACATTGGGCCGGGCGACACCTTTTGTGCCGAAGCTGAGGTCGTGACCGTCGGTAATATCACCGGTGCATCTGGAGCGCTGGCCCTGTACTTGATTGGCGGCGGTTCAACAGAACAATCCACGACCTCTTTTGGCCCGCTGCCTGGCAGCAATGCCTGGACACCGATCAAGACCTGCGTGACAGCCACGACTGGTCACAGTACAATTCGTGCACAAATATACCCGGCGGTGAGCGGACCGACGATCGGCGTTGATGTCCTTGATGTCCACAACTCGCTCGCGCTTAACGGTGGTTTTAACGGCGACAGCTCGCACTGGTCCCCGCATGGATCGCTTGGGTATGCCAATTTCCAAAACTTCAACGGCACCACGCCGTACGAGGGTAGTGGCTTTGAGATCGTGCAAACAAACGTTGCAAACGGTAGTCTGCTTGAATCACGGAGCTATGGCTGGAGTGTCGGCGATACTTTCTGCGCCGAAGCTATGGTCGTAACCGGTGGAACAACCTCTGGCGCTGGCGGCACATTAGCTCTGTGGTTACTTGGCCAAAACAGCACAGATGTTTCAAACTATGTATTTAGCGCATTGCCCGCCGATAACGGTTGGAGGCGTGTTAAAACATGCGTTATGGCAAGCGCAAATACTAGCAACGGTGTCATTAGGGCAGAAATGTACCCATCTACAAATAATGTACCGCTTGGTGTCGACGCAATGGACGTACACTGACCTCAGAACAGAACAGCGCGCGTAAGTCCCGATGCGACTGCGGTGGGTAAAATTCACCGTGGTCGCCTTCGGCAAACAAAAAGACTTGAGTCAGGTCTATAACTGGCTCAATCTCCACCCAAATTACAACTACGCGTAGTGCAGGCCGCGCACGCTTAGACCACGCAAAACGCAGGCGACAGCAACGTCGTAAATGCCGGCAGCAGCACGCTGGCCAAATTTTTGCCGTCTTTACGCGGGCGGGCATAGGAGCTTTAATTTACTACTGTTTTGCAATTGCGCGACGACCACGATGGCGGCGCAATTCAGCAACTTTGAGCTGTACGGTATGACGGTCAATTAAGGCTTCGGCACGCTCAAGCTCGACTTCGTCTTTTGCATCACGCTTGAGTTCTTTAGCACGCTCTAATGCTGCAGCCGCGTGGGCTTCGACAATATCGTCGGCGTGGTCAGCTTCGTCAACCAAAATACGCAGGCTTTTGCCGGTTATTTCGGCAACGCCGCCATTGCTGGCAAATACGTCAACCTGCTCGTCGGTGTCAGTCTTTTTGTGGCGAACGCTTACAACACCCGGCACAACTGTAGTGACCAGTGGCGTGTGCTGCGGGTAGACGGCAATGCTACCGCTGGCTGTTGGCAGAATAACTTCGTACACGTCGGCTTGCAATTTGGGGCCAGTAAGGGTTACAAATTCGAGCTTCATTTGACCTCCTTAATGCCACCCTTCATATAAAAGGCGCCTTCTGGTTTGTCGTCGTGCTTGCCTTCAAGCACTTCCTTAAAGCTGGCGATGGTTTCTTTAAGCGGCACATACACGCCGGGCTGGCCGGTAAATTGTTCGGCTACGTGCACGTTTTGGCTCAAAAATTGCTGGATACGGCGAGCGCGAGCAACGGTCTTTTTGTCTTCATCGCTGAGTTCTTCCATGCCCAAAATCGCGATGATATCTTGCAGTTCTTTGTAACGTTGCAGCACGCGTTGGACTTCGCGGGCAACGGTGTAGTGTTCTTCGCCGACAATTTCGGGGTCGAGCAGGGTCGAACTACTGTCGAGCGGATCAACTGCCGGGTAAATACCAATTTCGGTCAGCGCACGGCTAAGCACAATGGTGCTGTCGAGGTGGGCAAAAGTCGTAGCTGGCGCCGGGTCAGTCAGGTCGTCGGCCGGCACGTACACAGCCTGAACAGAGGTGATCGAACCGGTTTTGGTACTGGTAATGCGTTCTTGCAACGCGCCCATTTCTTGCTGCAAGTTTGGTTGGTAACCTACAGCGCTTGGCAGGCGACCAAGCAAGGCCGAGACTTCTGAGCCGGCTTGAGTAAAGCGAAAGATATTATCGATGAACAACA
>DATIJQ010000031.1:0-19243 GCA_035478375.1 Saccharimonas sp. (SeqCode) | reverse complement strand
CGCGCGGCGAGGGGTCAGCGGACGGTGATCGTCGACCTGAGGTTGGCGAAGTGGGTGATGTCCAGGTCGAACCCGGTTCTCGTCGGCTCGATCGCCCCCAGGTTGTCGACGTCGTACATGTCCATGGCCGTGGCCAGGAGGGCATTGTACAGCGCCACGTCGTGGAGGCCGGCGACCCGGAGCGTCAGCTTGGTGGAGTTGTCCGGTCTGCTGACGAGCACCGTGATGGCGACACCGTCCTCCTCGAAGCCGGCCAGCATGGCGCTGAGGTAGGCCTCGTCGAGCGGCTGGGCGGCGCGGGCCTTCATGAGCAGCGCGTGATCGACCAGCAGGCCGATCTGCGTGGCGTAGTGCGCGCTCTTCAGGGCCACCGTGGCCGTCGTCTCCTCGACCTGCTTGCGCACGAGGGCGTAGGCCAGGTTGCGGATGACGGCCAAGATCCAGTTGATCATGATTCCTCTTCCGTGAGTAATTTGCAGAGTGCCCGTCAGGCAACTCTGCTTGACGTACATAACATAGTACAATATTTGACAATAAATGTCAATACTACTGCATAACACCACATCTGTAGTATGCTAAAAGTATGCATATTTTCTTTAGCGGTATTGGCGGTTCTGGCATTGGTCCGTTGGCACGACTCGCAAAACAAGCCGGCTACGAGGTTTCGGGCTCCGATAAGCAAGAATCGGCCGCCACAAAACAACTCCAAAAAGAAGGTATTAACCTGCACATTGGCCAAACCGAAGAAGCCATTGCCAAGCTGCACAAAAAGCACCCCATTGATTGGTTTGTTTTTTCGTCGGCCGTCACGCGCGAAAATTTATACCACCCCGAACTCATCTTCGCCAAACGCAACCACATAAAACACAGCATGCGCGACGAGCTGCTCAACCAAATTATCACCGACAAAAAATTGCGTTTAATTGGCATCGCCGGCACGCACGGCAAAAGCACCACAACGGCAATGATTGTATGGTTGTTTTACTGCTTAAAAATTGCGGTTGGTCATTCTGTGGGCGCCAAATTACCGTTTGCGCAGGCCGGCGAATTGCCTCAAGGCGCAACGTATTTTGTGTATGAATGCGACGAATTTGACTACAACTTTTTAGCCTTCCACCCCTACCTGGCCGCAATTACCGGTATTGGCTGGGATCACCACGAAATTTTCCCCACCAAAGAATCGTATGTAAAAGCGTACCGCGATTTTATTGCTCAAAGCCGCCATACATTTTTGTGGCAGGCCGACGCCAAACAACTAAAACTGGCGACTGGCGACGGCATAAGCGAACTACGACAAGACGATCCGCTGATTGACACCATCGCCCTGCCTGGTGAATTCAACCGCCACGACGCATTGTTGGCCGTGCAAACTGTGCATGCAATTACTCAAAAACCAGTCGCCCAACTTATTGACTTTGTGAACGAATTCCCTGGACTTAAACAACGCATGGAACTACTGCGCCCAAACCTGTACACCAACTACGCCCACACACCCGAAAAAATTAAGGGCGGACTAAACACCGCGCTAGAACTCGCCGACAACCAAGATGTAATTGTTATATACGAGCCACTCACTAACCGCCGCCAGCACCACATTAAACATACCTACAAAGACACGTTTAAAGGGGCCAAAAAGGTCCACTGGGTGCGCACCTATTTGGCGCGTGAGGACCCTAATTTGCAGTTGCTCACGCCAGCCGAGCTCATTACATATTTGGACGACCCAAACATCGCCGCGCCAGCCGAAGTCGATGTTAGCTTGCTTAAAACAATCAAGCAGCACTTGGCTGACGGCGACATTGTGGTGGCCATGGGTGCCAGCGGCACCGGTTCGCTCGACGAGTGGTTACGTACACAGGTTGAAACCGGCAAGTTATGACATTTGGTCGGCAACCGACGAGCGTAGACACATTGCGATTTTGCTTAGCCTCGTGTATTATTTATGTAGGCACGCGCTATTTTTAGCGCAAAGGATTTATCCGACTCTACTTTGGAGGGGTTCGGCTTAGTGGGCGAGCTTTAAAGGAAGCTATACCATATGCGCATCTTAATGATTTCAGATCATGCAGATCCGTTAGCTAAAATCGGGACAAAAGAAACTGGCGGCCAAAACGTGTACGTCATGAACATGGCCAGTCTGCTCGCCAAACTGGGCGTGTACGTCGATGTGTACACGCGTTGGGATCGCGCCACAAAGCAAGAGGTTGTGCAGGTCGCGCCGCGACTGCGCGTCATTCGCGTTAAAGCCGGGCCAAAAAGTTACATGCCGCGAGACGACTTTTTGAACGTCACGGCCGAATTCGCCCGCAACGTAAAACTGCGCATTGAACGCGAAAACGTACACTACGACGTCGTCTTTACCCATTATTGGTTCTCGGGTGTGATCGGCCTTGAATTGGCACAAGCGTACGGCCTGCCGCTGACGCATGTTTACCATTCTATCGGCCAAAGGCGTTACGAGGCACTGCAGGCCGAACAGCCGCAAAATACGAACTACCAATTTTACAAAACGCGTGGTGATTGGGAGCGGCGGATCGCCCAAGAATCGACCAGCATTATTTCGACCAGCCCACACGAACGCGATGACATTGTGCAATTATTTGGGGTGACGCCCGAAAAAATAAGTATCATACCAGTGGGCGTGGATACGGTGCAGTTCCGCCCATATAGCACGCGCACCATACGCAAACGCCTAGGCTTGCCGGTTAACGGCGAGCTTATTTTGTATGTCGGCCGGTTAGAATGGCGCAAAGGTATTGCCACGCTCGTCGAGGCAATACAATCGTTAAGCGAACAATGGCAAGGTGTCGCGCTGTATATTATTGGCGGCGGCACCACAAAATCATCTAAAAAGTTAGATAATGACGAACTAAGCCGATTGCAAAATGTCATAAAAGAACTGGGCTTGCAAGACCGCGTTCACTTTTTAGGCGCCAAACCACAAACGCAAATGGCGCAGTATTACGCCGCGGCCGACGCGTGCGCCGTACCGTCTTATTACGAACCATTTGGTATTGTACCGATTGAAGCCATGGGGTGCGGTACACCAGTCGTTGCCTCGCGCACAGGGGGCATGCAGTTCACGGTTGATGACGGCGTGACTGGTCATTTAGTCATACCCCGCTGCCCAATCGATTTGGCCGCCAAACTTCACACCGTTTTAACCAACGGCAAAACAAAATATGCCGAAGCCGCCCGCCACCGCGTGCTCCAGCATTTTGCTTGGCCACGAATTGCCGAAGCTGCCGCCGCACACCTAGCCATGCTGGCAGGCAGTAATGTAAAAGCAAAACTCAGCCCAGCTGTTGTGGTGCCAAAAGTCAAAAAAGCGGTACGATCAATTTAATTAAATGGCTGACTAATGCGTTTTTGTAAGTACGTTTCGTAGCCGCTCACCATGCGCTCAACGCTAAATAATTGCTCGGCGCGCTGGCGGCATGCCGCGCGGCTGAGCGTGTGAATATTGCCCGCCGCCGCAACTAAATCGTCAAAATTATCTACGACAAAACCAGTTACACCATCTTGCACGACCTCTGGAATCGCACCACGTTTGTAGCCCAATACTGGCGTGCCGCAGGCCATGGCCTCGGCCATGTTCATGCCAAATGGTTCGTCCCATTGCACCGGCATGAGCAAGGCTTTGGCGTTTTGGTAATAGCGCGTTAATTCTTCGCGCGGCACATAGCCAACATATTTAATTTTGTCATTTAAAAATGGTTTGACGTGTTGGTTAAAGTACGGTTCATCAACGTGGAATAAAAGCCCGGCAATGACTAACTTTTGGTCGGTTTTTATGGCAAGTTGTACGGCGTCGGCAACGTTTTTTTCGGGAATAATACGCCCAGAATAAAGCAAATAATCGCCGCCGCCACCTGGTGTAAAGATATTTGTGTCGATGCCATTATAAATTGTTGCACCCCACGGCAGGTCAGTGCGACCGGCGCGTTGGTTATCAGAAATCGAAATAAGTTGGGAATTTGGTGCTTTGTACATGGCTGCTGTTTCGGCAAACCAATCAAATAATGGGTCGTGCATAACAGAGGCGATCTTGACCTGTGGATAACGCCTGGCATATGGCATGGCAAGTTCCGGGTGGTGGAATAACAGCGCATCATAATCGCCCGCAGCCGCCCGTTTAAACATTTCTTCGACAAAAATATTGTCCCACAGCCATGGCCGGTAGTGCACGTGGCGTTTGGTGGCCCCCAAGTGTTCGGTCCATTCATCGGCATTTGTGACCAGCGGCCGCATACCCATGTCTTTAATGGTGACGCCGTTTAGTTTACTGCCTTTGGGCGCGTAAAAATCAATGGCGTGTCCACGCGCGGCCAGACCTTCGGCAATGGCAGCGGCTAAATCCAGGGGGGCATACAGAATATCTTTGGGGCGCGGCATCGGCAAGTAACCACGGACCATGGTGGCAATCTTCATACCTTTAGTTTATCATATTCATCTGTTAGGTTGGTTTTTAAGCTTATTCTTAACAAAACGCTGTACGGTAAAAATGCAAATAACAAAAGGAGGAACCATGCGAACAACCGACCTACCCCAAGACTGCGCGCTTGTGCTCCAACAAGTGCATGACAGTGGCGAAGAAGATTTTACAGGATTGGCGACAAGCCTTAAATTTAGCCCGGGCCATTTGGCCCATATCATTCAAGAACTTGCCCATAAACGTTTAATTATTAGCCGCAATGCTGGATTTGGCATTTGGATTCAGCTGAGTGCTCGTGGCAAACGAGTCATGCACACGCTGTGGCCCGAATCTGCTTACGCGTTGTAAAATCCGTAAAAAAGTAAACGCCCCCGCCTGGTCCTGTTACGCGACCAGGCGGGTTTGTTCACCTGGGCGGTTTAGGGGGCGGGGGTTACACGTGAGATGGGCCTGCTCCAAAGAGCGACTGCACGCAGCGCAGTCACGGCAAGGCACAAAAAGAGCGCCGGCCATGCCACGAGCTGCAAAAAGTCATAATTCGGCAGGACAAACTGCACCACACCAATAATGTCGTTGTAGGCCACGGGCGTGACATCGGTCTGTGACATGCCGGTGCTTGTCAGCACAACGCGCGTATCTGTCAGATTCTTCAAGCGAGTGACTCGCACCTGATCACCGACGGCAACAACAATCGTGTCGCCCTCGGCGTATGATACCGAACTGGCCACGAACACTGCCGAGCCAGTTGGTGCGTCAGGTGCGTCATTCAGCATGACATAATGCCGGTGCGTGCCCAGCAACAAGGCAATCGTATAAATGACGGCAAAAAGCGCGCCAGCCACCGCCGTGACGGTCCAACGCATTGTTCGCGGAGCCATGACGCTTCCCCTTCAGTTCGTGGTCTGCGGCATGGAGTCGGGCGGCGTGGTCGTTGTTGTGGTCGGCGAATCAGGCGCTGCGAGTTGCGCCGCCGTTGTGGTCGTTGTAGCCGGCGTAACAGTAGGCATGCCGCTTGTTGATGTCGGCTTAATTGCCGTTACCACAACCGTGTTGGCCGGTGGAACTCTTTTGGTCGTGGTTCTGGCGACGTCGGACTGACGCGCGCTCGTGGTGACAGTCGGCGTATCCGACACCGACGACGCATCGACATGCGGTGCGTCAACCATAACAGTTGCCGTGCCCTGAGAGTTGGCATTGGCCAAAATGACCATCGCCCCCAAACCACCAATCGCAACTACGGTCAAGATAACCAGAACAAAATTACTGCGCATTGCCACCCTTCCATCTGTGGTACGTGCATAAGGTTTCCAGGTAAACCTGAACCCCTTAAATTACGGACCAAATAAGTTAGACTATATTACCATAAACATATTTGTACGTCAATTATACCACGTTAAAAATCTCGCGGCGCAAATAAAAAAATTAGGGTAATTACATTATTTTATATAGACGCAAGCGCAAAAAATCATATTTGACTTTTTAGGCGCTGTATTTTCTACTGTAAATCTTTACCGTTGTAAGACGCACAGCCGAATATCTCATTCTGACTTGGACCAAGCCACGAAAGAATGGGAGCTTGTGCGGCAATCGCCGTACATATTTGTAACGCATAAGGATAAGGATGAAAAAATCACCCCGTTTGTACGTGTTGATCGTTTTTTTATGGATCGCACTCTTGGCCGCCACACTCACTCCGCTACTCACCGAAATCACTAAATCAGAAAAATACGGCTGGGGCGTCGCTGCGCTCGTCACGGCCAGCACGCTGTTTATTGGCTACTTTTGGCTGAACGGCACCAAAGATTTGGCCTACACATTGTATTACCACTTACGGCGCAAAAACCTGCACACCGTTCCCGCGGCACATAAATGGCAAAAGATGTTCGGTCGCGTGGCCCGCGCGCGAGTTGTTATGGTGTATTGCGCCTGCAATGACTTTGCTTCCGAGAGTCTGCTCAAATGCATGGACCAAGATTACCCCAATATGCAAATCGTCATTTTAGACGACTCCAGCAAACCCGATGCCAAAGCCGAAATTGACAGGTTTGCCCAGGCGCACGACCTGAGCGTCATCCGTCGCGACAACAACATTGGCTTTAAAGCCGGCAACTTAAATAACTTTTTGCGCACGGCCGAATACGATTACTTTGTCATTTTAGACAGCGACGAAATCGTACCCGACAATTTTATTAGCCGCTGCCTAGATTACTTTGCCAACGACCCTACCACTGGCATTGTACAAGCCAACCACATTGCCACCCGCAACCGCAATACCTTTATGCGCCTGTTTAGCATTGGCGTCGATTCTCACTGGCCAACGTATCAAATGGTTAAACATCACCACGGATTTTTGTCATTACTAGGCCACGGCGCTATGGTTAGCCGTGAATGTTATACTGCAGCCGGCGGGTTCCCACACTTTGTCGCAGAAGACCTATGCTTTAGCATTGAAGCTCGCAACCAAGGCTATTACGTTGCCTTTGCACCTGATATCTTGTGCGAAGAAGAATACCCGGTAAACTACCTGGCTTTCAAAAAACGCCACAGCAAATGGACGCAAGGCAACATGGAATTTATTAAGCGCTACACCAAACGAATTCTACAGTCCAACATGACGTGGTTCGAAAAAATGGACATCGTTTTATTTACCTACAATCTACCGCTGACCGCATTTTTTGCACTGTATATTGTTATTAATGTTGTCGCCTTGCCACTTATGGGTTACACCACAGCCTATCCGGTCTGGCTGATTGTGCCGACCCTGCTATTTTTGCTGGCACCAATGTTAAACGACATTATTTTTTACCGCCGCACTGTTAATCCATTTAAACTGGCTTGGTATTTGTTGCACACGTTTTTGCTGTATGGTTCGATGTTTTTTGTCAGCTTAAAATCGTCGACCAAATCTATTTTTGGCAAATCGGTATTTTTGGTGACGCCAAAAGACAACAAACGCACGTCACTGGGTGAAGCGCTTAAAGCCAACCGTGGCGAGCTTGTGTTTGCGGTTATTATGTTGGCGATTCCGCTACTTATTGTGCATAGCCCACTGCCGACGTTGCTTATTGTGTTGCCTGCCGTGACGAGTGTGTATCTTTCTATGATGGCCAATAAAGAAGATGTCGCGCCGCAGCAACCTACTGCCCAGCCAACGCAATGGCTGGATCCTGTCGCGCCGCCCGCCAGGCCGGATATGCGCCGGCTAGCACGCCAAAGAGTACAGTAATTGCCGCGGCGCTGCCCAACAACCACCACGGCGCTGCCGGCAAGTCAACTGTGGCGATTTGCTGGGCCGCCAACAGCGCTGCAATGTGCTGATTTACTACTTGCGTTATACCAAAACCAGTTGCCGCGCCAATAACGCCGCCAAGTAATCCAAGAATTGCTGCGTGCAATACAAACTGGCGTGAAATCTGTTTTTTGGGCGCACCGCAAGCTCGCCAAATAGCAATGACAGTGCGTTGTTCGCTAACCGCCATAAGCATGGTGTTAACGATACCGAGGCTGGCGGCAATGAGGGCGACAACAGCAATCGCGCCAAGCACAACCCACACGATCGCCGTGGCCGCAGTGAGTTTTTGCAACACGCCCAAGGCCGAGACTTCGCCATACCCAAGACTATCGACAGCCGCCGCAACCACTGGCACATTAGTGGCTGAATCGGCGCGCAGCACAATGCTAGTGTACCCATTGTCGGCCAGTTGATCAGTCTTTTTGAGCGTCTTTTCGTCCATCCAATACTGCTCAGTGCGGACTTGATGCGCCCAACCCAGTGGAATAAACAAGCTGTTTTGATTACTGCCGTCGGTGGTAATACCCACGACTGTTGCTTGCAGCTGGGTGGCCGATTTATTGTAAGCGTCAATTTGCGCCTGCGTTGCTGTAACAGGCAAAATTGCTGCACCGTCGCCACGGTAGCCTTTTTGAGTGGTAATGCTGATCGTTTTGCCAAGTAAATTTTGGCTGTCGCCACCAAGTTGGCGTGCATAAGCCGCGCCCAAAATAACTTCGTGCTCGGCAGAATTTGCGACAAATTCGCGGCCAGCGCTGAGCGGCAGCGTGCTGGCAGTTTCGGCGCCAATGCCTTGCGTCTGGGCAACGTATTGCGTTGAGGTGTTAGTAAGCCCAAATGTATTAAATTCCCACACAAAAGCGCGCGGGCTGACCGACTGCACATGTGGAATTTTAGCTAATTGCGATACCGTCGCATCGTCTAACTTTGACGTTTGGTCGTTGGCGACCTGCACATTACCAAATAGTCCGCCGGCGCCAGATTTTGTTGAGGTTACCGTGACAGTGCTGAGCGAATTATCTGGGCTCAACGCACTTACCACCGCTTGCCGCGCGCCTATGGTCAAACTACCCAGTGTCACGACAATTGCCGTGCTAATTGCAAGCGCTGTTACGGTTAGCAGTGAACGCAATGGCTGGCGACGCACGTCGCGGGCAGCAAGTCTAACGTAATCGAAGCTGCGCATCACTTGCTCTCCTTAAGCACACCGTCGCGCATATGCAGTTGCCGATCAGCTTGGGCAGCTAGCGCTGTATCGTGCGTCACCATAACCACCGTTAATTGTTGACTATGGGCAAGGCGCAACAAAATTTGCATAATCTCTTTACCGCGCGCAGAATCAAGCTGACCAGTTGGTTCGTCGGCAATAATAAGTTTGGGTTCGGTCACTAGCGCGCGAGCAATTGCTACACGTTGCCGCTGGCCGCCCGAAAGCTGTTCGACCTTTTGTTTAAACTGTTTTTCGAGTCCCAGCAGCTGTAAATAGCGCATTGCCCGGCGCTTGCGTTCGGCCGGCGCAACGCCCGCAACAATAAGCGGAATGCATACATTTTCGAGCGCAGAATAACCCGGCACCAAACTAAAATTCTGGAAAATAAACCCAACGTGTTTATTACGATAGCGCGAAAGAGCTTTGTCGCGCATGTGGTCCACCACTTTGCCGTCAACCACAATTTGCCCGTCGTCGGGTTTTAATAAACCGCCAAGCATTTGGCTTAATGTTGTTTTGCCTGAACCGCTTGGGCCAACGATCGCCACTAGTTCGCCAGCACCTAGCACAAAGCTGGCGCTTTGTACGGCATGCACCTTTTCGCGTCCGAGTTTGTAGGTCTTACTAAGATCGGTAACTTTAATAACAGATGTGTTCACGTTTGTAGAGCAGTAAGTAGCGTTTTGTTAAATGCTGGTAGATCGTCGGGTTTGCGGCTGGTAATAAGCGCGTCATCTTGCACGACCTCTTGGTCGACCCAGTTACCGCCGGCGTTGGTGATATCGTCGCGGAGCGTGTAGTAGCTGGTCAGCGTACGGCCTTTAACTAACCCGGCCGATACCAACAACCACGGGCCATGACAAATAACAGCGGTCGGTTTGTTAGCGTCAAACATTGCGCGCACAAAAGCTTGCGCTTTTTGCTCGACGCGCAAATGGTCAGCATTGACGACGCCACCGGGGATAACTACTGCATCGTAGTCGTTAGGCTTAGCGTCATCCAATGTTTTATTAACTGCTACGCTTTGGCCAGGCGTCACATGATTGAGCCCTTTAATAGCACCAGCGTGCGGTGCAATAACGTCAACGTCAAAGCCAGCATCGAGCAGCGCCTGGCGCGGACTAGTCAGTTCGGCTTCTTCAAAATAATCGGTAGCGATGATTGCAATTTTACTCATAAAACCCTCCTTACTATAGTACACGCTTTAGTCAGCATTTGTGCAGTAAAAAAGTTAACTGCTCATGCGCACTGAGTTGCTATAATGAGTAACGAAGGAGGCATTATGACAATAAAAGATGAACGAGAGCAATTACAAAATTATCAGGACGACCTCGACACATCGGGCGTCGATATAGTGACGCACGAACTGACTGACCAGCCTTCGGACTATACTCGCTTACCAAATAAGGCTCTAAAATCTGAGCTCGACAAACTCGCCTTTACCGAAGAAGAATATGGCGGCACCGCCGAACAAGAAGACGCCCGCGAAGATATCGAAGACAAAGACCAAGGCGATTTAGACAACCCCGATTAAGCGTCGTCGTCTTCGGCCGCTTGCGCCGCTACGTGGCGTGCGGGCATGAACCTGTTTTTAAAGATCCACGTAGCGTGGTTAAGGCCAGTTTTAAAATAATTTTGGTGTGATTCGCCCAAACGTTTGTGCTGCACAATGTTGTATTCGCCAAAAGCAATGCGTGGGTTTGTGGCAGCGTTGATTTTAATTTGAGGGCTGAGGTTCCAGTCGCCTGCCGTTACATTTAGCTCGTCGCGAACTGCTTTTTTAAATACCCACATGCCCGACAAAATGTCTTGGATTTTGTGCCCGTATAACACTCGTACCTCTGTATTAAGCAGCCACACGCCAAACTTGAGTTTAAATGGAATCTCGGTACCGTCGCGCAGCGGGTAACGGTTGCACGATACAAAGTCGAGATTTTTGTCTATCATATGGTCAATAACCGCTGGTAAGTCTTCGAGCGGGTATGTTGCGTCGCCATCGGCGCCCACAATAATATCACCAGTCGCATTTTGGATGCCCGTTATGTGCGCAAATCCATAGCCAATGCCGCCAATTGCGCGGTCATCTTTTAAGGCAACCACGCCTAATTTGCTAGCGGCTTCGACGGTGTTGTCGGTAGAGCGATTACTAATAACAATCACTTCATCGACAAATTTTGGCACTTGGCTCAAAACATGTTTAAGAGACTTCGCTTCGTTGCGGCATGGTAAACACACACTAATTCGTAAATCTCTGTACATAAATCACCATCATAATACCCTATAATGACGAAGGTGGCGAGAGGTTTACAGAATAAAGTGCGAAATTTTACACGTTTATGACAAAACCCCCGACCGCCGTGAAGCGGAAGGGGGCTTGTCCGAACGGAGGTCAGTGCCGCGCCTGGAGCGCGATCACTGGTTGAGCTCGTGCACCGCCTTCACCAACCTGCCCCAGGCGCTGAACAGCGTCCAGGGGTTCTGGTAGGTGGTGCGGTCCTCGAGTTGCTCGCTGGTGGTGGCCAGCTCGAACGGGTCCTGAGTGAAGTACAGCCGCGCCGGGTTGAAGCCCGGCACCCTGCGCGAGAACACCGTGACCAACTCCAGCGGCACGTTCAGTGCGCCGGCGTTGACCGGCACGAGCAGGTCGTACTGACTCAGCTTGTTGAACGGCCTGTACGGGTAGCCGGCGAGGCGCTCGGCCTGTTGGGCCATGGACCACGTTTCGTCGTTGGACGGGTAACCGGAGTGCTTGCTCTTCAGCGGGTCGCCAGCGGCATCCAGCAGGTTGCACAAGTGGTCGATCTCGGTGGTCTGACCACTCATGTGCTGCTCGGTGGGCAGGTTGCACAGCCGAGTGGTGCCAGTGGCGACGATGTCGATGAGGCCCAGGTTGTGGGCGGCCACCGTCTTTTTCAGCAGGTTCACACGTCGGGCCGACCAGTTGGCTGTACCCGCCGTGATCCAGGCGAGCACCGCGCTGTCGTCGGGCAGCCTGTCGCCGAAGATGTTACGGGGCGCGAATTCGGTCAGCAACAGCTTGGCGCCGGCCTCCATGAGGTCCAGCACGTGCTTGGGCGGCAGACCGTTGTCGATACCCAGCGCTTGGGCCAGCGGTGACACGTTGTGGTCGTAGGCGCGGTTCTTGCCGAACGCCTCGACCAGCTCGTCCAGCTGTTCGGACGTCGGCGTCTCGGAGAGTTCGACGCCGACGAGGTTGGCCAGCTCCACAGTGTTCGGAAGCACCTGCAACGGGTCCACACCCACGAACGACATGTCGGCAAAACCGGACATTGTTCCTCCATTCGGACATTTGACAATAGCGTCAAATAATATAATAACATAAAGATAAATATAAACAAGGTTAGACCGGCAAGCCAGACAGAAGTCGGCTTGCCGGGTACTGCAAAGGTAACCAATTGTGGCAGTATGGGCGACTACTGCCTACTTGTCGTTGCCGTCGCTATCGTTGGAGCCGCCACCGATCGTGCGTGTGCCGCCCGGATTGCGTTCGCCCTCGGAGCTGTGGCCGAAACCGCTAAAAAACATGCTGCTCCTTCGCGTTACTTGCCGCTTTGCGTCTGGCCGGTCGGGTCCTCGGCGCCAGCGCCACTCCCGACGGTCGAGCCCTGACCCTGCGGGTCGCCACTCATGTTTTCTCCCTTCGCAGAGGCCACCAAATTTTGGTAGCCTCCAGACTATAACAAACCACCGTTTATTGCGCTGCGAAAAATACCTCGAGTAGCACTGTGGCACGAGGTCAAGTTGCTCGATGCTCCTCCTTAAAGCCATGTAATAAACCCAAGCCTAAAGACTTGGGTTTATTACATGGCTCCGGGGGCGAGGCTCGAACTCGCGACCTAGTGGTTAACAGCCACCCGCTCTACCGCTGAGCTACCCCGGAATAAAATCCGAGGCCGGTAGCGAATAAGCCTCGGAAGTACTGGCTTATTATAGCATGTTGGAAACAGGGGTCAAGTAATCCGAATGCTCTTAGTGCTAACAATTGCTGCCAATATACAACGTTTTTGTAGGATGAACAGCGTCGGCAAAATAATCATCATGTGAAGTAAACAAAACTGCCCCTTTATACTGGCTTAATGCGAGTTCAATGTGTTCTCGCGTTGCTATGTCTAAATGGTTGGTCGGCTCATCTAAAATTAATAGGTGGTAATTGCTTAGTAGTAACTTTGCAAAACCCAATTTTGCTTGTTGGCCGCGCGACAATTCAGGGACGCGCTTTTTGAGGTCATTATTTGTTAGCCCCAAACTGCGGGCCGCACGGTGTATGGCTTCGGGTTGCGCCAGCGTCAGTACAAGATTTTCGAGGGCTGTCTTTTTATAGTCAAGTCCATCGCTATCTTGCGAGAAATAACCGCAGTTAACCTGCTGCCCGAGCTTCACGTCACCACTATTTGGCTGCAACAAACCAGCGGCTATTTTAAGGAGCGTTGTTTTGCCAGCGCCATTTTTGCCTGCAATGCGTATACGTTCGTGTCCGCGGATTTCTAGACTAACACCTTGCAAAACACTAGTACTATACGACTTTGTAATGACTGTAAGCCGCAGCACAAGCTTGTCATTGGGCACATCGCCACCTAATGTTATGGCATAATCCTTGCTACTTTGTGGACGCTCAATGGTGGCGAGTTGACTTAACTTTGAATCAAGCGCTCTTAATTGGCCGCCTAAACTCCGCTGTGATTCATTTTTTTGCTTATTAAATGATATTTTTGGGACACCTTTTAGGCGGCTATATCTTTCTTGAGTCGTTTGCTGCATAAGTGACGTTTTTTGGATTTTTATTTTTTGCAGTCGTTTCTTTTCGGCCACAAATGATTCATATTCGGCCAGCTCCGTTTGGTGTTCGGCCGCCTTTTGTTGTTTATAAAAGTCATAATTACCGCCGTAGTGGCGTAATGTGCCGTCTTGCAATGCAACAACGCCTGTTGCTACGCGATTAATAAAAGTACGGTCGTGGCTAGCTATCAAAACCCCTCCACGGAAGGTGGCAATAAGACGTTCCAACCAGGCCAAACCTTTTGCATCTAGGTTATTAGTTGGCTCGTCAAGCAATAATACTGTTGGATTTTGCACGAGCACTGTTGCGAATGCAAGGCGAGTCTTTTGACCGCCACTTAACGCTGCGACCGGTGTTTCGAGCGACTTAGCTGTCAGATCAACAAGGCTGAGCGCATAGTGCATCTGCCATGGCTCAAACTCGTTCCTAAAATTGTCAGCAATCGTAAGGCCAAGCGGAATTTGCTGCGGCACGTAGCCAACTGTTTCGCCTTGCACTGTAATAGTACCGCTGTCCGCAGCGTTTTGGCCTGTAATTATACTGAGCAGCGTTGTTTTACCAGCGCCGTTTTCGCCAATAAGGGCAATAACCTCACGAGGATCGACCGACAGGTGTACATCCTGGAGAATGGTTTTGTTTTTATATGTTTTATATAAGTGTTGAACGGTAAGCATAGTATCCTCATTAAAAAACCGAGCATTGTTTCCAAAAAATGGTCACACAAGTGCTCGGTTTTTTATTGCGGAGTTAATAATGACAATAATAAATAAAGTTACACAAACCTGTGCGACGACTTTAGCGATTGATTGTCATTTTCATTGGTCTTAGCGAAGCTCCGTTATTTTTATATATTGTAATACAACAATACATAAGCGTCAACTATGCATAAACTAACTAAACTGCCTTCATTAACCCGAGTAATCGTGCCTTGGCCGCTCGAGCCGCATCCTCAAAGGCAAGCACTTGCAGCGCGCCAACTAGCACGTACAAATCGTCGATTTCTTTTTGCGACGGTGTCGCATTGGTTTCTAATGTCTCGAATTTGGCGTTTATGAGGGCCACAAGCCACTTCTCTTGCGATTCGGTCGCAATTTTTGGTGCAATAAATTCACGGCGAGTGCTTTCAACAACCTCAAGCGATCTGGCAGAATAATCGCGTTTGTGCAGATGTCCTTTTTTAATAAGGTTATCGACGTGCGTCGCCACCGTCGATACCGATTTATACCCAAGCCCGTTCATAATTTCACGGTAACTCGGCCCATACCCATGCTGACTTATAAATCCATCTATAAAACTCAGCAGTTCGCGCTGCTTTTTTGATGGTCGTGTTTCGCTGTTCATAATTGTATTGGCCCCTCCCGTTCGCCTTTAAACACCCAGAACTCGTTACCAATGTATATCCAAAAAAACATAAAGAAATTGACGATAATCTTGCCTATGTAGGGCGAAATGCCAAACGCCTGTTGCATAGCCCACAAACCACCATAGGTGATCCCCAAATTGATGGCCAAAAACATTAGGTAGCGCCAAATGCCGGTGGCTTCGTTTTGTTTTTCGGCGCCTTTGCGGTATACCCAGTAGCGATTTAGCAGATAACTAACCACGAGCCCGACCAGATACGCAGTAACCGTTGAAGCAAGCAATCCCAAGTTAAAAATGCTAAAACAAACAGTAAAAGAGCCGTAGTCCGAAAGCGTCACCAATGCCCCGCTCACCACATAGGCCACTGCCTGCCCGCGGTCGATGCGCGTGTAAAAGG
Source organism: Saccharimonas sp. (SeqCode) (assembly GCA_035478375.1). GTDB lineage: Bacteria > Patescibacteriota > Saccharimonadia > Saccharimonadales > EFPC-124 > DASTDY01. Next base: position 3,749 of record DATIJQ010000031.1, on the reverse strand, counting down.
GGCCCTGGTAATACAAGCGCAGGTGCATGGTTACTTCTTCTTTCTGGCTTCAAATAAGTATAGTCCGGCGATGCCCCACCAGGTCATAGCCGTGGGGTCGTCAGCCCAGCCGTGCAAAAAGAAGTTCACCACAGTGATGCCAACAAAACTTGCTAGCAAAGCTTTCGCCCAAGGGTCGGCGCGTTGTCGCCATAGTTGCATGACTACCACGCAATTGATAGCAATAAAAATGGCCAAGCCAAGCACTCCAGTTTCTTGCCCAATTTGTACAAAGTAATTTTCGGCAACTTTGGGCGGCTGATTTTTGTTGTAAAACGAGGCCGGACCAGCAGTGCCAACACCTTGACCAAGTGGATGTGCAGCGACATCTTTTATGCCGTCGATTGTTTTTTGCCAGTGTTCATCGCTCGAACCTGTTGTAAGCGTTGCCCGGTCAGCGCGTGAATGGAACACAGCCAACCGAACTTGAGGCACCGTTACCGCCAGCCATCCAAAAATAATAAGTGCAATAATGGCTGGAATTGCGCCGCGTTTTGCCCACTTTATAAGCTGCGCTTTGGGCACCATGGCCAACGCTAACACCAGCAGACCCGCGAGTCCGCCCAGCCAAGCGCTGCGTGAACTCGTTAGCACTAAGGCAACCGTTCCGAGTACTAGTGCCGCCCATGCTAGCATATTGCGACGTTGTCGCGCCAATATAACGACAGCCAGAGCCAAAGGCAATAGCAAATACGACCCAAGTGGGTTTGGTCCGCGCATTGTCGCAAAGGCGCGCAAGGCAGACGAGCTCTGGTCAACTTCTAAGTACGGCGCAATGGTTGTATCTTTATTGTAGCCAAATTGTGCTAGAAAGTTGCGGGGTATTACCGTCACTTGCAGAATAGCCAACACCGAAAGCGCAACAGTCGTGGCTAGTAACCAACCAGGCAACCACTTTTTGAGTCGCAGAACAGCGGGGTGGCCGCTCGCCAACACCACCATTGCTAAAACAAGCATGGCAAAAAATCGTACGTTCATGAGCAGACCCGCCAAGGCAGCGTCGGTTGACGCCTGCGACGTGATCGCAAAAACAAATTGCAACACCACATACAAGGCCACAAGTTTTGTCAGCCAATGATTCCAAACCGTTTTAGCAACGTCTGGTCGCAGCAAGCAATACCAAATGACTAATGGCACTAAAAGCGCGAGTAAAATTTCTTTCCAGCTTTTCCAGACGAGCAATGGCCCAACAGTAGTACCACCCCAGGTAGATATAAAAGCGTGCACAGGCAGCAGCACCAAAATCAAAACAAACGCACCAAGCAAAATATTCAGTAGCCCCGCCGCCAATTTTATGTATTTTGCCCAAGCCATATGACTTATACTACACGATTTCGGCCGTAATCTGATACCATAAACGCATGAATATACTTATTATCGGCGGCGCCGGCTACATTGGCGGCGTGACTGCTCACATGGCAACAGCGGCAGGCCACAATGTCACTGTTTTAGACAATCTCGCAACCGGACGACGCTACAATGTGCCAACAAGCGCGACATTTATTAAAGGTGATATTTGCGACCGTACCTTTATGACCAGCATATTTGCCGACCGCAAGTTTGATGTTGTCATGCATTTTGCTGCCAGAATTTTAGTGCCAGAATCTATGGAGAAACCATACGATTACTTCCAAACAAATTCGCTTGGGTTGTTAAACGGCGTCGATGCCGCAACAGCAGCCGGGGTCAAAAACTACATTTTGTCATCCACCGCCGCCACGTATGGCGAGCACGATCACATGCCCCTAACAGAGGCCGAACAAACGCAACCCGTCAACCCCTACGGCTGGAGCAAGTTAATTGCAGAACAATTTTTGCGCAGTTACAACACCACCCACCAATTGCAATGGGCGGCGTTCCGCTACTTTAATGTCGCTGGCGCATTTGATGGCGTTGGCACCGATTACCCGTTTGTATCGCACATTGTGCCAAAATTATTAGCCAGCATGCGCAGCAAACAACCCATTAATATCGCTGGCGATGACTACCAAACGCCAGACGGCACCTGCGTCCGCGATTATGTGCACGTCGCCGACATCGCTCGCGCCCACTTATTAGCTGCCGAGAAAATGACCGCTGGCGGGGCGCTCAACCAACCAATCAACCTGTCATCTGGCCACGGCTACTCCGTCAAACAAGTCGCTGACACATTTAATAAAGTCACTGGCGCCAACCTGCCAATTGCCATTGGACCCCGTCGCCCCGGCGATCCGGCCCAACTGTTTGCCAGCAATGGCCGTGCCAAAGAATTACTTGATTGGCAGCCCGAGCTCGACTTGGAGCGTATTATAAAAGATCATTACGATTGGTATGTCGCCCAACAAAATCCCAACGCGCCGGCCGGATAAGTGGTAAAATACCCCTATGCCTCCCCGCTTAGCACGAATTTATAGCATCGCACTCATTTTGGGCGATTTTGTGGTGCTACTACTTGCCTTTGTTATCGCCTATATTTTACGCGTGCAATTTGACCCGCGGCCACTGGTCGAAAGCATTCGGGCAATCTCGTTTTTGCAAATGTCACTGCTGGTTATCCCGCTGTGGATTCTAGTCTTTAGCTTTTTAGGCCTCTACAGTGGTCGCGTCTTCAGCCGCCGTTTAACAGAGTGGGGGCGACTGCTAATCGGTTCGCTGATAGGCATTTTAATCGTCATCGGCTACAGCTTTGTGATTGACCAACCAGTATTTCCGGCGCGGTTAGTTGCCGTATACGCTTTTATTGGAGCTTACATTTTACTAGTTTTTGGACGCGAAGTTGCGCGCACCGCCCGCACCGCGCTATTGCGCTATGGCAGAGGCGTCAGCCGGGTGCTAATTATTGGCAACACGACCGCCACCAAAGACATCGCCGAACAACTAAGCAACACCAAACGCTCTGGCTATCACGTGTCGGCGATTGCTGGGCCGCGATCTGTTATACCCCACGCATTTCGGGGAGTGCAGTTTAGTACGGTCGAGCAGGCCATCGACAACCTCGAGGCGCTCAACATCACCACCATCATCCAAACCGACCTTTACGATGCGACCGAGCGCAACCAAAAAATCCTCGGGGCCGCCCAAGAACGGCACATAAGTTATAGTTTTATTCCAGGCGAGCCGGAGTTTTATTCGGGCAAAAATTCCGTTGATGTCTTTTTAGGCTATCCTATTATTTCGGTCAACCAAACGCCCCTGACCGGCTGGGGGATTATTGTAAAACGGTTGTTCGATGTGGTGCTCACGTCGATTATGCTGCTTATTTTGTCACCACTATTTTTAGTAGTGATTGTGCTGCAAAAAATCTTTAACCCAGGCAAAATTTTTTACAAGCAACAACGGCTAACGCGATATTCAACCCCGTTTGCACTGATCAAATTCCGCAGCATGCGCCACTTGCCAGGTTATGACAATCGCGATGCAGCCGAAGAATTTACCGCCATGGGCCGCCCTGATCTCGCCGCCGAATATGCTCGGGCACGCAAGGTCAACAACGACCCGCGTATTACCGCGTTTGGGCGGTTCCTACGCGCCACATCCATTGACGAGTTACCCCAGTTATTTAACGTTATGCAAGGTCACTTAAGCTTGGTCGGACCACGACCAATTTTACCCCAAGAACTAAAGTTGTATAAAGGCAAACATGCCCTGCTGCACAGCGTAAAATCGGGCGTGACCGGTTTGTGGCAGGTGTCGGGCCGTAGTGATCTGCCGTTCGAAAAACGCGTTGAGCT
>DATIJQ010000030.1:0-11082 GCA_035478375.1 Saccharimonas sp. (SeqCode) | reverse complement strand
CTGGTGATTAGGCCGGCGGTTTGCTTGGCTTTAACGTAGGCGGCGATTTGGTCCAACTCGGCGGTGCTGTACTGGTAGTCGTCGGGGCTGGTGCTTGGCTTGGTCATAATGTCGTGCATGGTGAGCACTAACCATTGTTTGTTGGCAATGGCGGCGTCGATTTTGGCTTCGACTTGGGCGACGGTGACGCCTTCTTGTACGCGGAAGTCATTTAGTAAGTAGTCGTTGTACGGCCAAATGTTGTTATTTTCGTCGGCAAAACCACGGTGGCTTTGGTAGTATTTGGCAATTTGGGCTAGCGTGGCGTTGTTGTAGTCGCCGTATGGACTCGAAAAATCAACCGCATTAATGCCGTAAGTAGCTAACGTGTTTTTACTGTTAACAAGTTCTTGCGTAACTTGGGTTGGAGTCAAGACATTTGGTTGACCGTCGGTGGCGTCGCTTGTCGCCAGGTAAGGGTGAGTCGCGGTGTGCGAACCAATTTCCCAGCCTTTAGCTTGCAAAGCTTGCACCTGAGCCCAACTCATGTAAGTGGCGTCGGTGTTGGCGTGGCAAGTGTTTGGCGCTTTGGTCATACCAATGCAGCCAGTAATAACATAGTCGGTGCCGGTTAAACCGTATTTAGCGAGTGTTGGCAGGGCTTGGGTAGACGCGCTGGCCAAACCATCGTCAAACGTAAATGATACTTTCGCACTGGGTGCGGGTGCGGTTACAGCTGCAAAAACAGGCGCAACCTGGCTGACGCTGATTGCGCCAATAGCGATAATAGCGGCGATACCGCTCCAAACTTTTTTAAACATGCTGTGGTCTCCGCGGGCATTTTTAGCGCCCAGCTCTTTAATTGATGCTAACAATACCATAATAAAAACCTTTACGCAATACCTTTACTAAACTTAACTTGCACAGCGCCTCTGCGTTCGGGTGAATGCCAGGTGCCGTCGACTTTGTGGCGGCCCACAAGTTTACGCACGTTAAGCAAGCAGCGCACAATGGCAACTAACTGCACAATGTTCATAATGTAAAAAATGAAGTAAGCGACTGGGGCGTAAAAAGCTAAGCGCCAGCGATCACGGCGCGTGCTGTGCTCGTCGGGCAAAAGGTTTAAAAGTAGGTAAATGGTAATCAACGCGTACGAACCAAATATTGCGCCTGGGTTGTGGATTAAGTAGGCGAGGTACACAATGTAACCCAAAATCAGCGGTTCAATAAGCAGCAAAAGTTCGCTGAGGAACGCCATGGGCAGGCGATACCACGTAAGCATGCGCGAATAATTGCCGCCGGTTTTACCAATAAGATAGCTGTATTTTATGAGGTTTTGCAACATGCCGTACTTCCAACGGTAGCGCTGTTTAAGCAGGGCTTTAAAGGTGGCGACGCCTTCGGTCATGGCTACGACATCGGCGCCGTAGACTAGGCGGTAGTGTTTGTTGCCTTGGGCGGCGACTTTCATGCTTAGGCCAATGTCTTCGGTTAACGTGTCGGTGTCGTAAAAATTGACGTGCTTCATGACACTGCGGCGATAGGTTGAGCCAACGCCGCCAATAATACATTCCGAATTTGTCAGCGAGTAGGCTTTTTTAGAACGGTAACCAATCATGTGCTCTAACATTTGCAGCAGGCTGATGATGCCGGGCTCGCGGATAATCCGCACATTGGCCGCCACACCCGCAACGCTTGGGTCGTCAAAATAACGCACGGCGTTGCGTATGGCTTGCGGGTGCAAAATGCAGTCGGCGTCGAGCGTCATAACAAATTCGCCTTTGGCGTAGCGTTGGATTGCGGCGTTTAATGCACGGCCCTTACCAACGTTTTTAGTTTTGTAGCGGATTGTAATATCAAATTTAGGGTGGTTAGCAATAAAATTGTTAATAAGCTTGCTCGTGCTGTCGCGTGACGCGTCGTCCATAACAATGATTTGCAGGCGCGGATAATCAACTTTAATAAGCGATTCGAGCGTGCGAATAATAACTTTTTCTTCGTTGTGCGCCGAAATAGCAATGGTCACAAGCGGTAATTTACGGTTACTACGCTTGCGCTCGGCACGATGTTTCATCTGCTTTATGTCGTAAACATTGGCACTGACCAAATAAAAACCAATGTGCAGTGTATTAAGCACGCCAATGGCAGTCGAGAGCCAAAACATGGTAAATAAAAAGTTGTTCATGCTTTGTGTACCTCAACAAAGTCGAAGGTCATTAAGTGTCGGTGTTGGCTCCAAACGCCGCTGCATGTTTGCAATGTCAAAATTGATGGACCACTGTAGTTAAAAATAGCGGTATTGCTGGGGTCGACGTCGATGGCTGTACGATATTTATAGGTAAAAACGTAGCCATTGTCGGTATAAACTTGGGCAATGTCGCCGGCGACCAAGCCTTCAAGCCGCTTAAATACTTGCGGAATATCGTGTCCGTATATAAACGTGTTGCCGGCTTTGTTGTTGGCGACAGATGAATTGGTGGCGAACTGTGCTTTGTTGTTGCTAAGCGTCCAATCGCCGGTGCTTGGGTCGTAGCTCCCTAAAATGACTGTTAAGTCAATAGTGCGGCTTGGTACGACAATACGTACAGGTGTGCCACCGATTTTAGGTTGATTTTGCTGCGTGGTAGCAGAACTTGCAGGCGCCAAGTTAACTGTGGCCTGCGAAGCTTGCACCTGCACTGGCCAGCTAAAAGCTTGCGCCCCAAGAATAGCAGCGGTAATTATAAATGCACCACCTACTAAATATGCGAATGTTGTTGCAAGTTGTTTCTTCATAGTCCAAGTTCCTGCAAACAAAAAAGGGAGGTGACCAGCAATAGTGCTGGCCCCAACCCTCGTTTGTCCTACAAATGCCCTTAGGCGTTGTAGTGTTTTTTAGCCAATTGGCGGGCAACAGTGGTAATAATCACGGCTGCACCAATCGCTAAAGTAATGACAGCAACTACTGTCAAGATGCTCCCGCTTGTGTTTGGTAACACAGGTGGGATGTTAGTGCTTTCGCCTAAAACGTACACTTTACAACTCCTTAGCGGTTATTTTGACTAACAAGCTCATAATACACCTTTTTTGTCAAAAAGCAATACTTTCACATAAAACAATGCATTTGTAAATAGCATGAGCATTATACGTGTGATATGTGTAGGTTGCGTTTATTAGTTAGGGATTGTATTATTACAAAACTTCACAACATGTGGAGACGAGACGATGGAAGGATGTCGCAGTGACGGCGCAAAAGCCACTCGGGATGGACATGCGGTTTGTCCCAGCCACCAATTACGACCCGTCGTGGCTCCGCTTGGAGTTCGACGGTGTCCTGCCCGAAGTGGTCGACCTCATGGCGGAACTGAACCGTGTCACTGACGGTGGCCAGTTCTTGCTGCTGTGGGAGCACAAGACCTTGCTTTTCCCCTGCGACCCTGACCGCAAACGCGCGAGTGTGGCGCTCCATTACCTTTTGCCGGCATTGAGGGCGGCTGGCATTGCCGTGATCGACAACTGGCCGAAGAAGTCGTGGTGCATCTGCCGTGACCGCTTCAGCAAGTCCGGTCAGGGCAAGGACCACCCATACAACTGCGATACCCCCTGACATCACTCCACGGTGGGTGCGCGCTGAAGCAACTTTCGCGCGCGCCCACCGGCCCTACCCGTAAATTACCTTAAGCCTATTTTCAGCCACCGCCGCTATAGTAAAAGCGTGAACAAGGAAATTATATGCGCGTACTAGTCGTAGAAGACGAACGCAAAATCGCCAATGCCTTAAAACGTGGCTTGCAACAAGAGTCGTTTGCCGTTGATGTTAGCTTAACCGGCGACAACGGCCTAGCCATGGCGCTTGACGAACCATACGATATTATTGTGCTTGACCGCATGCTGCCCGGTGTCGATGGTTTAACTATTTGCCAAAAACTCCGCGAAGCCAAAAAAGACACTCCTATTATAATGCTGACTGCCAAAGACGCTGTGGGCGATCGCGTTGCTGGTCTTAACAGTGGCGCCGACGATTATTTGGTAAAGCCATTTGCATTTGAAGAATTGCTCGCTCGTATTCGCAGCCTGTTGCGGCGCCCCAGCCAAGTGATGTCGCCGGTTTTAACTTGCGAAGACCTCAGCCTCAACACCCAAACCTTCGAAGTTATGCGCGGCGGTACACCCGTCACCCTCACTAGCAAAGAATTTGCTTTGCTCGAGTATATGTTGCGCAACCAAAAAAAGGTCCTCACCAAAGACACAATTATTAGTCACGTGTGGGATTACGACGCCGACATTTTGCCAAACACGGTTGAGGTGTATATGAGCTATTTGCGCAACAAAATCGATCGCGCCTTCCCTAAATCGCCGCAATTGGTACACACCTTGCGTGGCTTTGGGTATAAACTGGGAGTGTAATGTTTAAAAACGCCTACTTGCGCATGACGCTTTGGTACGTGGCCATTTTAATGGTCATAAGTTTAGCGTTTAGTTTGTGGGTGTATCACGAGGCGATGCAAGAGGTGCACAGTGGATTGGACGGACCAGTGGCAGTGCGTATCCAAGACCGACTGGGGCCGTTAACGCGGCAAGATTTTGAAACAGCTCTGCAACAACAATATGACGCTAGCCGGGGCCGGATTTTAGTTAGTTTACTCCTATTAAATGGTGTCGTTTTGGTGGCTGGTGGTTTTGCAAGTTATGGTTTGGCGCGGCGTACTATGCGGCCAATTGAGCGGGCGGTTGACGCTCAAAACCGGTTTACTGCCGACGCATCGCACGAGTTGCGCACGCCGCTTGCCGCCATGAAGACCGAGTTAGAAGTTTCGCTGCGCGACCCCAACCTCACCAAAACCGACATGAAAGAGCTATTAGAAAGTAACTTAGAAGAAATCAACCGCCTGAGTGATTTGTCGCAAGCGCTGTTAAGCCTTGCTCGCCCCGGCGAAGCACTGCATTTAACTGCTGTCGAAACGGGTGCGGTCGTAAAAGAAGTTTGCCAACGCCTACAACCACTGGCTGATGCCAAAAAAATTACTATTGACGATAAGCTACAGTCAGTCACCGTTATGAGTGAGCCAAAAACGTTGGCAACCATTGTGGGCGTTTTAGTCGATAATGCTATTAAGTATAGCCCCGAATCATCTAAAATCACCATTACCACTCGGCGCCAAGACAATCACGGTTTTATAACTGTAACTGACCAGGGCGCTGGCATTCCAGCTGCCGATTTGCCACATATTTTTGATCGTTTTTATCGCGCCGATAGCTCACGCACCACGCAAACCGTCGGTGGGTATGGACTCGGTTTGTCGATTGCCCAAAAAATGGTAGTTGCTATGCACGGCAGCATTATTGCCCAGAGTACGTCAGGTAAGGGTTGTATTTTTACCGTAAAGTTGCCTATAGCGTAGGCATCGGTATTTCTTTATACTGTAAATATGCTCCGGTAACGGCCAGTGACGCTGGCTGTTTTTAGTGTTGCACCTTAGACGTTAGGGGTTAGCATGGATGTAAATGCTGTGCACTCGCTGCTCGCACCGTACGGCTTGAGCGCACAAAAATACATTTTAATGTTTAAGAATTTTGGTGGCAGCGCCCTCGGCATGAAGGTTATCGGAGAGAAGGCAATCTTGCCCACTGCGCCCATGATAACTATGGCAGTCACTCTGGCAGAAAAGTACCTTGCTGAGGCTCCCATTGAATTTTTTACTAACCAATTCCCCCGTGGGTTTGTTGTAAAGCTTTCGGGCCACGACGAAGCCTTTTCGTTCGATGCAGTCCGCGGCAGGCACCCGCTCATTTACTGGGACGGCAATAATCCGCAGGCAGCGGCAGCAGTTATTGCACAGGCTATCGGCACTGCAACCGTTAATACCTGTGGCCTAATATTCCAGGAATATTTCCAGGCGCCAGACGCAAGCGAGCCGATTACATTTTACGCCTACAGCAACAAGGTCCTTGCCGAAATAACTCGTACTGGCGCCAGGTTGCTGGTCGAATACCGCGACAAAAAAGCAAACGCCACTGTTGCCAAAACGCCATATGCTACGGCTCGCAGCAATTACCAACCAAACCTACCAACGCTTTTAGCGGCTGTTGCACGACTCCGCGCTGACTGTGGTTTTGACTTTGAAGTCGAAGTCTTTGGGCGCCAAGGCCAAGCGCCTGTTGCCACCCAGTTCCGGCCGATTATTAGAGAGGCCGATGCCGATGTTGCTGCTAAAAATAGCATCGCTATTAAACAGCAGCTTAGTCAAAGGAGCCACCTGTGGCTCCCGCGGCCGTGGGTGGTTGGCGCGTGGCGAGGCGAAGCGGTGGTCGGCGAAGATACTGACGGAAAGGCGATTCTTGCCAAGCGGACCGAAAGATTTTATGATGACCCAGTGCTCATGGCCCGCCTCGAGCGTGGTCAGACAACGTTGGTGGTTGACTGTGTAGATGCTGTGCGACTTCGCTTTAATCCGTGCATGCTTCCGGCGGACCCGGCGCTTCGGCGCTCGCTTGCGTATATATCGGTGGTGGGTACGCCGCTCGCTACGATTAGTGACGGACAACGGTTAAGCGCAATAAGCGACGGACAATTTGCCATCATTCGCCGCAAAAGGTACGCCCATTAGTTTGAGTCGCACAACACCTGGGGCCGCCCGGCTGCTTAGTATATGCAGTCCGGGCGCCTTTTATTAAAATCGGCACCAAATTAACGGTGAATCCGGCCAGCAACCAAGGCATGACGGCACCCTTACTAAAACAAGTAAATAGGCTGACCGTCTGCAAATAACTGCTGTCGGCTTTCCACAGCCGGCGGTTATTTTGCTATTGCATTCCTAAGTGTTTACCGATTATGCTTAAACAAAGGATCATATAATGTCAGAAGAACAAAAAGACGAGTCGAAAGACGTAGCAGCACCCCAAAAAACTCATGCGACGCCTGAGCCGCAAACGCAACCAACCCCACTGCACACGGGCGTTATAACTGGTCATAATAAAAAATCGTTTTGGTCATTTTTTAAGACCAAAAAAGGCAAAATAACGCTCGGCATAGTCACGGGAGTTATTGTTTTGGTTGCCGTTTTGTTGGCTGTACCAGTGACGCGTTATGGTATGTTGGGGCCGTTCATTCATAAAGATCTAGCCGTAATGGTTGTTGATAGCAAAACTGGCAAGCCAGTGTCTGACGCTACCGTCAGCGTCACTGGTGCTACTGCTCATACCGACAATAACGGTAAGGCAACGCTACCAAAACTGTCAGTGGGCACTTATACGTTAAGTGTTACTAAAAAGTATTACAAGGACGCAAGCCTGCCAGCTTTGGTGCCTATATTACACGATCCATCGGTTGGCACTTTAAAACTCGAAGCGACTGGGCGGCAAGTACCCATAACTGTGGTTAACAAAATTACAGGTGTAGCGCTAGCAAAAGCAACCATTGTAGCCGGCGATGCCACGGCAATTACCGACAACAAGGGCCAAACAACCCTGGTGCTACCGGCCAACGACGCCACTGTTGCGGCCAGTATTAAAGCCGACAACTACAATACTAGTTCGGTTAATGTAACTGTTACCGAACAACAAGATCCAAAAAACACTTTTACACTGACACCCGTTGGTAAAGTGTACTTTTTGAGCAAGCGCACTGGCATTATAAATGTTATGAAGTCTGACCTTGACGGTGGCAACCAACAGATCGTTGTGCAAGGTACTGGTAAAGAAGACGACAAAGGTACTGTGCTGCTTGCGTCACGTGATTGGAAATACCTGCTCTTGCAAGCTCGACGCGATAACAACCAGGGGCTATACGTTATTAACACAACTAACGACCAGTTCACTCAAATAGATACTGGCAACGTTGCCTTTACTTCGATCGGCTGGCACAATCATGTATTTGCTTACCAAGTGGAGCACGAAGATATTCCATACGGTCAGCCGAAACGCTACGCACTTAAAAGTTATGATGCCGAAGCGAATAAGTTAGTTACACTGGCCGAAACTAATACGCAAGGTGGTGGTCCAGAGAATTTTGCCTATACCTATTTTGATGACGAAAAAGGCGCGCTGGTCTACGTATCAAACATGCAAAACTCGGGAGGAGTGCAAGGGGCAATTGTTTCTGTCCAGCTCGATGGCAGCAATAAAAAGACACTCTATAGCCTAAGCGCTAACTCGTTTGTATCGTTTGCCATATCGTATGCGCCAAATGAATTTTACTATAGCGTTGTGTCGTATTCCTCTAGCGACCCAGCTAAGGTTTATGAGTACGGAGACGGTGCAGTTAAAGCTAATACAAGCGTTACGCCCGATCAAGTCTCGCAGCAGTTCTATCCAACCTTTTTGCAATCTCCATCGGGCAGTCAAACATTCTGGTACGAACCACGTGATGGTAAAAATACCTTATTTATTGGAGATAAAGACGGCAAGAATGGCAAGCAAATTGCAACTGCGTCAGATTTTGCGCCATACGGTTGGTACTCCGACGACTACTTGTTGGTATCAAAAAATGGTAGCGAACTATACATTGTGCCGGCTAAAAATGCAGATCTCAGCAAAGCAATTAAGCTCAGTGACTACCATAAACCCGTCGGTAACTTTTATGGGTACGGTGGTGGGTATGGCGGCTTTTAGCACTAATGTTTTCTTTTGTAACGCCTAACGACTATTACGACAATTTACAAAGCGCCATTGCGCAAGCCACTCACCGTATTGTGCTGTCGGCAATGATATTGCGGGCCGACCCTCGTGTGCAAACAATTTTGGGCGCGACAATCGCGGCGGCCAAACGGGGTGTACGCGTGCTGGTTGTGGCTGACCGCTATAGTTTTTATGGCGCTAGCCGACCCGTGTCTGTTAATCGCCACGATTTCGCCGTAGCGCTGCAGGCGACGCACGCTATTGTTCAACACCTTGTGTCGGCCGGTGTGCAACTACAGTGGGTGGGTAATAAAAATAAGTTTAATCCCTATGCTGGCCGCTACCACGCCAAAGTCACCGTCGTCGATGATGAGGTGTGGACATTCGGTGGCGTCAACCTTAGCGACGATGCATTTACGAACACTGATTACATGCTGCATTGCCAAAGCGAAGGCGTCGCTAATTTGTTTGAGCGATTGGTATTAGGAGTGGCTAAAAACGCAGTCGACCTAGACTATAGCGAATCACTCGATACTCAAAATACATTGCTTGTCGATGCCGGTAAGCCTGGCGCGTCAATAATTTACGACACTGCCTGCATGCTTGCCAGTCAGGCGAGCCGGGTATTTTACGTTTCGCAAATGTGCCCGAGCGGCAAACTTGCCGCCCTACTGCGATCCACAGATACAACCTGCTACTTTAATCAACCTACAAAAACTGGTTTGCGTCCCGACTCGGCCGCACAACTGTGGGATAATTGGCGAGCTGATATTACAAACAATTACAAAGGCGTACATTACCTGCACGCTAAATGCATATTGTTTGAGTTACACAATGGCACTAAGGCTTGCTTAAGCGGTTCGCACAATTTTAGCCACCGTGGCGTGACGTTTGGCACAAAAGAAATTGCCTTAAAAAGTAGTGACCCCCGTCTCTGGCAACAATTGTACGAGCAAGTCGTTCAACAGGTGGCCACGGCTGTGTAACTGCGGTAAAATAAGCTTATGATCACAAGTAAACAAAATCCGGCCGTCAAAAAACTGGTTGCCTTGCGCCGCCGTCGCGAGCGCGAACAGGCGGGCGTGACGATTATTGATGGTTACGAAGAGCTTAGTTGTGCGCTCGACGCCGGCGTTGCAATTCAAACTTTGTACTATTGCACCGAGCTTATGGGCAGCGCAAAGCAACACGAACGCCTGCAGGACCTTATAAAAGGTGGTGTTGTGGGGATCGAGCTTAGCCGTGATGTGTTCGAAAAAGCCGCCTACCGCGAAGGTCCCGACGGCTGGTTGGCGGTCGTGCCTAGCCCGGCCGCAACACTTGGTCACTTAAAAGTTGCCAAAAATATGCTTATATTGGTGTGCGAAGCAATAGAAAAACCAGGCAACCTCGGCGCCATGGTTCGCACAGCCGATGCCGCTGGCGTTGATGCCATTATTAGCGTCGATGGCGTCACTGATTGGGCTAACCCAAATGTTATTCGTGCTAGCAAAGGCGCAGTTTTTGCCGTGCCCGTAGCCAATGCAACCGCCAAGCAGACCTACGATTGGCTGACAAAAAACAATGTGCAAATCATCGCATCGACCCCTGATACCGATGCACTTTTTACGCAAACCGACTTTACAAAAAGCACCGCCCTTTGCGTTGGCTCCGAAAAATACGGCCACACCGATTGGTGGCTAAAACATGCCAATCATCGCGTGCGCATCCCTATGGCTGGCAAAGTTAATTCGCTGAATGTGGCAACGTCTGCGGCGCTGCTGGTGTACGAGGCTGTTCGCCAGCGCGCCACAAACTAATGTGTTTGTAAAATATAGTTTTAACGATTTGGGCAAATGCTAAATACACCGCCACGATAACGGTAATCCATATAAAACTATCGGCCGGAATGCTGTCAAAACGGAAGAACGTGGCCAGCGGCGTCACTACAAACAGCACTGACATACCAATAGCAAACAAAGTGCTCGCAATAAGACTTTTGCTTGGCGTACTTTGCAAAAATGGAACTTTGCGCGTGCGAATAATGTATACAACCAGCGTTTGAGTTAGCATGGATTCCAAGAACCATCCAGCCTGAAAACTCGCCGCCTGCAAATGGAAAACATTAATTAACACCCAAAACGTTACAAAGTCAAAGATTGAACTCAACGGCCCAAACACAAACATAAATTTGCGGATGCCGCTGATGCTTAAGCGGTGTGGTCGTTTGATTGAACTTTCGTCGACGTTATCTGTTGGCAAAGCAATCTGCGACACGTCATACAACAAATTGTTGAGTAAAATCTGCGGCGCCAACATGGGCAAAAACGGCAGCAGCAAAGACGCGCCAGCCATCGAAAACATGTTGCCAAAGTTAGAACTCAGCGCCATCATCAAATATTTTAACGTGTTGGCAAAGGTGCGGCGGCCTTCGACCACGCCCTCTATAAGTTCGCCCAAACTTTTGTGCAGCAAGATCATGTCGGCGGTGTCTTTGGCGACGTCAACGGCGTTGTTGACCGAAATACC
>DATIJQ010000029.1:0-34573 GCA_035478375.1 Saccharimonas sp. (SeqCode) | reverse complement strand
ACCGCCGCCGCTGGTTATACTATATTGGTTGGTTGTGGTGTTTTGGAGGTTCCAAACGTAGCTAACGCTGCCAAAGCAAACCCGTCCGCTACCGGTAGTCGATGTGACGATGGAGCTTGGACTGCTCGTTTTTATAATACGTGACACGTCTTCCATGGTGGCGCGCGCGGTTTCGTTGATTTCTTTTACGGCCAAACCTTTGTTGTATGTCTGCATGACTTGAATAACTGTGGTAGTCGCAAAAATCAACAAAAAGGCCATAAATGCCAGCGCAAAAAGCATTTCGACCAGGGTAAATCCAGTTTGATTAGCGTGTTGGGTCATACAACCTCTGCGCAGTTACCGCTTGCTGAGCTGTGCTTGTGCCAAGTGCTGGCCAGCACGCGCGGATTACAAAATCGACATATGCCGGTGATATGCCGCTTGGCGAAAGCACTGACTCAACCCATAAACCAGTACCCGCAGTTGCTACTGTCGGAGGCGTTGCTGGCGTGTAATTATTGCGTGTTACCTGACTGCCGTTTTTTGTCATATAAAAAGCTTGTTTACCGCTGGTTGTGGTACATGACGAATCGTATGTGATTGGCGTAGTGTTGCTGGCAATGACAATTGCTTTCCATTGTGCGCCACTGGGGTCAGCGGGGTTGGCTAAGTAACTATCGCGGGCAAAACGTAGTTGTTCGATTTGGCTATTTATAGATAGACGGACTTCGGAATGCTCAACCGCAATCTGCGCCGCAGCCAAACCGCGCGACATTATAGTAAGGGCGCCAACAATAACCATGCTCATAATGACGATTGCCATGAGCACTTCTACTAATGTGTCGCCGTGTTGTACTTTATACCCCATTGCAGTCATTCCCACTCCCATTGGCATCAAATACCGCTTGCACCGCCTGCTGATCCGGTGCGCTTGTTACTACAATTTTAACAGGAAGCCCGGCGCCATCGGCGTTTTCTACACAGAAATTAGCAGTTTGACCTATGTTAGCGCTGTTGTTAACAATACTACTAATGTCGTTTGCGACCGGACTGCCCGCTTTATAGGTATAACTGACAACACGGCTAGACTTTGGACTGCGTATAAGCAGCAACCCAGTCACCGCCTGGCTGTCCGATAAGCGCTTGGTGCCCATAACGTAGGCACCCCAAGGGATATCAAACGTCGCAACTTGGCTAGCTGTTACAACCTGCGGATGATATGCCGATATTAGCTGCGCATCGGATTGCGTGTAATCGAGGTTAGCTGGCTCCGTACCAATAACGTCATACTGCGTAACTGTTGCACTATTAGGCACAAACACAAGGAGCCTACCAATAAGCAGGCAGTCGCTCGTGCCAGGCGTTTGGTTCGCACCATTGGTGACTACGCCAGCGCTACAGTTTTCGTTACCAAGGCGGCTGTTGAGGCCATTAATAATGTCGTCGTACTGACGCTGCACAAAGGCCTGCAATGAGTGGCCGCTATCGCCAAAGCGCACAGTACGCAAGGTGTTGCCGGTGCCAATAATGGCTATCAAGAACAACATACCAGTAAAGGCCAAGAACAGCGAAATTTCTATGACTGTAAAGCCACGCTGACGATTTTCAACACCCATCTTGAGGTTGATTATAGCATAAGCGGCTTAGTATTTTACATTTAAACTAGTACAAAAAAGTGAATATACCAATTTATAATCGCGCTGCCAAACAAACCGGCAATAATAAACGCGATTATCATAAACGGTCCGAATGGTACGTGGCTTTTTGGTGTGAGTTTGCCCAAAATAAGGCCTGGCGCGACAACCAGCAGGCCAATAACGTTCGCCAAAATGAGAACCAAAAGTGTTTTTTCCCAACCTAACACTGCGCCAATAAACACGGCAAGCTTTACATCGCCAAAGCCGACCCATTTGCCTTTCGAAAAGACGTACAGCGCGCCGTACACGCCAGCCATGGCCGCAACGCCCAGTACAACTTGGGCCGCATACGCTGCAACACCGCCGCCGTGAGCGCTTATTTGTATGGCGGCGTCGACAAAACCGAGGACAATAAGCGGGTACGTTATTTTGTCGGGCAAAAGCCCCCAGCGCACGTCGTACACAAGTAAAATGCCAAGCAGCACGAGGTATACGAGCCACAAGCCAAACAGCACGTCACCCTGCCAGGTGGCAAGTCCCATTGGCCAGCAAAGGTACGACACAAGAAATGCAGCGCCCATGCCGAGCTCGGTAAAAAATGTAAGCGACCCAATTGGTTTTTTGCAGTAGCGGCACTTGCCGTGTAAAGAGAGCCAGCTGACTATGGGGATTAGGTCGAGCACGCCGAGTTTATGGTGGCAGTGTTCGCATTCCGAACGGTCGGTGGTAAAGTTGCGTTTGGTGTGCAGGCGCCAGGCAAGTGCGCCGGCAAAGCTGCCGAAGGCGAGACCAAAGAGAGTTACAAAAATTCCAGATATAATCATTACGCTTATGGTATCAATAAATCACTGCGGGCGCCATATGCTATGCAAAAATGCACCCCAAGAGGGGGTGCATTACTTGCTTTCAGCTCACAAGCTGTACTAGTTATTCTGGCAGTAGAATCCACCCTGCTCTTGATAAATGAGTGCCGCTAATTGACGGGTGTTACCTGTAGATGAGACGCCTGAGCCGTCAGTGACTGTGCTGTCACACTTAAAGCCAGGATAAACCCAGATGTTACCGGATGTCAAACCTGAAG
The DNA here is from genome assembly GCA_035478375.1 of Saccharimonas sp. (SeqCode). Classification (GTDB taxonomy): domain Bacteria; phylum Patescibacteriota; class Saccharimonadia; order Saccharimonadales; family EFPC-124; genus DASTDY01. The sequence continues at coordinate 31,873 of DATIJQ010000029.1, read as the reverse complement.
CTGCGGCCGCTGTACTCTTAGACGTAATGGCATAGTCACTATTACTTTGTGGATCACTAAACGATTGACCGCCACTCTTCATATAACTTGTCATAAACGCTGAAGAAGATCCCCAAGCAGTTGGCAAAACACCTTGGTTATTAGCGGTGTAAGCCGTAATCTGACTCATCATCCGTCCCAAGTCACTCTTGCGCTGCGTGTCACGTTGCGACCGTTGTAAAGCTGGCAATGCCAAGAATACAACCAAGAAGATAAGACCTGCAATTGCAAGCACTAATACAACCTCGATGATCGTAAAGCCTTTTGCTTCTTTATTTACTAATTTATTCATACCCACCTTTCCTGCTTTTTAAAAGCGTGTAAACTAACTGCTTATGATTATAGCTAAACTTTGCGCGTGCGCAAGTAGATTCTTTAGGTTTTACACACCCTGGTAGCACCAAAAAGGCTACTACCAGGGTGCTGCTCTTTTGCCGCGGGTTACACGTTATTTATTAGCCAACGTACTGGGGCTGGTGAGCCGTCAATGCTGCGAGCGCGATCTGTTCGTACGCGCCCTGCCCTTCTGCGGTTGGGTGGAAGGTATTGGCGGCATTGGCACCGTCCAAGCCGTTAAAGTAAGGCGTGGCACTGCACAGTTGGTGGCCGTCAAACGGGCCGCCGGGTTGCGTGGCGCTCACAAACACAATGTGGCGCGTGGGGTTTGCTTGTTGGACGGCGTCGACGGCGTCGCTGATGGCGAGGTTGAGGTTGTTTTCGAATGTTCGACTAAACACCGCCTCATCATCCGAAATAGCTGGCGAGTGGTTCGCCGCTTCGTTCGCCTCGTCTTGCGTTAGGCCGGCGTCTTTTGCCTCCTTTACATAATCGGGGTGCAGATTGGTCACCAACTGCTGTGCGTAAAGCGCCGCAAACCAACCGCTGCCGGTTGTGCTGCAATTTTGCAGTGGCAGAATGTGCGGATAGCCGAGCACATACAATGTTGCCCCTGGCGCCCGATCCAAAGCTGCTTGGTAGCTCGCCTGCAAATGCGTGCCAACATCTGCCAAGTACCCGTAAAATTCGTCGTGGTACTGCGTGCAATCCAAAAATATGCACAAGCCACCGAGGCGTGCAAAGTTGACGTCGTTACCGCCGACGGTCAAAAATAGCGATTTGGCGGTTGGCGAAACTTGCGATGCCTGCCCATTTTGCTTTGTGATATCGGCAGTTGTGTTGCCGGCGCAGGCGACGAACGTCGTCAGTTCTAGCTTGACCGATTGGTCAGCGCCCAGCTGCCGCGCGTAAGCGTTTGGGCTGCGCGAGCAATCACCGCTCCCCGCTTCGTACAACTCACCACTGTTGAGTGAGCCAAGACCGGACGAAAACGAATCGCCGAGCGCGGCCATTGTGTCGAGCGGTGCCGAAGAAACACCAAGCGCTGCGCTGCGGGGGTAGTCGAGGCCGAGTTTGGCCATGTTTACCGCGTATAGCATGCTGGAAGCACAGTGCTGCTGCACACAAATATTTTGGGCCGCAAAGTAGAGCCTACTTTGGGCAAAAACAACGCTATCTGGGTACACGTTTACCGAAACACTGTCGCCAAGCGAATACGTGTCAAAAACACCCAATTGGTTCCAGGTTTGCGGATCGAACAGAGCAAAAATAGTACCGATAGTACTGCCGTCGTTGCGCCTATACGGCCGCGCTATAACCAAATTACCCCGTGTGTCACCGCCAATAAGATTGGCCCCACCCGTAATTGTAAAACCGCCCAAATCACCAGTGGGCAGACTAAGCTTTTTAACAACACTTCCTGTGCCGTCAAATGTTACAAGCTCCCACGTCTGATCAGCGAGCTCCTGCTCTAGTACAAAACCACTTGTGCTTAAAGGCTTAAGCCAAGCGCTATACGTACAGGGCGCAGGCGTATAACGACCGGCGAAACCATTTGGACCGTAAATTGCCACTGCGGTCGCTTCAAAGTAAGTGTTACTGCAGGTCGTTTGCGACACATTATGCGCGAACACCGCAAACACGTACCCCTTCGCATCCGCGCCAGCGCCTTGACCGTACAAATACGGCTGGCCAACCTCGTTCATCTGAACCGTAGACGTTACAACACCATTGTAGTCGATATATACCAGCTGATTCACGCCAGCCACACCAACAACAAGACCTTGGTCGTAAGCAGATAGAAAGGGTAACGACTGCGTACTCACCCTAACCTGCCAGCGCAGCGTACCATCCGGTGCAAAACTGGTGAGATACGACGGATGACCACACCAGTCATTAACCGACTGACCAGTTACGTACACATTGCCGTCAAATCCGATGCGGATGACGCTGGGCATAATCTTGCCATTAAGCGACGGGCAATCTGTGGTCACAACCGTTTGTGACCACAACTTTGTACCGTCAGGCTTATATGCTGCAAGATTTTCATAGTAGTCGTTAATAGTTGGGTCGTCACCATACAGTGTGCCATCCTTACCTGCCGCCTGTTGGCTGAGGCAAGTAGTAAAAACTGGCTCTGTATAGTTACGCACATTTACAACGGGGGTCGTACCTTTGACATTACCGCCCGCAGAAAAAGTTTTAGTACCCACTGTTTGCGGGGCGGAACTACAATTCGCCACCGTCACCGATCCATCGGCCCCGGTGATTGCGCCGTGCACGTTTACATCTGATACATCTGCACTCCACGCCACCTGCGGCGTGGTCGCGCTGGCTGGTGCGGCGATTGCTACACACAGCGTTGCAAACAGCGCCGCCACAAAACCGGCAGCGCCGAGGCGCCGGGCGCCTGCATGTTTTTTCAAACCACATCCCTAACTGTGAGGTGCGTTTAACCCACTTATGGCTAAAAGAGCATTCGCACTATACGCGCAGTTCCCTCGGAGTTCAATAGCAAAATAAAAGCCGCTTGTGGAAAAGCAGCTTTTATTTCACCCAAAAGTTTACTCTAACTGCCTGGTAAGTTGCCGATAAGCCCATACACTGGCAACAAAATTGCGAGTACCATAAGCCCGGCAATAAGCGCCAGCACCACCATTAAAATCGGTTCGATGGCGGTTGAGATTGACCGAACGGTGGTGTCAAGCTCATCTTCGAAGTACGACGCAGCCTTGCCCATCATTTTGTCTATGCCGCCAGATTGCTCGCCAATACTAATCATTTGCGGCACGAGTGTTAAGATGATTGGTTCCTCTTTTTTAAGCGCGCTCGAGAGTGACTTGCCGCCTTTTACTTTGTCGGCGGCGCGCATAATTGCCTCGGCTACGGGCACATTGTTAACGGCGCGGGCCGAGATTCGCAGCATCTCGAGCATTGGCACCCCCGTCGCCATAAGCGTCTGGCCAGTACGAGTAAACCGCGCCATATACAGCTTGCGGAATAGCGTGCCAAACAGTGGTACATTAATCTTAAATGTGTCCCACATTTTGCGGCCCGCATCGGTGTCGACGTACCGTTTTAAGAAGTAAACCGCTGCCGCCAAAATCAGCAGCAACAACCACCAAAACTGCAAAGCAAATTGCGAGGCGCCAACCAACACCGCTGTTACCAACGGCAATTCTTTGTGTAAATCGTGGTATAGGTGTTGGATTTGCGGCATAACGGTGAACAACATAAAGGCCACAACGCCCATAATTACAACCAATACAATAACCGGGTACACGAGCGCGCCGCGGACTTTGCTTATAAGTTCGGCGTCTTTTTCTTGTTGGTCGGCGATGTGTTCGAGTGCTTCGTCAAGCGTACCCGAAACTTCACCGGCAGCAATTAAAGCCAAATAAACATCGTTAAAAACGTCAGGATGCTTAGCAAATGCGGCAGATAGCGAACTACCACCTTCGATACTCGCAATAATGTCGTTAATAATGACGACTAAACGCTTATTTTGAGTCTGGTCGGTCAGTGTGCGCAAGCTTTGGGCCAGCGGCAGACCGGCATTAATAAGCGTAGCCAACTGCCTAGTGAAAATAATGCGGTCTTTCGTACCGACACGATTAGACAGACGGGTAAAAAAGTTAGCGTTTTTGTTCTGCTCGCCAATTTCGAGCGGGACAATCCCCTGCGCCATTAACAATTTTGCGGCAGCGCGTTCAGACTCGGCCTGGACGGTCGATTTTATAACTTTGTTGGTGCTGGTGTCGCGTGCGGTATATTCAAAAGTTAGCATGCTAGCCTCGCATCATTCTTTCGAATTCTGATAAGTCAATGGCGTAATTGCGGGCCTCGTCGTAGGTAATAGTGCCAGCCTGTACTAAGCCGACCAGTGTTTTATCCATAGACTGCATGCCAAGGTCGCCACCGGTCTGGATAACGGCGTCAAGTTGGTGGCTTTTGCCTTCGCGGATAATGTTGCGCACGGCTGGGGTGGCGATTAAAATTTCGGCTGCAGCAATGCGCCCGCCACCAATGGCCGGGATTAAGCGCTGCGAACAAATTGCCTGCAAAATGTTAGCCAGCTGCGAACGAATTTGCGGTTGTTGATGTGGCGGAAAAACGTCAATCATACGGTCGATTGATTGCGCGGCACTGTTGGTGTGCAAGGTGGCAAATACTAAATGACCGGTTTCGGCAATAGTAATGGCGGCGCTAATCGTTTCGAGGTCGCGCATCTCACCAATAAGCACAACGTCGGGGTCTTGGCGCAGACTGGACCGTAACGCGGCACTAAAACTGTAGGTGTCGTAGTGAACTTCGCGCTGCACCACAAGCGAACGCTTAGATTTGTGCGTAAATTCGATTGGGTCCTCGATGGTAATAATGTGGTCAGCCTTCTCGCTGTTAATTTGGTCAACCAAAGCTGCCAGCGTAGTTGACTTACCAGAACCAGTCGGCCCGGTAATCAATACTAATCCGCGTGGATAGTTAGCAAAATTGTTGACCACCGGTGGCAAGCCAAGCTCGACGATACTTTTAATTTCGTTTGGGATCAGACGCAACGCAGCTGCCAAATTACCACGTTCGTGGAACGCGTTGACACGGAAGCGCCCCAGATCACCAAAGGCAAAACTAAAGTCGAATTCTTTGTCTTTAAGCAAAATTTGTTTTTGCTCGTCGTCTAAAATTGCAAATACTAACGCTTCGACTTGCTCTTCGTTTAGTGGTTCGCCGCCAGGAATTGGCGTGAGGTGCCCATCAATACGAAGCATCGGCGGCATTGCCACTTGCAGATGGAGGTCAGAGGAGCGCTTTTTAATCACCTCTTCCAGTAAAATTTCAATCCGTAAATTTTGAGCCATTCCTACCCTTCCTTTAGGCCATGTTCGCGGCGACGCGGTTAACTTCTTCGAGTGTGGTGAGGCCGGTTAATGCCTTGAGATATCCATCTTCGCGCATAGTGATCATGCCTTGGACGATTGCCTGTTTTTGAATCTCGGCACTGGTCGCGCGTTTAACAATTAAGTTTTGGATCTCCTCGGTGACCTCCATCACCTCGTACAGGCCCACCCGCCCTTTGTACCCACCTGGGGTTTCTGGCGTATCTTTGCCCTTAACCAAAGTATAAGCTTTTTGGGTAGCGAGCGGCAAGTCTTTATAGCCTAAGTCGGTCGAAATCCGGTGAATACTGGCACGATCTTTGGGCAGTAAGTGGCCAACAGTTTGGTGAATAGTGTCGGTTTCGAGCTCGCTGGACTTGTACGTTTCGCGGTCCTCGGTCACGCGACGTACGAGGCGCTGACCAATAATAACGTTAACGGTGCTGGCAATAAGGAACGGTTCGATGCCCATGTCGAGCAAGCGCGGCAAAATGCCCGCTGCACTGTTGGTGTGCAAAGTGCTAAATACTAAGTGACCGGTCAGGGCGGCTTGTACGGCCAAATCGGCGGTTTCGCGGTCACGAATCTCACCCACCATAATAATGTTAGGGTCTTGGCGCAAAATAGAGCGCAAACCGGTGGTGAATGTTAAACCGACATCGGGGTTGACCTGGATTTGGTTGACGCCAGGCATTTTGTATTCGACTGGGTCTTCGAGAGTTACGATATTTATTTTGTCACTTTTAATCTCTTGAATCAGCGCGTACAGACTCGTTGATTTACCTGAGCCAGTTGGCCCAGAGGTCAACACCATGCCGTTTGGCTTGCGAATGCCATTACGGATCATGCGCAGGGCGCGGCCCGCATACCCTAAGTCCTCGAGGTGGAAGTTTGTATCGCTTTTATCGAGCAACCGGATCACTACCTGCTCACCCCACACAACAGGACTAATGGCAATACGCAGGTCAACGTCTTTGCCGCTCATGTGTATGGCAAACTGGCCATCTTGAGGCACGCGATGCTCGTCGATTTTTAGGTTACTAAGAATTTTTATACGCGAAATAAGCGCGGGTTCGATGCTTTTTGGCAGCTGCATGATTTCGCGTAGCACACCGTCGATGCGACAACGAATTTTAAGCGCATCTTCTAGTGGTTCGATGTGAATATCAGATGCACGGGCCCGCACTGCATATTCTAAAATCGTACTAAGCGCACGGCTGATTGGTGAATCTTGCACCAACGTTTTTATGTCTTGCTGTGTGGTTTTTTTGCCTTTGCCACTACGCCCGGGCTCGTCGACTTGCTGGGTTGATTCAATGGCAGCGCTCACCCCTTCTTCGAGGTTAGTGCGGTATTGTTCGAGCACGTGCCGCACGCCTTCTTCTGACGCCATGTACACCTTAATTGGGTGTCCAATTTTATTTGCTAAATAGTCAACAGCTTGCACATTGTTAGCGTCGAGCATAGCCACCGCCAACCGATTTTGGACTTCACCGAGCGGCACAGCCATAAAGTGTTCGGCAATGTCGCGCGGCAGTAAATCGAGCACAGCCTGGTCAATCACCGCCTGACTCAAATCAACATATGGCACACCTGATACTTGGGCTAGCAAACGCGTTAACGTTTCATCAGTTATAAGCTTGTCTTGTACGAGCAATACAAATAGTGGCTTGCTCTGGTCTGCCGCCTGTTTGACGTACTTTTTTAAAACGTCTTCTTTAACAAGGCCTTCGCTTACAAGCAATGCCTCTAGCTTTTTTTGGTTATCGTCGGTGAGAATACTCAAAATCGCACCCCTTAGCGCCCCTGGCTACTGGCCGTTAAATGGTTGCTGGTTTGCTGGATTGCCAATCTGGATGACTACCGTCGGGTTAATAGCATCTTTGTTAAAGATGGTGTTTGACGGTTGGGCAATTTGGCTCGAAATCGGTTCAACAACCTCGGCTTTTACTGTTTGATTTTGAGGTTCGCCAAATACAGCCTTTACAATTAAGAAAGAAATGACGAGCGAGAGCGACACGATTAAAACCAGTAAGGCAATGTCATTGCGTTTCACTTTACTGTCTCCTCTCGTGCGTTAACCGTTTTTGCCGGCTGGTAATATGTAATGGCGTCGACGTTAGCTTGCAGATTGGCGTCGCTGCCAGTCATAGAAATATCGGTAATTTTTATAGGCCGAATTGTACGCTCAAGGTCATGAACCATGGTTTTAATTTTGTCATACGTGCCGGTAACGACAAAACTAAACTTCATTTCTTGCGGCGTGGAGGTCGTGCCCTGTGCCGCAGCTGATTCTGCTGGCACTGTAATGCTCTGGATGCTAACGCCAGACTTACTTAAAATAGCTTGCTGCAACGATGTGGCCAATGCGGCCGAATCGTCCGTTATTGGCAAGGCATCGAGTACGCTCTTGGTCGCAGTGTCGTTGGGGTCGGTTTTTACACTTGCTAAATCGTTGTTGGCCACTAAGGAGTCTACCTGCTTTTTGAGCTCGGTAGCGGCAGTAATGTTTTTGCCCAGCGTATCGCTTGCCGTATATTTTGCGCTCAGTACTTTATTATTGTAAACCCACTTGTTAAACAAGTATTGGCCAGTTGCCACACAAAAACTTACCGCAATGGCCGCAACTACTACCCAAATAAACATATAGCGACCGGCAAGCTCGATTTGCTGACGTTTTTTAAGTCCAGTCAGACGCGAAATACGCAAGCCGCCATCTGTCTTTTGCGCGGGTGCTTGAGGTTTTGCGGCAGCCATTATTGACCTCCTGACTTATTGGCATTAAACAATGGGTTTGGACTTTGAGTCACCGATGGTGTGGTTGTAATGCTTGGCACTTTGGCGGTCATTTCTGTGTTGCGAACATCGAATAGCGACGATTGGTAGGTGGTCTTTATAGTAAAGCCAACTGCCGTCTGACCGTTGTTACGCACAATGCCAGCGGTTTGCACCAAAGTTTGGTCAAACATTTTATTAGTTATAGGGTCACCCTGACCACCTGATTTGTATGTTACCGTAGCGTTTTTAAGCGTGTCTGCAAAAACGTTAAGCGACTGGAAGCTTGCAGTAGTTCCCGTAAATAAAATGGAATTATCAGCAGTAAGTAACTTGAGGTCACTTAGACTAATATTGTTTGGCGCGCTTGGATTAAGCACGCTCAAAAAATCGTACAAGCGGCTGTACATGCCTTCACCGTCGTGCAATGCGGGCAGGCTTGCTAGTTGATTTTGCACAGTCAAATACTTATTAACGTCTGGGATGTTTTTGAGGTCTTGTAGCTTTTTGCTAATATCGCCAGTCGCGAGGCTTACCTGGAACTGTTGAATAAACGTAACATAAACAAACAGCAACGCACTCAGTGCAAACGCACCAAGCGTCACAAAAATTGAAACCGCAATCACCAAGGCTTTGGCTTTTTGTGCCTTAATATATTCTTTTTTGAGGTCTGGCAGCAGGTTTAATTGGATCATATTATATTGTCCTCTCCGCTAAACCAACTGCAACGGCAAACTGTGGTGCTAATTGCTGCAGGGCGTCGTGTACTTCGTTACCAAAGCGTACATTGCCCCATGGATTGCCAGCCGCTGTAGCCAAACCTGTTTTGGTGCCAACATATTCGCCAAAAGCTGGAATAGTGAGGGCATACCCCGACAGCACCACCGAATTTATAGGGATGTTCGGGTAACGTGATTGGAAGAATTTTGCAGATTTTGTAACTTCTGCCGCAAATTGTTCCAACGTAGTATCAAGCGATTTTAAGATCTGACCCTCGAGTCTGTCTGGGTACAGCCCAAACTTAAGAATAAATTGCTGCGCCTGGCCCGCGTCAATATTAAGGTTTTGCATGGCCGCCTTAATAAGTGTTTGCATGCCGACTGGGATTGAGCGAACTAGTCGCGGTGCACCGTCGAGCACAATAACAATGTCGGTTGTAAAATCGGCAAAATCAACAAGCAAGTGTACATCTTTACTGGTGACGGGCACGAGCGATCGCACTAAAGCGAGTGAGTCTGGTTCGAGGGCAACAACGTTTAAACCCAGGCCTTCTAGCATATCTAGGCGGGCTTCGGTAAATTTATTGGCCACGCTAGCTAGCAATACTTCGATTTTGCTAGGGTCGCGCAATGATTTACCTAAAATGGCCCAGTCAATTTTTACTTCGTCGATAGCCATTGGAATAAACTGTTCAGCCTGATACTTAATGGTGCTAGCCAGTTCTTGCGGCGGCAAATCTGGCAAGTCAACCACCGTTACAAACGTTTTACTTGATGGAATGCCGGCCACTACATTGCGCGTTGCAATGCCGGCCTGCGCCAACAAATTAATAATGACTTCGCCTAAACGGCGTTGGTCTTCTGGTGCATCAGACGTCGCCACTTTAATATCAACAGGCGCAACGCCATATTTAACAAGCGTCCAGGCATCGCCGGTCTTTTTAAGCTCAACAACGCGGACCGCTGTCGTGCCTATATCTAATGCAAAGAAATCGCCCACCGAAGAAAAAAGCTTCATACTGTCCCTGATTATAGCATAAGCATGTAGGTTAAGTGCAAGTGCAGAATGCTAAAAACGTGGCGGCAAATCGAGTTCAGTTGACGTTTTAACTGTTAGACCAGTAGTGTTACCAATGGCATTGCGCAAATAAAGTTCTGGGTTAAAGTTGAATACTTCGGCAGGGTCTTTGCGGCTACTGCCCGATCCGGTTGCGCCAAATGAACGGAACAAATCGATACGCGCCGCTGTCACGCTGCCATTAACTACTAATTGGCTGTTGTTACAGGCATTCGTGATTGAGGCAGGCTCATTCTTGGGGTAACATGTGTAAAAGACGCCGGTGCTATTGCCATTACCGCTGGCAATAAATACACCATCCATTTGTGTGACGCCGGCAGGCACGAATATATTGCCTTTTGTAATAACGACAAGACTTGGGATTGACGACAAGCCACTATACGTTGCCGGATATTGCAAGTTACTACCAATAGTAACGTCGCCATCTGCATAGTACACCTGCAGGCCACCAGCAGGCATAGTACCACTTAAGGTCAGCGCACCAGGCACATGCCAGGCACCTGAACCGCGCGTGCTGACATTATATGAGCCAGAACCAAGTGTTGGTGAACTGCTATACAACGAGACGTAATCGTTAATACAATGCTGCGCTGCGCCATAGTACCCAAGTTTTGTGGCATTCGGCTCGCTGTTAGCAAAAGTTAACTGGCGCGCGGCATCACCCAAAGCGCCGCTTCCAACAAGTACTTTGCCGGCCGAACCAAAGTTAGTAATTTTGCCAAGAGCATAAGCACTATATTCGACCACCGAACCAGCCGTCGAACCATCAGAAAGCGTTCGACCCACGGTAGTTATATTGGCTTGAATGTTACATGCTGCACTGTGGGATGCAAAGTCACCGCCTGCAAAGACGTCATTCCCCAAAAACTGCACATACGGCGTTTTTGCCACGACTACGCATGTTGTAGCAGTCTTGTCGGCTGCACTGTTAAAGTAGGCTGCTAGTGTGGGGTTTGTGATAGTAATGGTGTCACAAACTTTGGTGCCAACGGCGATGGTGTCGCTCGATGCGTAGGTGTTCGGCCGCAGCGTCACTCCCCCACCAGATACATTTATATTAGGATTACCGCTTGAATCGACACAAGGCTGATTGCCTAAGTCGCTTGGCGCACCAGATGGTGGCGTGAGTGTGCGAGTAATGGTGCAGTTAACCGTAACGGGACTACCGGCGCTCTGCACACTTATACCTGGCGTAAATGTCGCTGTGTCGCCACCAATAATGCTAGTCGGATTTACCGACATCACCGCCTTAAGTTTGGCCGGAATAACTACCGTCACACATGCAGGGGGACTCCGCCCGTTTCTGTCGCCGGCACTATTGATTGGATCCCAACCAGTAACTCGACAGTATTGGACTCCTGCCGGTGCATTTGCGGGAATAGTAAAGTTTTCGGTATTGACGTTTCTTTCTTGACCGACGTCATAAATGTCGGGTCCGTTTGTCACAAACGGTTGCCCTGCCGGATCTATAAAGCTCCCCCACCAAACTTGTGCCGCAGCGGTAGGACCGTTGTTTTTTACATAGTACTGGAAGGTTACGGTTTGGCCGGGCACTGCTGTTGGGGATGATACTGTAGCGCGGCCAGTCGCGTTCCAATCGCGCACCAGGCCCGGCTCAAATCCGTTAGTGAGCGGGTTGCCACAGTCACGTTTAATAACGTACAGCAAACGACCAGTATTTGGGTCGGTAAAGACCATAGACAGGCGCGTGCCATTTTCGTAATAAAACGCGTCGTCATTTGGTTCGGGACCGCCGCCGCCATCACCTTGCCAGTATGTGTTTACTGTGTAGGTAAAGTTAGTGAACCAATTTACAGAAGCGGCGCGGACCTGCGAGCGCCAAATGGTCATTTCGTCGGCGGTTGGTTGACGATCGCGGCTATACGGCTCGCCAAGCATGGTATCAATGGTAAATGCGGCGCCAGTTTTATCTTCTGGTGAGCCGTTCGCCAATCGGTCTTGTACAAAACTAATAAATGTATCGGCACTATTAACCCAATCAGGGTAGCCACCACCAATAACAGAATTACCCTGCGTGTCGCGTATGTTATCAAAATAACCGTACCACGCACCGCGGTCCGGTACGCCTGGCCAGGCTTTGGCAATGGTGCCATATCCCAACAAAAACGCCGCCGCCATAACAATGGCGAGCGAGCCAAATTGAGCAAAGCGCTTAAACGTCATGGCGTGCCCCCAAGCGACCGCACTTTGTTTTCGTAAAATTGTTTGTCTGATCTGTAAGAAATCGCATTTGCGTCTAACTGACTAAGCGCTTTTTTGTAGTACGTAAGCGCCGTGGCTTTATCGCCAAGCTGTTCGGCTTGTTCGGCTATAAGATGACTGGTAGTAAAGGTGGACGAGACCGCCTCAGCCTGTTTAAGCACATCGAGCGCTTGCTGGTACTGGTGGTTATTGCTATAGGTTACGCCTTCTTGCACAAGCAAAGTATACTTATCCTCATTGCTGACATTAGGCTGCTTTAATGCATTTTGAATGGTCGTGACCGCGCCCTGCGTATCGCCCTTAAACGCTTGCTGCTGCGCATCGGCCGCTGGTTTTAACAAAGCGTGGTCGCTCTGTGAGCCAACAACACTACCGTTAGCTGGCGTGCTGGATGTATTTCTATGTTGCAACAACCACACTAAAACGCCCAAGCCAAAAGCCACTAAAATAGCACCAATTACTACAAGAATAATCAGCCACTGTTTTTTTGTCAGCTTATGGTGCTTGTGCGCCATATCCCCCCATTACGGTTGTGGTTAGTACTAGTTATTATAGTACGGAAAAATTGCAAAAATGGCTACTGTTTTTTAACGCTTTTATGGTTTGGCCAATGTGATAATCTAAATATAAGTATTATGAGTATTGAACACACTGGTCCGGGCGCACCACCCGAATTCCGTAAGCACGAACAAGAACCGCAGCTTAGTGATGTCACAACAGAGGTAACAATCCCTGAAGGCAAACAGCTTACAATACCACGAGGCTTAGAGCCTTTGGACCGTAACAATATTATAGGTGAGCAAACTCTCGTTACCGCCCTACCCGCCGGCAATACATGCATTGGCGTGGTGCGTATGGGCGAAAGCAGCACAATCGGCATTGTCGATATGCATCGCTCCGGACCCAACTACGGCTCGCGCGATAACGCAATAAGAATGCCCGAAGTCATTGGTTGGGTAACGCCAGATAACTCTTTTACCCTTACGCAAGATACTGTCCCAGCAGAACAACAAGCTACCGTTGGCGTATTGCCAAGTGGAGAGGTGACGTTAATAGGCGCACATGGCGCTTCGCCCAATGTGCTATTGCCAAAAAATGGACCGAAGCCGGATAAAAATCCATTCGCTAACATGCTGTGGCTTGTACGCGGTGAACCACCACAAGAGCGGCAAGAGACACAACCAACTTCACCAGAATTCGTCATAGATGGTACAAGCTACAAAATCGAAGGTCGCAACCCAGACGGTAAATTAACAGTAGAAAGCCTGGGACCTGACGGACGCCGGCGTCTATTTTTTGTGTATGAATCACAATCCGAAGGCTCACTGCGCGTATCCCAAGGCAAAGAGCCTGTTGGTGATATAGATGAAGGTAAATATCGTTTTATGAAGGGCGCGGAGCTCAGTCCCGACTTCCAATATACCCAAGACACACAGCTCCATCCTGACTTTGCTAAAGCCATGAAACCTTTCTACAATAATCCAAACTTGCCCCCTACCAGTGAGCTAGCCGGCACATACGCGCCAAACATTGCACCTCTTTTATTACAAGATTTTGAGCAGCAGGTTAATGTTACGCAGCTAGCGCCAGAGGTTGATGGATTATTGCACAAACTCAAAGCCAATAGTTTTTCGCACGCCGAAATCTCACAGCTGACGCATAGTGATCGCTTGCCCACTATGGAAGCCGGGTTGCGGTCGGAAGTCGGTATACTCAATCAGGCGCTACAACGTGGCAATGTTATCCCTGATTTCCGTCATCCTATGGATGTAGCGCATGCTAATCACCCAGTACTCGGCAGCTATACTGTTGAGACATACGTTAAAAATACTAACGGTCGTCTTGTGGAGTGGCATATGGCGCGCGACCAAGCCGGCCGAGTATGGATTGACCGCATTCGCGACGCAGACAGCCCGCCAACACCATATGGCACAGACCGTGATTTGCTTTTTTCGGGCATACTTACCTCTAAACCGCTTGATTATAAACAACAGTGCGATGGCTTGCCTCCCGCCTTGCACCCTCCTGTCAACGAAACGTACGACGATATTACGCCATTTTTAGATACCTTATTGCCTATACAAACGTATCGTCAACAAAAAGGATTAGTGGCTGCGCACTAGCATGCCTCTGCTACCTCTGTTATAATGCGTGCATGAGTTCACTTAGCATTGGCATCGTCGGCTTACCCAATGTCGGCAAGTCTACCCTTTTTAACGCGCTGACTGATGCGCAGATTTTAGCTGCCAATTACCCTTTTGCTACCATCGAACCAAACACTGGTATTGTGCCGGTGCCTGACGCTCGGCTGGACGTTTTGCAAAAAATGTATGCGGCTCAAAAAGTTATTCCGGCCACGGTCACGTTTGTGGATATCGCTGGTTTGGTGGCTGGCGCCAGCAAGGGTGAGGGTTTGGGTAACAAATTTTTGGCAAACATTCGCGAGTGCGACGCCATTTGCCACGTTGTCCGCGCTTTTGCCGACGACAATGTATTGCATGTCGCCAACAAAGTCGACCCTAAAGCCGATATTGAAGTTATTACGACCGAACTTATTTTGGCCGACTTGCAAACTATTGAACAACGCCAAGCTCGCTTACAAAAAGAGGTCAAAGCCAACCCTAAGCTTAAAAGCACTGCCGATTATATTGAACGACTCAAAACCCACCTGCTAGAAGGCACGCCCTTACACGCGCTGCCAAGTTTAGATACAGACGCGATACGCGATCTGCATCTGTTAACCGCAAAACCAATCATTTATGTGTTCAACGTAAGCGAAGCAACGCTGGTTGACGCCGCGCAAAAAACTGAGCTTACCAATTTAGTCGCACCGGCCCAAGCCATTTTTATGTGCGCCAAACTAGAAGAAGAACTACGGGCGCTTGAGCCCGACGAAGCCACCGAAATGTTGGCAGAATACGGCCAAACCGAATCTGGCCTAAACCAACTCATTAAAGCCGCCTATAAAACGTTGGGTCTACAAAGTTACCTCACCGCCGGGCCAAAAGAAGTCCGCGCCTGGACGATCAAGCAAGGCAGCACCGCACCACAAGCCGCCGGCGTTATACACACCGATTTTGAACGCGGCTTTATCGCCGCACAAATTGTTGACTATGCTGACCTTGTCGCCGCCGGGTCAGAGGTCGCTGCCAAAGCCGCGGGCAAAGTCCGCACCGAAGGCAAAGAGTATGTTATGCAACCGGGCGATATTGTGGAATTTCGCTTCAACGTCTGACATCGATTTTAGAAATATTTGTGGTACAAGTTAGATTATATTCTACTATGTTAAACTTGATATATGGATGCTCTCTGTAAAATAACTAAAAAGTTGATGCTCCCAATGACCTTCATCTTGCCATTTTGGTTATCATTTGGCCTATACGCATTAGGTGTTGGCGGATGGGGATCGCTAGCGCTTATTTATTTTATAGCTCCTTTACTACTCTTAATACTAGGAATAATAGGTTTGTTGGTTGGAACGCGACGTGATGTCAGAAAAAATAAACAGCTAAATCCAACCGACGCCTTAGTGCTAACATCACTATATACTTCGATTTTCCTATTTGGCTTTTTTACTGTTAACGGTGCCGACACAGAAGAAAGTATAAACTCAGTCGCAATGGAACTATTTGGTAGAGGTTTTCAGAGCGCATCGGACTGGCTAGGTCAAGCGTTTTTTATAATCTCAATCATTCTAATTGTGATCGCTTTTGTTTTATTTTTGTATGAAATTTTAGTAAAACCGGTCGACTAATCTCAGCAATTTCCTGACTAGTTTGTTACAATAAATTTTGTGCCAAATAACTACTTATTTGTTCACTACGGGTTTGATGCCAACGATGAGCCAGTGCTTACATTATTAAAAGACGGCGCCGCACAATTTGAAATCTTACAACCGCGCGGCCAACGCCTGACCTTTACTTTTGATAAGAACCAACGATTTTGCCCGGGCTGGCACGACTTGGCCAGCAGCGCAAGCCACCCCTGCCCCACCGCCAGCAAACTCGACGACGCTTACAACCAATGCATGCACTGTCAACGTAAAACCGGCTTTAACCCTGCATTTTACAACGCCGCCAGCGTGTCACCCCAACAACAAGCGCGCAATGCTTTGCCCCACTTTTTGTACTTAGCGCACTTTGCACCAGGTGTGGTAAAAGTTGGGATTAGTTGGAGCGGCCGCGGCGTACGGCGGTTGCTAGAACAAGGCGCGCGCAGCTACCTCATTGTAAAAGAATACCCAAATGCCAACGTCGCTCGTCAGTACGAAGCCAAAATCGCCGCGCTCGCCGGCATCGCCGAAACACTAACCGCCAAAGTAAAATATGGCTTACTCGAACAAGCGTATGACCTAGTCACCGGTCAGGCAGAACTGTTGGCAACGCGCGAACGGCTCAAAAAAGAAATCGGCATAACGCCAGACAATAATGTGCCGGTAACGCCACCTTATTTGCAGCAAAAAGTTAAGCCAAGCGAATTAATTCATGTCAGCAACCACTGTATTTCTGGCAACGTACTTGGCATGGTTGGCAGTGCGCTCGTCGCCGAACAAAATAATGCGCCATTTTATATTGGCCTGGCGCCGTTTGTTGGTTATATGGTAAAAATAAGCGATGCTGAGCAGGTGAATTCCTTTCAGCCCAAACAAATTGGCCTGTTTTAGCTTATCTTACTCGTATAATTAAAAGTGTGGGTTAGGATGCGGAGGTAGGTCTTGCAAATCCTTGATGTCGTAATGGCGGTTCCCAACAACAGACGGCGGAGGGCTGCCATAAAAATCATCTGTGATTTTAACATAAAGGATCGGGCAACTCCTTGCTACCTTTCGGCAGAGGAAGTGCTTGATCCAGACAATTATGTCATGCACGTGCTGCCCCTTTTGGTTTGCGATGTTGCTGCGTTTTTTGGCGCAAGCCGGTCTCCTTGACGAAGTCTTTTACGACCAAGCACCTAAGAGAGGACACCACTACTTCAAACTGCTGTTCCTACCACTCATTCCAGATGAGGCGGGGCAAGCAGGACACGCGCGAATGGAGACTCTAACGCGGGCCATGCAAGTGTGCCTAGGAACGCAAATCGCGCCATGGATGCCAAATGCAACGTTTCACAAGAAGCAAATAACTACTTGGTTGTTAGCACTTCAGCACACTCAACTGAGAGCGGATCGCGAGGCGGCGCAGCAGGTGCTCGAGCAAGCGCGCCAAGTCATAACAGAAGTGAAAACCCAAAGTGAACAACTCCCAACTGGCTCGTAATTTATCCCACAACGAAGCGACGGCCGTGGTACCTGCCACGGCCGCCACTTAAAAAACTTGCGTATACTATTTTTTGCGCTCGAGGTAATCGCCAGTGCGCGTATCTACTTTAATAATGTCGCCCACTTTTATAAACGCGGGCACTTTTACCGTTAAGCCGGTTTCGAGCGTGGCATCTTTAAGTACGCTGCTGGTTGTGTCACCTTTGACGACGTTTTCGGCATAGGTTACTTCTAGGTAGAGGCTGTTTGGCAGCTCAACGTTAATAACTTTGCCGTCAAAGAATTGCAGGTTGACGTCATTGCCCTCTTTTAAGTAGGGTTTGGCGTCTTCTAGCATGTCAGTGCCTAGCTCGAACTGTTCGAACGTGGCGCCGTCCATAAAGTAATACGTGCTGCCGTCGTTGTACAAATATTGTACGCTGCGGTTTTCGACGTTGGCCGGCTCTAATTTATCTGAACCCTTAAAGGTTTTGGGGATAACGGCGCCGTCGAGCAACCCTTTAAGCCGCACGTTTACAATCGAACCGCCGCGGCCCATCACTTTTTGCGAATATTCAATAACTCGGTACGGTTTGCCGTCCAACTGGATTAAAACGCCCTTTTTTAAGTCGGTAATTCCAAACATGGCTTAACCCCTGTTAGTTGTTGGCAACAAATGGCAATAGCGCCAAGTGACGAGCGCGCTTAATAGCGGTCGCGAGCTGCGATTGTTGTTTTTGGCTGAGGCCTGTTTTAGTGCGTGGCTCGATTTGGCCATACACGTTTACAAAGCGCTGCAATTGTTTTACGTCTTTGTAGTCAAAATATTTTACGTCGTTTTTAAAACGTTTCATGGTGTGGTTCTTTCTAAATTAGAATGGGATTTCACTGAGGTCGATTGGTTTGTCGTCGATGTCTTCTACCGGTGCGTCGTTGGTTTTGGCCGGTGCATTGCGGCGCGGTGCGCTTTGGGCGCTCCCACTATCGCCTGCTCCGGCGCCACCACCGTCCAAAAAGGTAACATCGCTGGCAATAACCTCTACCTTACTGTGCTTTTGGCCGTCTTTTTCCCAGGCGCGGTAGCTCAGGCGACCTTGCACCAGGCATTTGCGGCCTTTGCTAAGATATTGGTTGACCAATTCGCCCAATTTACCCCAAGCGGTGATGTCAAAAAAGTCGACAGCTTCTTGTGCCTGGCCGCCTTGGTCTTGCCATGTGCGGTTGATGGCCATGCCAAAGCTGCAAACGCTTTGGCCGCCTGGGGTGGTGCGCAACTCTGGATCGCGCGTCAGATTACCCATTAAAATGACTTGGTTGATACTTTTACTCATACCCCTGTTCCCCTCTTGTTGTAAGATTACGCTTCTTCTTTGGTTTCGTCGCTGGTTTCTTGCTCTTTGGCTTTTGCTTCGGCTTCGGCCTGGGCGGCGCGCATTTTGGTGTCGACTGCAGTCAGCAAGTAGCGCAGAACTTCGTCGGTGATGTTGAGCGTGCTTTGCAGTTTTTTGACTGTTTCGGCTGGCAAGGCAACTTCGAAGTACGTGTACATGGCAAAGTCTTCGCCGTTAATGCGGTAAGCAAGTTTGCGTTTACCCCAGCTATCTTCTTTGGTGATGTCGCCTTTGTTGTCGGCAATGATTTGCCGAACTTTGGCAAGTGGCTTCTCTAGATCAATTTCGAGATCTGGGTGAAGCAGTACTACGAGTTCGTAGTCGCGTTTCATAGGTCCTCCCACGGAATCCAACTCTCAGGCTGGATGCGTACAACTTTTGTTGGACGCGGTTAGTTTAACAGATTGATTATACTATAAATTTTTAAAAGGGGCAACTTGTTTGCTTTTCGTCGTTTTCGACTCATCAGCAAAGATACACATCTTTGGAAGCAATTGGTAGGCAGGCGCGGCGGCCCTGAAGCATGACGTCAGGACCGCCGCCACCAGATTGCAGACACTTGTCAGGCTGTCGATTGCAACAGGCGCTTCCACTTGTCCGTGGGCAACGCCAGCTGGCCGTACTCGTTGTTGTCGTTGCGCTTCAGCATGACCGTGACCTGGAAGTAGTCGTCCGTGCTCGGGGGCAGGGTCTCCCGCCTGAAGCCGTCGTGCACGACGACGGCCTCGAAGGTCACGACCTCACCGCTGGCGTTGAGCACCTGGTCGCCCTTGCTGAGCTCCCGTGTCGTCACCGACTCGGTCGGCACCGACGGCCGCGAAGCCCTCTGGGCACGGTAGCGCCGGCGACCGCCCGGTCCCCAAGTGTCAGTGACGAGGCGCGTGTTCGGCATGAGAACCGACATCTATTTCTCCCTTGCCTACCAAAAACCGGACCACTTTGGTCCAGTAGATCACTACCATAACATAAAAGGAATAATAAAACAACTACCTATCTCATCAAGCCACAAATTTTATACCATAATGAGATGCGTAGTTGTGAGCGCCACGGGTGTGAGGGATTGCCCCACACCCGCGGCTGTGGTGCTCACAAGATCAGTTTTTGACTAGACTTCGTCGCGGTGACGCTGTTGCAACGTCGGGTCAACTCGGAGCTGCCCTGGGGGCAACGCTTGCGCGGCACCTTCCAGCATAGCAGTCTCTTGGCCAACCGAACCGCCATGCATGGTCTTGCTCCAATGGGAGCGCAGACCTGGCACCGACAGTTCGAACATCGCCTTGGTCGCCGGCAGTGCCGTAAACAGCCACCACCACGGCGTCGCCACCAGTGGCAGCACGAGGCCATATTGCGCCTCGCGCACCGGTTGTGGCACTTCCGCTGCGTCGTTTTCTTGCTGGTGCAACACTGCCGCCAGCATCTGGAAAAAGAACACCACGTTGCCAATTGCAACCGTCATGGCGATGTAGTACAGCGGACCGGGGAACAGACTTTCGATGTAGTCCGCAGTACCCTGCCAGTGGTTGATTCGCGCCGCAATGTACAGCACGGTCGTGCCCCACACCAGTGGGTTCAGCAACAGTGACACCGGCGTCCCACCCACGAACAGGTTGAACACGATGTATCGTACTAGCCCCATCTGGCGAATGGACTGCCCAAACCGCCGCATTTGCACCAGCGCAGTCTGCGCGTAGCCCTTGAGCCACCGGCTGCGCTGGTTGAGCGCAGTTTTGAAGCTGTGCGGCGCCTCCTCGAGCGTGAGTGCATTGCACATCTTCACCAGCATGTCCAAACGGGCAAGGCGTGCGCCCAGGTCAGCGTCCTCGGTAACGTTGAACGGATCCCAAACGTTGGGCATCCGCACATCGCTGCCGTTGTGCCGGAACATCAGTTCCGGGTACACACTGGCGACCTTCCGCAACGCGCTGGTCAGGAAATGATTGCTGGTGCCGCCGAGCGGGGTGACAAGGCCGAGGCGGGCCAAACCGGCCAGCATCCACCTGAAATGCACCACATACTCCGCAAAATAAAACGGAGCCGCCCCCTTGCGCGGGTTCCAAAACATGAGCTGGCCCTGCACGCACACAACCCGCGGGTCGCAGGCGTGCTCGGCGTCCATGGCGGCGACGGCCTTGAGGAGGTGCAGACGTTCCGGACGGTCTTCGAAATCAAAGATAACCAACCGGTCGCCCGTCACCTTCAACATGGCGTAGTCGCATGCCTTGGGCTTGGTCGTCGGACCACAATTGGGCACGATGACCGGCTCAACGTAAAACGGAAGTTGGAACGACCTGACCATGGCAATGGTCGTCTCGTCCTTCTCTTCCAAAATCAAAAGCACTTGCAACAGTTGCTTGGGGTACTCCAGCCCGTCGAGGCTCTTGAGCAACTTCTCGAACCCCTCAGCAGTCTCCTTGTACATAGGCACCAGGACGCTGTAGCTGGGGAGGTTCGGATCGCTCATACTCGCCGGCATTATTTTGGCAGGACGGTAAAACGCGCCCGCACCAAAGGTGACCAGCTTGAGCAGAACAAAACAGAGGTAAAACACGACGACGATACCGCTTGCGATCCGCGGCAAAATGCCCGGCCCCCACAGCACGGCGGCTGCGATGGCCAAGGCGGCGATTACCGCCAGGCCGATCTTTTGGCCGAGGCTCAAAAACACCTCGGCGGTTGCCCGCTTTGTGAATTTCATCGTCCTCAGCCGTTCGTCAGTTTGTACACGCGGTAGTTGCGCTGGTTGTAGACCAGGGTAAATCCGTCGACAGTGTCGGGGTGGGCAACGATTTGCTTGCACACCTTGTCACTGCTTTGCGGGTTGCATCGGGTAACCACCCACTTGATGTTGTGGGCAGCCGGGTGCGCCAGCGACAGGTTCCAGCGGTTGGCGTTATTCGTACCTTCGTAAATCTCGTGTTGCGAGGGTAGCGCGAACGTAATCCGCTCGTTGCCAAAGCCCTCCATCAAGATATCACCACTGTCGTAGTGAGCCTTGAGGAAGTCGGCGGCAGCGAACTCGTCGGTGTCGTTGGAGCTTGCCAGTGCCAGCTGCGGGTCACGCAAGGCAACGATGTCGCCGCTTTGTAGCCACAAACCGCTGGTAACCAGGGTTGCAACCACAACGGCGGTGCACACCACGCTGCGCAGCACAGTGTACTTGAAGTAACTCACCAAGTACCCGGCAAAAATTGCCACCGGCAAGATGACAATCAGGCCAAAGCGCGTGTTGTACAGGTCTTGGTTGACCTCCATCACGTGCAACGGTCGCTGACCCGTGTACAGCGCAGCAATGAAGAACGGCACGATGACGAGCAGGCTCGGTGCGATCAACGACCGCGCCGCAAACCTGCCAATCACCATTTCCTTGATCACAAACAGCACTACGCCGACACACGCCATCACCACCAAAGGCAACGGAATGTTGTGCAACACCGCCAGCGTGTACACCTTGGCCGAGAGGGCCAGGTTGCCAATCGCCGGTTCGTGGTTGCTGAGCCACAGGCTGGGCTTGGCGTACTCACCGTCCTGGAACGCAAACGCGTCCCCGAACAACGCCCAGTTCCACACCACCCAAAACAGCGGGCTAATTACTAACAGCCCACCAAAAAAGATAATGCGGTCCCTGGCGTACCGAGTGCGCGCGCCCATCGAATGAATCGTAACGCTTTGCTGCCAGGCCACCACCACCGCAATCACGCCGAGAACTGCCAGAATTATCCAGCTCTCGTAGCGCGTCAGTGCAGAAGCGATACCTGCCACACCAGCGCCCGCCAAATAAACGTAGCGCCGCCGATCGACCCACAACTGCAGGCAGTAAACCACCAGCAGCAGCGTGACGAACAGCAGCAACTCGGTCATCGGCGTTGACTGCATGTACAAGACGTTGACGTTCAGTCCGAACACCACCGCCGCAGCCACCCCAGCCAACTTGCTGGCGGTGAGCTGCTTGCCAATCTTGTAGAGCAACCAGCACGACAGCACAAACGCCGCCATCGAAACAATGGCGTCGGCAATGCCGCTCTGGTACAACGGGTCGATCCACACAAACGGCAGCATGAGCACATG
Organism: Saccharimonas sp. (SeqCode); assembly: GCA_035478375.1. Lineage (GTDB taxonomy): Bacteria > Patescibacteriota > Saccharimonadia > Saccharimonadales > EFPC-124 > DASTDY01. Next base: position 9,137 of record DATIJQ010000029.1, on the reverse strand, counting down.
CGGCAACGGCAGCCACACCCCACCCAGCTGGGCCAGGTCGGGCTCGCTGCCGGCGACAACGCGACGGGCGATCTCCATGTGCGAAATCGCGTCGGAGTACGCCAGCATGGTGCCGCTTGCTAGAGTAACCGCAAAAGCGATCACCGAAGCAACGAACGCACCGGTGGCAACAAACCAACCGATGTAATCATACTTACGCATGGACACCGGTACACGGTGCTGCGCGATGTTAGCGGACACCGTGCTTCCTTCCCACAGTTGCAAAAATGGCGACGAACAACAGCAACAAACCGACAGCACCCAGCAAACGCTTGGCGCCCCGGCGCTGGAGTCTCAATCTGAGACTGAGCTCGGCGATACTGATCGCCGACTTGAGCATAACCATGGGCTTGTCGCCGGTGCTTTCACCGGCCAAACGCGGCAGGTGTGTCACACCCACCTCGCCAATGCGGTGCCCGGCCAGGTTGGCGCGGGCAATGAGCTCGGGCGACACCGCCGCCGCTTTACCGCCGAACGAATCGACGATGTCGGCGAGCGGCTTGTTGTACCCTGCCTTAATACCGCAGTCCACGTCCATGACGCTCAATAGGGGCTGTCCGTTGGGACCGCGACCCATGAGCGCTTTGCTAACGAAATGCCAGGCTCGGCCAAGCAAAAAGCGGAACTTACTGTCCGCGTCCTTGCGACCGATACGTCGACCCACCACCATATCGGCGTCGCTCTCGCACAACTTGTGCAAAACCGTACCGACGCTGTCGACGCCAAATTGACCGTCACCATCAAAGAATGCCCAGATGTCCCACCCGGACTGAGCAGCAGACTTAAAACCACTGATCAGCGCACCACCGTAGCCCCGGTTGGGGTTGTGGTGGATGACGCCGATTTCGGGGTAACTCCGCTCCAGCGTGTCAGCGATGGCGCCAGTAGCATCCCGGCTCCCATCGTTAACGATGACGATGTGGAACTGAAGGAAATCCAGCTGCAGCAAGTACTCGCGCAGCCCAGTGACAACTCTTTCGATGTTTTCCTCTTCGTTGTACGCCGGCAAAAAGAACACCAGCCTCATCCCCTGCACCAACGCGCGAACGTTGGCGATGTCGGGGGTCAGCTCCTGCTCGTACTGCTCCAGCACTGCGGTCATGTCACGCCTCCACGGTCTGCGGCTTGGGCTTCAAAAAGACAAACTTGTTCAGCGTAAAACTCACGCCGGTGCTACATATGCCAGCGACGAACTGCGTCCAAAACAAGCCCCACAACAAACGGTCGTGGAACAGCAAAAACGCAGCTTCATTGACCGCCAAGGCAACGGTTGCCGCACCCAAAAAACCCGCAAGGCCAGCGAGCCAGCTCTTGTTGATTTTTTTGAAAGTGAAACGACGCTGCAACACGTAGTTGCAAACCGCCGACAGTAAAAAAGCCACCACGTTGGCGAACCACGCCGGCAAGTGCAAAAACACCACTATGCCTTCTGTGTACACCATCTGCAAACCAAGGCAAGCAAGTCCGATGATCGCAAAGACCAGCGGCTGCTCTACGGGCGCAATAAGCGCCCCCAGTTTTCTCAACACACTTCCCTAAAACTCGTAGGGTCAAAAACTATTCAAATTGTGAACAACACAAAACAATAGGCCGCGTAAAATGCGGGCCTACTGCTTCATTTATTAATTGTAAAATAAATACAAATTTTTTGCAACCGCTTTCACCTCTTACTACGTATATTCTACGCATGTGAATAAGCAAAAGCATTGTTTTTTGAGGGAACTCCGGCTACTATGTTACCTGGCCTACAAATTAATGGAGTTAACGCCTGTCTAGGTAATTTTTAACTTTGCGCGGTAAAACGCACAGGGGCTCTATTAGTGTTGGCAAAAATTAAGGAGGACTATACAAATGACCCGTTTACCACAACCCGGCAAAGATGAGGGCAGTTGGGGCGATATATTAAATGACTTTTTAAACGCCGAGCACAACAGCGATGGCAGTTTAAAACTGCGTACCGACGGTACGTTTTATAAGAAACCGGGCAACGGTATTCCAACGGCAGACCTCGACTCTCCTACTCAGACCAAACTTGCCCAAATTGCCAGCGCCTACCAAAAACCAGCCAGCGGCATCCCTAAAACGGATTTAACAACTAATCTACAAACAATTCTAGATAATGCCGTAAATAGTAATAATTTATCACTTAACGTTAAAAATTTTGGCGCAATCGGCGATGGCAATACCAACGATGCCGCAGCTATTAATACTGCCTTACAAGCGGCGCAGGGCGCAGGCGGCGCAACAGTGTTTATTCCGCGCGGCACGTATCTTGTTGACCAATCGCTGAATGTGCCATCAAATTGCACCGTACTTGGCGAAGGCTACGACAGCGTATTGCAACGCAAAACCGGCAATAACTTAGTAAATGTTGTTGCTATAAACGCGGCCCAAAACGTGCGTATTACCAATCTACGCATCGACGCCCAAAAAGATGACGTTATAGCCAACTACGTAACAAGTGCTCAAGACGGCGCTAACATATATGTCACCTACAATGGTGTGTACATTACTGGCGGTGTGGGTTCGCCTAGTAAAAATATCACCGTTGACCACTGTTGGATCCACGATGCCTATTATGGGAATATTGCACCAGATAATGTCGATGGCATGATTATTGAGGCCAACTACATTTACAACGGTCGTGACAACCAAATTAATGCCCGCGTTAACCACGCCGCGCGCGGCACCTGCCGCAACGTAACTGTGAGCAATAATATTGTGCTGGGCAAAGGCCCCATTACCACAGCTAACCAATATTCGGGCATACAATTTTTGCGCGGGCAATACATTACCATTACCGGCAATGTGTGCCGCGGGTTTGGTAATACTGTTAGTACCGAAGGCAACGGCATTGGGCTCGAAGGCTGCCGCCACGTCACTATTAGTGATAACGTCTGCACAAGTAACTTATCGCAAGGCATTAAGGTCGACCAAACGATCGAAGGTCAGCCCGCAGACTGGGATTCCCACGACGCCTACACTCCCGGAGACATGGTCTATTACAATGGCAACGTTTTTGCCGCCGCCACATTCACCAGTGCCACGCCACCATCAACAGCGACCTCTGACAGTAACTGGACTTACCAAGCCGCTGGACCTTTTGTACAGTACAGCACTGATATCATTATTCAAGGCAACGTATGCGCAGCTAATAATTTTCATGACCAGTACGGCATAGAAACCTGCGGCGTTTTTGTGCAATATAGCCGTAATGTTACCATTGCGGCTAACCTTACGTACGGCAATTTTCAAGGTGTTACAAATGGACCAAACTGTTACGATTTGCTTATAAAAAACAATACAATTAACAATAACCAAAACGTTGGCATTGCCCTATGGAACAACATTAACGCCTACGGACCGTTTATTATTGATGGCAACACGGTTAACCACAACCGCGACAAAGGTATTGATGTGGTTGTGCCAGCAATCATTAAAAACAATTACGTTAGTAGTAACGGCTGGGGTGGCACGGCATCGGGCATTAGCATTAACGCTACTGGCACAATAGTGCAAGCTAACCCTTATTTCCTAATTGCCAATAACATTTGTGCAGACAATACCGATGACGGTATTTTGGTGAATGGTGGTTTTGCCACTGCTATGCCCGTAGAAATTCGTGACAATTATGCACCAGCATCTAGTATTCAACGCCGACTTATTGGCGAAAACGGCACACCGATCCGCTGTGTCAATAATCGCGCGGGCAATCAGGCATCGGAATCTTGGTATTTTTCGAGCAGCCAATCAGTTTGGCTCGACGAAAAAACACAGCAAGTCGCCAAAGTCAGTGGCGATTACACCGTTGGCACCGACGACCAAGTTGTTATTGTGACCCCAAGCAGCAACGCAACTGTAACGCTGCCCGCACCAGACAACACCCATCCATCAGCAAACCCAGGTCGCACCATTACCGTGTCAAAAGCAGGCACCGGCAACACAATTACCATTGCGACTGCTGGCGGCAGTATACATGCGCCTACAACTGTGGCCGATAATTCATCACAGCGATACGTATCGGACGGGACAAACTGGGTAGCGGCGTAGCGCGGTTTATTGCAGAGGTGGCGTCGCCCGCTCTCTACTCAGCGTCGCCCGGATTGCCCATGACGTCATCGAGGCTGCTGACTAAAACATCGCGCGGGCGGGCGCCATCGGCTGGGCCAATAATACCCTGCTCTTCCATAGTTTCGATCAACCGCGCGGCGCGAGCGTAGCCAACGCGCAACCGGCGCTGCAGCAGGCTGGCGCTGGCTTTGCCGCTTTCTATAACGCAGCGCACAGCGTCTTTGTACATGTCGTCGTCGCCACCGCCGTCGTAATCCATGACCACGCTGCCTTTGCCGCCGAGTTGCACGGGTTGAGCAATAATCTCGTCGTCGTATTGCGGCGGACGTTGCATACGCAAGTGGTCGGTCACTTTAACTACTTCGTCATCGGTTACCCACGCGCCTTGCACGCGTTTTGGCTTATTCATTTGTGGCGTTAGCAATAACATGTCACCTTGGCCGAGCAACTTTTCGGCACCCATTTGGTCAATAATAGTGCGGCTGTCAATTTGGCTTGCAACGGTAAAGGCAATGCGTGCGGGCACGTTAGCTTTGATCAAACCGGTAATAACGTCAACCGACGGGCGCTGCGTGGCTAGCACTAAGTGTACGCCAACGGCGCGGGCTTTTTGGGCAAGGCGCACAATTAAGGCTTCGACGTCGCGGGCGGCAAGCATCATAAGGTCAGCTAACTCGTCGATGACAATAACAATGTACGGCATGGCTTCGCCGTCGGCTTTTTTGCGGTCGTTGTAGCTGCTTATGTCGCGGACTTTTTCTTCGGCCAGCAAACTGTAGCGGCGTTCCATTTCGTTGACGGCCCATTTTAGTGCGCTAATACATTTTTCGGGCTCGACAATAACTGGGGTTAACAGGTGCGGAATGTCGTTATACGGCGTGAGCTCTACCTGCTTTGGGTCAACCAAAATAAGCTTGAGATCTGCCGGACTGTTGCGATACAACAAGCTCGTCAGCAAAGTGTTAATCATAACTGACTTACCAGAACCAGTGGCACCGGCGATTAAAAGGTGGGGCATCTTGGCCAGCTCGCCCACTACCGCTTCGCCGGCAATGTCGCGACCAATGGCAAAGTTAAGGGTCGAGTGTGCCGCTTGCCACTGCGGCGAATCAAGCACGCCATACAAACGCACATCGGCAGCCCTCACATTTGGCACTTCAATACCAACAGCGCGCTGGCCAGGAATCGGCGCCTCGATACGAATTGCCGAGGCGGCCAAGTTAAGCGAAATGTTCGTCTCCAGCGCCGTAATGCGCGTCAACTTTACACCCGCCGGTGGTTTTAAGGTGTACTGAGTGACTTTTGGCCCAATGTTAGCGCCTTCCATTTCGACGTCAATATTGAATTCGCCAAGCGTATCATGGATAACTTGGGCATTGTGCTTGACGTCGCCGGCGTCGGCTGGCGATTGCTTTTTCTCTAACAGATCAAGGCTCGGCCCTTGCCAATCTGGATCAGTTGTACTGGTAAGTGCACTTTGTGCTTCGGCCGGCGATTGTTTTTCGAAACTGTTTTTAAAGTTACCAGCTTGTTTACCAGAAATTGTTGGCACTCCTTCGTTCAGCTTAAGCTCGCCAATGCTGCTGGCTTTTTTGTCGAACTGGGCGGCCTTTTCGGCGACTTCGCGGTTGTGCTCGTCGGTCGAAACTTCGCGCTTAAAGACATTGCCAAACCATTTAATAACATCGAGCGGCGACAGTTTAAGCACGAACAAACTGGTAATAAACGCGAGCACTACCAAAATGAAGCCGGCGGTTTTAATATCCAACATGGTCAATAATACTTTGTCGATTGAGTAACCCAAGAACCCACCGCCCAATTGCGTAAACACCTGCGGGTCAATTGTAAACAACTGCATAAGTGCGGCCATTTCGGTAATAAACAACAGCGTAGCTATAATGACGACTACTGGCAGACGGTTTTCTTCTGCTCTAAAAATTGCCACTGCAATGTAGACCATAATTGCCGGCAGCAAAAAGATAACCCAGCCGACTAACGCCAGCAGCGCTTTGTGCAACCACTCTAAAATTGGGCCACCGGTGCCAAGCATGGCTAGCAAAATTAAAATGCCTAAAACAACTAAAACAACCGCAGTTGCCTGCTGCCAAAAACCCTCTGGCAAAGCGTGCTGTGGTGCGGGTGGTTTTTTGATTGAACGTCGTTTTTTGCGTGGCATTGTGTCTGTATTATATTCCTGCTTGCCCTACTGGTCGATAAGAAAAGCATAATGATTATATTAAAGCAATTTTTGCATTAAAACGCAAGGGGCGAACCGGCGGAACTCACAAGGAGCCCCGCCAGCGCACCTACACACACTGCCGCATGTCGCCGGTTTGGTAGCCAAGCAGCGCGTAGTCAGACAACAACGGGTCGGCGAACGCATCCAGGTCGCTCAGCGCATCGAACGCGCTCCGCACTTGGTCGTCCATGCCTGCCGGCACAAGCGCACGCAACGTGATACCGGCAACACAGTCGTCCAGCCCGGCATTGAGAGTCGTTGCCGGCCAGTACATTTTGGCATTCTGCGGTAATTCTTGCCGCAGATACTCGGCGTACAGCAGACTGGTGACCATCGCCTTGAGCACTGGGCTGTTAGTACCGAGCGCGAGGCTATCGACCTTGCCTTGGAACCCGTAGGGCACCATGATCTTGGCTTGGTCGATTTTGTCGCTTTCTTGCTCGACACAAATTGCCGGAAAGCGCAGTGCGGCGGTGTCATCATGTTTTTGCGTCAGGCAGACTTGGGACGGCCGTTGGTCTGGCGACGTCATTTCGTACAAAGGCGCGATGCTTGGTGCAGTCCCGGCGCGGCTGTCACCCAATTTGCGTAAATATTGGTACCACGCGCCGCCGGCACCCTTTGGGTCCCAGCCACCAATGATGGGTAACAAGCTGTTGATGCTTGTGGCAGGCTCAACCCTCAAACTAGTCGTTTGGGGGAAGACGCTCCCACTGCTGATTTCTTGCGACAGTTGCCTGTCGATCAGCGGCGCTTGCTGGGCTGTGGTCGGCGTGTCTTTGCCGTAATTCGGCAACGTGAAGCGCAGATTTTGCATGCCGCACGCCGTCAACATCACAGCAGCGACAATCGCAATAATGACAACGCGTACAGCGCGCATTTTTGCCACCTCTCCCTATGTGTGGTAGATGCGCTCTAATTATACAATTTTAACGGTAGTTTGTAAACTCAAGCGGAAAGTCAAAATCTTGTTCTTTAAGCAGTTGCATCACCGCCTGTAGCTCGTCCTTTTTGGGGCCGGTCACGCGGACTTCGACACCTTGGATTTGGCTTTTAAGTTTAGGAAAATGTTCCCGAATAAGACCCGTCACCTTTTTAGCCTTTTCTTGGTCAAGCCCTTTTTTAAATGGTACATCCAACGTTGTTTTTAGGTTGCTGACTACTGGCGTTTTGCTTGTGTCGAGCACTTTTTGACTGACGCCACGTGTGGCAATTTTTTTGCGCACAACATCTAAAATGGCATCGATAGCGTACTGGTTGTCGCCCACGACGGTAAGCCCGGTTTTGTCGTTACTGCTAAATTCTAAGCTGGCGCTGGTGCCTTTTAGGTCGTATCGGTTGCCGAGTTCGCGCTTGGTTTGGTCAATGGCGTTGATGATTTCGGCGAGGTTATAATCGCTAATAATGTCAAAAGAAAAATTGCTCATACTTTTATAATAACAGATAAGTTACATGGGGGAGGCCGAGGTTGCCGGCCTCCCCCATGCGTGCGGTAAAGGAGCCCCTAAGTGAAACGATATGACGACCGACCAGACGATTTTGCAGCATTGTTAGCTGTTTTCGTCTCGTCAGGAGGCGTTAGACCTTTCGTTACTAGCGGCGGAGGTGGCTGCATGCACAGCTTGCCACCGCCGCCTACCCAGAGTCGAATGTACCAGGGCTCTATCGCTCTATATCGTCTCCCTCGTGTCCACATGAGCGATTGCTCATCTTTATATAATTAACAATGTTTTGTTTTTATGCAAGCGTTTGCATTTTTTATAAATAAATTTTATAATAGATCGTCCCTATGCTACAGCGAAGTGAGGAGCTGTTTTGGCAAGGTCAGTGAATTTCGATCCGTTCAGGTTCCTATCAGCTAACCTCATTCAGGTTACTGCACTGGTCGACCTTTTTAAGGAGCATTACTGCGACGACAGTGATGCCGGCCAGATAGACAAGAACCTCAGCACGACCGATTTCAGCGCCAAGTACTTCTTGCGGGAGTCACGCCCGATCGAGCTGTCAAGAGCGGCAATGAACAAGGCGTTAGACCTGTTGGGGGATATGGGTCTGTTTGAGCCGATCGCACCGCCAGCCGACCTCAAGCCCTACCGTGTGGTCGTTGCTGGCGGCAGTTACGGCAGCATGCTCGAAGCTCTGACGGCTCTTGGCATCAGGAACGCCGACTGCCTGTTCAGTACAAGCCGACGGCGTTCCGACCAGAAGGACGGCGACGTGCCAGGCATTATGCGACACATCGAAAACGATGCGCCGTACGTGTCCGGTCATCCCTACTACACCAACCAACTCGCGCAAGACGATCCGGTCGGTAACGAACAGCTACTGGGCATTCTGGCTGCACTCGAAGTTGCAGGCGGCGTCCTGCACGTGTTCCTCGAAAACGGGATGCTCAAAAACTCGAACGGCACGTTGGTCCTGAAGGACGTACCGAACGCCCGGGAGCTCAACCGCCCCACTACCACCTCCAGCTTCACTGCCTGGTACGAGTGGGCAAAACCGCCTTTCGGCTGCGACATCGTGGTTGTGTCGGGCGCGGTGGAAGGGCGCCGCATCATTGGTCAGGCAGAACGAACGCTGCATGAGCTCGAAGCCGCACGCCGCAAGGTGCTGGGCATGGACGAAACGCCAACGCTCACCGTCTACGGTCTCGCCCCGATGCCTCACCCCGCGGCAGAGCCAGAAAAGCTCGTGCGGAGTGGCATGATCGAGATCGCGCACTTCCTGCGGCTCACAACCTGAGCCAAACGCTGTAACATGGCGACCCGGAACCGCCTGCGCGGCGGTT
>DATIJQ010000028.1:0-23747 GCA_035478375.1 Saccharimonas sp. (SeqCode) | reverse complement strand
ACCTTTTTGTCGTCATCGCTGATTTTGTCTTTAAATTCGTCGGGCATTTTTTCGGCCTGGTAGATTGCCTGGGCCAGCATGTTTTTGGCCTCGGCAGCGTCACGCTTTTGCTTGTCTTCGTCGGCGTGCATTTCGGCTTCTTTTTGAGCTTTTTCGATGTCATCTTTGCTCAAGTTACCACTGTTACTGATGGTAATGCTTTGCTCTTTGCCGGTGCCCTTGTCTTTAGCGGCAACATGCAAAATACCGTTGGCGTCGAGGTTAAAGGTGACTTCAATTTGTGGCACACCACGCGGCGCCGGGGCAATACCGCCAAGCTGGAAAATACCAAGCTCTTTGTTGTCGTTTGCCATTTGGCGCTCACCTTGCAACACGCGGATTTCGACCTGCGGTTGGTTGTCGGCGGCGGTGCTAAATGTCTCCGATTTGCTGGTTGGAATGGTGGTGTTGCGCTCAATAAGCTTGGTCATAACACCGCCCATAGTTTCGATGCCAAGGCTCAGCGGAGTTACGTCAAGCAGCAGCACGTCTTTAACGTCGCCAGCCAAAACGCCACCTTGGATTGCAGCACCAATGGCCACAACTTCATCTGGGTTCACCCCTTTAAGCGGGTCTTTGCCAAAGATTTTTTTGACTTTTTCGACGACGGCTGGCATGCGGGTCATACCGCCAACCAAAACGATTTCGTCGATGTCACTTGCCTGCAGGCCAGCGTCTTTAAGCGCTTTTTCGCAGGGGTCGGCGGTTTTGTCGATTAAATCAGCAACCAGTTCTTCGAGCTTGGCGCGCGTCAGCTTCATTTCGAAATGCTTCGGCCCGTCTACGTCGGCAGTCAAAAACGGCAAGTTAATATCAACTTCGGTTGTGCTGCTGAGTTCTTTTTTAGCTTTTTCGGCTTCGTCTTTTAGGCGCTGCTTGGCGGCGTTGTCGGCTTTAAGGTCAACGCCGTGTTCTTTTTTGAACTCGTCAATAAAGAAGTTCATAATGCGGTTGTCAAAGTCTTCGCCGCCAAGGTGAGTGTCACCGTTGGTGCTTTTGACTTCAAAAACGCCATCGCCGAGTTCCAAAATAGATACGTCAAATGTACCGCCACCAAGGTCAAAGACGGCGATTTTTTCTTCCTTCTTTTTTTCGAGGCCATAAGCAAGCGCGGCGGCGGTTGGTTCGTTAATAATGCGCTTGACTTCGAGCCCGGCGATTTTACCAGCGTCTTTGGTAGCTTGGCGCTGGCTGTCGTCAAAGTAGGCGGGCACGGTGATGACGGCTTCGGTTACCTTTTCACCTAAAAAGGCTTCGGCGTCTGCCTTAAGTTTGCTTAAGATCATGGCGCTGACTTCTTCGGGGCTGTAATCTTTGTCGCCCATTTTGACCTTAACGCTGTCGCCGTTTTTGATGATTTCGTAGGGCATTAAGTCCAAATCTTTTTGAACTTCTTGGTCGCTAAACTTGCGGCCGATTAAACGCTTTACGCCGTAAATGGTGTTTTTAGCGTTGGTCACACGCTGGCGCTGGGCCACCTGGCCGACCAAGCGCTCGCCGTTTTTGTTGACGGCTACAACACTTGGGGTGGTGCGGTTGCCTTCGGCGTTTGCGATTACTTCTGGTTTGCCGGCGATCATATACGCCACAGCGCTGTTAGTGGTACCGAGGTCGATGCCGATGATTTTACCCATTAGTTGTCCTCCTTTTGGGGTTATAAATAGCAATTGGTTAGTTTCAATTTTAGCAATCTCTCGCATTGATTGCTAATATAATTCTAGCATAAAAAATTAGCACTCGCGCGTCAAGAGTGCTAGTCGTTTTTGACCTACATTCCTTTTTATGTCACTATGCACTTACTAGGGTGCCTGCCCTGGTCGTTCTTGTTACTTCTGGAGGTCGTCTCGTGTTTAGCGGAAGCCTAGACCTGACTGACCGTTACGTGTGGGATGTCGTTTTCCCCTCGGGGCCCGGCGCCCTTGCCACGCCACAACATGCATTTTACTTGCAAGCGGACCGTAGTGTGGCACCCGGTGAACGGCATTTTTACAGCAGTCTCGGCCATGCAAAGCGTACCTACGACGGCTGGGTGAGTGACAGCGCAGCAGCCTTGTCTGGCCGGCCGAGCAACTTCGACCAAGCTATTTGGGGTGTCGGCGTATTGTCGCTCACCCTTACCAATCACCTGTTGTTTTACACTGGTCTCCACTACACGGGCGAATATCTCTGGCAACAACGTATCGGGCTGGCCAGGTCGACGAATGCGGATCTACGCGATTGGCAACGGTTAGAGGCGCCAATTTTGCAACCAGCGCCGCCATACCGTATGGCCGAAAAAGATGAATGTGGGTTCGGCCCCATCTTCCGTGACCCGGCGCCATTTATCGGTGACGACGGCCGGTTGCACGTCGCTTTTGCGGCGCGTCTCGCCGATGTGCCGGCGCCGCATAACGCCTGCATCGGTCATGCGGTAGCCATAAACGATGAGTTGACCGACTGGGCAATGTTGCCACCACTGGTAGATGGCAGCGACCGGTATTCCGAAATGGAGGTGCCGCAAGTAATCCGCCATGGCGGACTGTGGTATGTGTTTTTTACTGTCCACGCCATGCATTACAATCTGGGATGGGCCGAAAAGGTTGGCGACGCACGGCCCGGCCTACACTGCTACGTGGGACCGACGCTCAATGACTGTCGCGTTCCCGTCAACAATCATGGCAACGTATGGCCCTCAACGGTGTTGCGCGGCCCCCGACTGTTCGGAAACCCTAGCGGCAATAGGTTCAAGGCCCAGGGTTGGGTTGACAGTATGGACATTCCAGGTGCTGGCGGCCTTAGTGCCGTCATCATGCTGGACCTCAACGGGGATAACGTCATCATGATCCGAGCGTAACAGAGAACATGCGCCGCCAGCTATTGCCGCTGGCGGCGCGCTCTCCATAACTATTTGAACAAACGACTACTTTCTGGTGACTTTGACCATGCTGGGACGTACGACGGCGCCAGCCATAGTGTAGCCAGGACGGAGTTCTTCGGCGATAACTTCGTGGTCGCCTTGGGCATCCTCGTCCATCATGACAGCTTCGTGGTGGGCTGGGTCGAACGGCGTGCCGGGCGTGGCCTGGATTCGCACCAAACCCAATTCGCCCAATGATTTGTCGAGATTTTTAGCGAGTCCTGCAATGCCCTGCGCCCAAGGGCTGTCAGCAAACTCAGCAGGCGTATGGGCAATGGCGCGCTCGATTGTATCTATAATTGGTAATAACTTCATAACGGTGGCGGCTTTGGTAAGGTCGGTAAGTTGAGATTTTTCGGTCTCGACACGTTTGTGGTAATTCTCGAAATCAGCGCGCAGGCGTTGCAAGTCGGCGGTAAGCTCGCCGATGCTTTGTTCTAATTCGAGTTCTTTTTTGGTGGGTTTTGGCATCTTTTCTCCTTACATTGTGGCTTCTAATGTTTGACCGGCGTGACGCACCAGGCTCATAACTTCGCGATAACTTTGGCGGGTTGGTCCCAAAATACCGATGTAGCTGAAGTCAGAGTAAGGTGAACGGAAGCGACTGATGATGAGACTGCAGCCGCTGCTTTTGCCGATGGGGTTTTCGCTGCCGATGTAGACGTTAAGAGGTTCATTGGGGGTGGCTTCGCGCAGCCAGGGCTCCAGGTTATCGAGCAGGCGGGCAACTTCGTGCACTGGGCCGCCACGTATAAATTCGGGTTGGGTAAACAAGCGGCCAAAACCGCTGAGGTACAATTGGTCGCCAATAGTTGCCAGGCCTACATTATGAGTGAGTTCAACCAGCATATCGACTGCTGAACGGATAGCGAGATCTGCGCGGCCAGCTTGAGCCACGCGCGTGTCAAGCGCACGGTACGGGCGTTCGACGTGTTGCGGCAATTGGTCGTCGCCATGCAAAGCATTGACGTAGGCGCGGTATCCTTTGTCGGTCGGCACGCGGCCGGCGCTGGTGTGCGGTTGGGTAATGAGCCCTAAATCTTCTAATTTACCCATTTCGGCACGAATGGTTGCCGAACTGACGCCAAAAAGTTTAGCAAGGGTAATAGAACCGACGGGCGCGGCGACTTCGGCGTATTGCTCAACGATAGCGGCCAGAATTTGTTGTTGGCGGTCTGTCATAGCTACGCCCATAATAAGCTGGCTAGCACTCGCAAGTCAAGAGTGCTAATCTGTTATTCGCCAAGTTGGGCAAGTTCTGATGTAATGCGTTCGAGCAGCGTATGCGCAACTTCGACAGACGCCTGATAATGCGGCTCAACCGGCTGGCCATGCCCAATGCTGTTGACGAGCTTTGCGGTTATGGGCAAATGGTCGTTAATCACAATATAGTAGTGCGGCAGACCGAGCACGTGCGAAATTTCGGTAATGGAACTTTGTAGGCGGCGGCGGAGTTCTTCGGTGCTCATAACGCCACGGCTAGCCAAACGTTCGCGCCAAACTTCGTAACTTGGCGGGAGCAAAAAGACCGGTTTTACATTGAGACCACGTTCAACAAAGTTGTCGACGCCTTCGATGGTTATATCGCTGAGCGCGATTTTGCCAGCATCTTTAATGCGTTTTACGGCAGCGATGGTTGCGCCGTAAATGTCACGATTGTGTACAATGTTAGCTTCTATGTATTCGCCAGCGTCGAGCATGTGTTCGGCGACGGCAAAGTCAATAAAATGGTAATCAACACCATCGCGCTCCATTACGCCATTATTGGCACGAGGTTTGCGGGTAACGTGCGTCACTACAAATTGGTATTCGCCTGGGAATGTGGCTAGCAATGACCTTATAACTGCATCTTTACCAGCACCAGTTATACCGCACATTATAAGAAACGGCTCATTCAAAATTGGCGCCAATGCAGTGGGCGTTGGCTTATAGGCGGCTACCTTTTGGCGTAGTCGTTGGTTTAATTCCATATGTGTACTATAACTATAACTATATACCCTTTCCTTGGCAACTCGGCGCAGCGCTTTGCAAATGACCTACTGACGCACGCGCCGGTGCCTTACCAAACCAGTTATATTGATCGGTGCGGCGTTGTTGCCCGGAGTCTTGTTGGCGCACGCGGCCGCTGCGTCCCTCTACTAACACTTACGTTTGGATTATCTTTAAACCACGGCCGAACACCGAATAATTTTGGCGCTACTAACCTAAAATTATCGTCAGCCATTTTTATTGCCCACGCATTAGTTGGCAGCCCAAAGCTGCCATCGCGGTAGCAAAAATAGTAGGCGTCGATGCCGATTGTTTGCAGCATGATGATTTGATTTTTTATAACAGTGGCGAATGCTTGCTCATTGCCAAAGTCATTAAACCCAGTCGGTGTTCCCCATTCCGACAAGTACCCTTTACCTGCAAAATTAGTCACCACATTTGTGGCATAATTTTTAAGCCCTGCCGCCACGACCGAATAGGCGTTGAAGCCAATCCTATCTAACCCGCCTAAACCGTTGGCAACCCAGTTATTTAAAAAAGTAATTGGGGATTGGTACGACACTTGCCCAATTGTGTATACTGTTTTTACGCTCGCCGCCAGCTGCGCCAGGTCACTTATGACTGTGGCAACCGTGAGTGTGGTGCCATCGCAATGTAGTTCTTCTTCATTGCCAATTGCCAGTTCTAAATTGGTGGTACTTTGAGCCTGCGCCCACGGCGCCAGTGTAGTGAGCACATAGTTTTTAAAGCTTGCCCAGCGCGTTGCCGTAACCGGGCTGCTACCGCCAGCGGTCGTCCCCCACACCACGTAAAAACCAGCAGCCAAAGCTGTTTGCACTAGTGACTGCAGCGATGTAACACTTGCCGCATCGAACGTCGTATAAGCAATACGCAGCTTTACGATACCAACACTTTTTAAAAAGGCGAGATCTGCCGCTACCTGTGCAGTATTGTACGGATTATGCGGTGCCTGATGGCCGTAATTCATGCCGAGTCCTGCCCAGTGCGTCATTATTCCTCTGTTCCGCAGGCAATAACGCGTACTTTGCCGCTGGTGAGTGTGGCGCTTAAACCAACCACCAACGGATTGTCGGCGGCAGCGCTGACAATGCCATTGCCTAAATCGATCCAACCACTTGCCGCCCCACTGCCGACTGTGGTCGCTGCTGTTGATGGCGCGTAAAAACTAAATGACGCTGCCATGCTTGTGGCGCTATCTTTTAATATCACATCAACATCGCCGCCGCCACTTATAGCAACGTCATTTGTTGCTTGGATTGAATAGCGCATAAGCCGGAACTTTTTACCGCTGCTTGGCACCCAAATGTTCGTACCAGCAGCCGACGTTGCTGTTACGGTGCGAAAAACACTGACATTGCGCCGACGCTGGTAAATATTCGTTTGCGACGTGTCAAGCAAGTACGGCACTATACCCAAAAGCGTCGACCCACTGGCAATATCACCTTGGGAAGCGTTGCCTAGCCCACGTAACGTACCACTGCCATCGACCACACCCATGTAAAAAGCATTGGTTGGCACAGCCGCGCCGATTGTTGCATTAGCCGCCACCATTTGCAGTGGTGCCGTGCTTGGTGACGTATAAAATTCAGCCAAGCCGGTCGCCGTCTCAGATGTATAAGTCATCATCCGCGCTCTAAAATAGCGATGCAAAAGCGGGCCCGAAAACACGCCATTAGCCGTAATTGTGCCTGTTGTCAAAAAGCTTTGCCCACTATCTTTTACCGCAGCGCCAAAATTAACCCAGGTACTACTATCGTCTGAAGCCTGCAATGTTATAACACCACTCCAGGTGCCTGTAACTTGCAAGCTAAAACTGCGGTAAGCGGCGACGTCAGTGCTTGGTAATAAATCTGCATTGAGAACTGCAGCGGTTAAACTGGTGAGCTCATTAAAACTACCCTGCACATTGACTGAATCCGTACCAGCCGCCAACGGAGCGGTCGTAACTATAAGCCGCCCCTGACCATCCAGTTGTAAGTCGCCGCGTTGGCCGCTCGCCAAGGTCGGCGTGCTGTTTTGGTAAACACCGCCAACCTTTACTGGATTACCACTATCGTTGCCGCCCGACGCCACATTGCCTTGTACGTTTGAGCTTGCCGGCGATGCATCGTAAATTGGATCCCCCGTCGCGCAGTCGTAAATAATCTGCAGTTTGTCACCACTGTGCATAGCACTGGTATCGGCAGCTAACGTCAGCACATTGCCCGCTGTACTTGCACCGAGGGTAGGGTCATTAAACTGGTAGACAACCATATTAGCTGTTACGTTTGTTACCAGTAAAAGCCGATCGAGCGCAATAGCAGCAAAATCGGTAAATGTTACCGTGCGTGCGGTAGCGTTAAAGCTATAATTTTTGACGATTTGTTTCATAGTTACAGAGCTACCGCCATTGCAAGGGCATCGGTGCGCGACGCTTTTGTATCGAGTGCTGCTTGTTGCAAAGCGCTTATTGGCTTTACATTGTCAGCGGTGTTATCGACGTTGCTAAGGCCGACATCGGTTTTTGTAAGCGACTTCCAACCAATACCATTGGTCATCGCCGGGTTGCTTGCTAGTAGTAAGCCAATCTGTGCTGGTGCATGCAACATATCGCCAACATTATGCGTGCCGTCAGTATTGTGCTGTTGCAATAAATAAGTATTAAGGACATCACCCCAAGTGTTTATGTCACCGCCAGGTTGTGGAAGTCGTGCCATTGTTCGCTCCTAGGTATTCAAAGAGTTGCCAGACAGTCATGTATGGCTGCGGCATATCGCTTACGTTTGGTTTGGTGGCATACTATCGCACGCTCCCAGCATATGCAAGGCTAAAGTTTTCCACAGAAAAAAGAACGGCCAAAGCCGTCCCCTTTTTTGCGCTGCAATTTATACTACTTTTGCAGACTTTGCAGCCCGCGACCACCATAGGCGGCGCTACCGTACCCATTAGAACGCTGCTGCGGCTTAAACGCTTTAATAAGCGCAGCAGTGCCGGTCAAAACCGCCACACCCATAGCAACGTGCTTTAAAAAGTCTTTACGATCCATGCGTTTTTGCATGAGTTCATCTACGAAAGATGGAGTTGTCATACGTTACATCACCTTTTTGTTTTTATTAGGTCTTAGTCTAATCATAAGCATAAACGTGTGTGTGTCAAGCCCATTTTACGCTGCTGCGGGCGGGCGATACGCCACAAAACCATCAACCGACCGCTGAGGCACATTTATGCGAGGGGCAGGGCGAACAGGGTGAGGTGTCGGTGCCGAACGAATGCCATTTGGACGCTGAACAACCTTGCTGACTGGGGCGATATCATTAAACATTGGACGCGCAGGTCTTACCGCAGGTCGGGTAACAGGTGCAGTTTGTTTTTGAGCGGTAACAGGGCGAACAGGCAAACTCTGTTTTTGTACGGACAGGGGTGCGCGCTGCAATTCGCGTAATGCTTCGAGCGGAATGGCATCAGCCATTATTGGTTGCACAACGGGCACTACGGCCGCGCTTTGCTTGCGCGCTTTACGCAGTCGAGAACGGTTTTGCAGCCACACCATAACTACCCCAAGTTCGTACATGGCAATGACCGGCAAAGCCAAAAAGGTCTGGTTCATAATGTCCGGCGTTGGCGAAATAACCGCGCCAATTAAAAACGCAGCCACAATGACATACCGCTGCCACTTCATAAGTTTACTGGGTTTGAGCGGTGTCATAGTGTTGATAATTAATAAAAGCAAGGGGATTTGGAACAGCAGCGCCGCGCCAAGTAAATACGTCAGCACAAACGACAAGTACGAATCAACCGTGAGCATCGCCTGAATGTGATCAAGGTTAAAGTTCGTCAAAAAGTGCAGCGCGCCTGGCAAACTGACAAAATACGCAAAAAGCACGCCAGCTGCGGCGAGTGACGTCGATAATCCAACGTAAAAAATTGCCGACCGTCGCCACTGGCCCATAAGTGGTTCGAGATAGCGATACAAGTGGTACATTATAAGCGGCACAGCCACCAAAATGCCTGTGTACACACACAGTTTAATCGAAAAACTTAAACCACCCGCTGGCGTGAGGTAAAATAGGCGCTGGTTGCCAAGCGGATACGTTAAAATATCGATGATCTGGTTTATAAAACCATAGGCAACGCTCGACACAACCAAAACGGCAGCTACCACCCAGAAAAGCCGACGCCGTAATTCGTGAACGTGATCTAAAAATGTTGGTAGCGATTGATTGGGCTGGCCTGTGCTAACGGTTTTGGGCGTCGGTGCTTGAGACTTTTGGCTTGCCATCTTCACCATCACCATTTAAGCCTTTGCGTAATTCACGAACAGATGATCCAGCGCTTTTAAACAGCTCTGGCAACTTTTTGCCGCCAAACAACAGCAAGATGATAGCCAAAACAATAATAAGCTCTGGCGCACCTATGCCTAAAATTTCACCAAAATATGTCACCTCTTACTCCCCTTGGACTTTCGCCCACATTATGTATTCTTAGCTTATATTGTTTATGCTAGAATAGCAATAAGCAGGGGAGATATATGAAAAATACAAATTATTTTGCGCAATATGGCTGCGGTACCTACGGCGGTGGGGCGTATGACCATACAGGCTGTGCTACAACGTCCAACCCATCAGATAGTTTGGCAAATACCGGGTATGACGTGTTAATCCCAATTTTTATTGGCATTGCGGTTGTTGTTGCAAGCGGCATTTTACTGGTTCGGCGCATACTGCGCAAACGCAAGAACGCTCAAGCGACACTTTAGTCGCGTTTTAAAAGGACGGTAAAAGCTTCGTTCGGAATCTCGACTTTGCCGAACTTTTTCATGCGAGCTTTGCCGGCTTTTTGCTTGGCCCATAACTTTTTTTTGCGACTGACATCACCACCATACAAGTGTCCGGTGACGTCTTTTTTGCTGGCTTGCACATCTTCGCGGGCGATAATTTTGCCACCGATTGCCGCCTGGACTGCAACCTGGAAGAGCTGCTTAGGAATAATCGCCTTAAGCCGGCCGACAATTTCGCGCCCAACATGCGCTGCTTCGCTGCGGTGCACCATAAGACTTAAGCTGTCGACGCGCTCGCCGGCAACCAAAAAATCCAAGCGCACTAAATCTTCAACGCGGTAGTCGGCAAGTTCGTAATTAAACGACCCGTACCCGCTGGTCAGACTTTTTAGCTGGTCGTAAAAGTCAGTCAGC
The DNA here is from genome assembly GCA_035478375.1 of Saccharimonas sp. (SeqCode). Taxonomy (GTDB): domain Bacteria; phylum Patescibacteriota; class Saccharimonadia; order Saccharimonadales; family EFPC-124; genus DASTDY01. Next base: position 13,632 of record DATIJQ010000028.1, on the reverse strand, counting down.
ATGTTGGCGAGCGGCGCCTCGAAACTGATGAGCGCCAGTTGGTTATCAATGTAGTCGATATGTTTTTGGTGGCCGCGCTGCTGCACAATTAATTGCAAAACTGCGCCGACATATTCGCCAGGGCAAGCAACTTCGCCCTTGATCCAGGGTTCGCGGATGGCGGTAATTTTGGTAACATCGGGCAGGTCAGCGGCATTTTGGATGGCGATGGTCGTGTCGTCGATGAGCTCTACCCGGTAGTCGGTCGACGGATTAGTAACGATTAACTCCAGATCATATTCGCGCTCCAGTCGCTCACGCACAATGTCCATGTGCAGCAAACCCAAAAAGCCAACGCGGAAGCCGTGACCAAGCACTTGGCTGTTTTCGAGCGTGTATTGTAGGGCTGCGTCGTTGAGGCTGAGTTTTTCGAGCGCGTCTTTAAGCGCTGGGTAATCTTCGTTTGAATTTGGGAAAACACCGGCGTAGACAAACGGTTTGACTTCTTTATAACCCGGCAGGGCGGCGACTGCCGGTTTGGCTGCTAGCGTAACAGTGTCGCCCACGCGAGCCTGGGCAACCGTACGAAAGTTAGTCACAATATAGCCGATTTGGCCGGTGTTGAGCGTAGGATCGGGCGCCATATTAGGTGACAAATGACCGATTTCGAGCGCTAAGCCGTCGGCGTCAGCGGCCATCATGCGAATGCCATCGTTCTTTTTAAGCTGGCCATCGACGATGCGCACATACAGCACTACACCGCGGTAATCGTCGTACATTGAATCAAAAACCAGCGCGCGTAGTGGTTGACTTGCCTCGCCTTTTGGCGGTTTGCCGATCTCAATAATTTTATCGAGCACTTGTTCGACGTTGAGGCCAGTTTTGGCAGAGACTTCTAAGATTTCTTCGCGCTTACAGCCAAGCAACGTTATGATTTCGTTCGCCACGCGATCCACGTCAGCGGCAGGTAAATCTATTTTGTTGAGGACCGGAATAATTGTTAAATCGGCAGCAATAGCCAAATATACGTTTGCCAACGTTTGGGCTTGAATACCTTGAGTAGCATCGACGACGAGCAGCGCGGTTTCGCACGCTTCAAGGCTGCGCGAAACTTCGTAGCTAAAATCAACGTGACCGGGCGTGTCGATTAAATTGAGCTCGTAGTTTTTATACTGCATGCGGACCGGCTGCAACTTTATGGTGATGCCTTTTTCGCGCTCCAAATCCATGCGGTCCAGCAACTGCGCCTTCATGTCACGCTTTTGTACGGTGTTTGTCAGCTCAAGCAAACGGTCGGCAAGCGTTGACTTGCCGTGGTCGATGTGAGCTATGATGCAAAAATTTCTGATGTGTTCCATAATTTTAAGTGACCGGTCGCACACGGTCTAGGGCGAATTGTTTTATGCGCTGTAAAACCGGGTCAACCTCTTTTATGCCAAGTAACTTGCTAAACAATGCATACGATACAAAGCTGACGCCAACAATCAGCGCAAACGGCGACAGCAACGACAACGTATCACTGCCGACCGATGTTAGATTGAATTTTTTAATCATGACATACGTCACTACAAACATCAAGCCGGTCGCCGACACCATGCGCAGCACTGCGCCTACAAACGCGGCATTAAACAAGCCGCGAATTCGTTGCGACATAATCGTGAACAAAATCGACACCTCAACAAAAGCAACAATTGCTTGCGCCGCCGCCAAACCAAATACGCCAATGTGCAAACCAAGCACAAACCAGGTTGCCAGCACAATGTTCAACATAATGGTGCCGATAGAAATATACAGCGGCGTGCGCGTATCTTGTTTAGCGTAAAAGGTGCGCGACGCTAGGTGGTAAATAGAGCGGAACAAAATGGCAATAGCTAGCGTCCCCAAAATGTCGGCAATTTCGGGTGCGCCGTTTACCTTAATAAAGCTAACCAGATACCCTCGGCCTAAGAAGGCAATCACCGCGACTGGCAGCGCCAGCCAAATGATAATACGCAAAAATATGCGGATTTCTTTGCGGAACAAATCATCACGACCACGTGCCAGTTGTTCGGTAAATTTAGGGAACACGGCGGTCGAAATCGCCACACCAATAAGGGTAATCGGCACCATGTGCAAGGTCGTCGCCACCTGATACGCCGTAATGGTGCCCGATGCCAGCCGCGATGCCAAGTTAATTTCGACCAGGTTGTTAAAGTAGTCGATACCTTGGTCGATCGACCGCGGCGGCAACAATTTTAACACTTGTCGCAGGCCTATGTTCTTCCAAAAGATCTTAAATTGGTAGGCAAAGTTCATGCCGATCATACCAATACTGCTGACAATAAGCTGCAAAATCGAACCTAACACCACGCCCAGCGCCACGCCCATAATCCCACCCTGGAAAATCGTTACGCCAAAAATAGTGATCTTGTTGGTAAACACCAAAATACCAATAATAATGCCCAAGCTATAAATCGACGGCGCCAAAGCGTAAAAGAAAAACCGTCCGACGGCTTGCTGCATACTAGACAGCACTGTCGAAATAGAAAATAAGAACGGATTAATAGCAATAACGCGCATCAACGAAACCGCCAAACCACGCGTGTCTTCGTCGAGCCCCGGCGCAACAACATATTTAATAAGCGGCTCGGCAAAAATAATAATCAAAATGCTGGTTATAAATGTAGCGATGGCAAACAAGTTAATAAGGCTGCTGCACAATTCCCAGGCAGACTTTTTGTTGCCACTGGCCAGACGCTGGTTAAGCACCGGAATGAGCGTGACGCTCAGCGCACCCGACACGAGCAAAAAGAACATAAAGTCCGGAATTGTAAACGCGACTTTATAGGCGTCAATGCCCTGCGGATAATGATCGTAGTAGTTGGTGAGCAAAAGTTTTTCGCGATATAAACCAAGCAAGCTCGAAATAAGCGTAGAGCCTGCCAGCAGTGATGCCGCCAGTCCCACACTCAAGCGGCCATTGGCGCGGGCGAAAAACTTTTTTACCATGAATTGTTGGGGTTTAGTTGCTTAATTTAAAACTTATTATACCAGATGTAAGCGTTGGGACGAACCAAAACGGAGCCTGACTGTGGCTCCGTTTTAAATGCTAGTACAATGCCGCTTCCTTGGGGAGCTTGGCGTCGGCCAAAAGCGTTTTAACCTCTGGGCCATTGACCGTCTCTCTTTTGAGCAACGCGTCAGCCAATTTTTTGAGCGGGCCAGGGTTGGCGCGGATGATTGCTTCGGCGCGCATACCGGCTTCACGCATTAGGCTTTCGACTTCTTGGTCGATTAGTTTGGCAGTGTCTTCGGAGTATGGGCGCTCGTGGACCATGCGGTCGAACATCATGCCGCCTTGGTCTTCGTGGAAGACAATGTCGCGCAGGCCTTTGCTCATGCCTTCTTCGACGACCATGTTGCGAGCAATTTGGGTTGCTTTGCGGAGGTCGTCGCCGGCGCCCGTTGTCACGCGGTCTTGACCGTACTTAACTTTTTCGGCAACGCGGCCACCAAGGCAGCGAGCAAGTACGTCTTTGAACTCAACAACAGATGTGTACACACGGTCTTGCGGCGGCAAAAACCAGGTGACGCCGCCGGTGCCGCCACGTGGAATAATGGTGACTTTATGGACAGGGTCGGAATCTGGCAGAACGTGGCCAACCAAGGCGTGGCCGGCTTCGTGGTAGGCGGTCAATTCTTTTTCGCCCTCGCTCATGACTTTGGTTTTGCGTTCGGGGCCAATGGCGACCTTTTCGAACGCTTCGGTTACGTCTTCGTTTGTAATCGTTTTGCGGTTGTGGCGAGCGGTAATAATTGCTGCCTCGTTGGCAATGTTTGCTAAATCAGCACCCGATGAGCCGGCTGTTTTACCAGCGAGCGAGTTAAGATCGACATCTTTAGCGAGTGGTTTATTAGCAAAATGTACCTTTAAGATCGCTTCGCGGTCGCGGCGTTCTGGTAGCATAATTTGTACGCGGCGGTCAAAACGGCCAGGGCGAAGCAATGCTGGGTCAAGCACATCTGAGCGGTTGGTGGCGGCAAGCACAATAACATTGGTGTCTTGCTCAAAACCATCCATCTCAACCAAAATTTGGTTAAGAGTTTGTTCGCGTTCGTCATGGCCACCGCCCATACCGCTGCCACGACGACGGCCAACGGCGTCGATCTCGTCAATAAAGATGATGCACGGCGCGTTCTTTTTTGCTTTGGCGAACAAATCGCGTACGCGGCTAGCGCCGACACCAACAAACATTTCGACAAATTCAGAACCGCTAATACTAAAGAACGGTACGCCCGCCTCGCCAGCAACAGCTCGGGCCAACATTGTTTTACCGGTTCCTGGAGGGCCGACTAACAACACGCCTTTTGGAATCTTGGCGCCAACTTCGCGGAATTTTTTAGGATGTTTTAAGAAGTCAACAACCTCGACCAAGTCTTGTTTAGCTTCGGCATTGCCGGCAATGTTATCAAAAATAATTTTGTCTTTTTCGTTGCCGTACAAGCGCGCCTTAGAACGGCCAAAGCCCATTGCCTGGTTGCTTTGCCCCTGTGCCTGGCGGAACATTAGGAAGAACAAGCCGCCAAATAAAGCCACTGGCAGCACAATGCTAGCGATGTTCCAAAGAGTAGTACTGGTGTCAGATGGCTTTTTAACATTGACTTCTACCTTGGCATCTTGTTTGAGGCCTTGGTCGTAAATACTGCTGCCAGCCTCTTTAACAGACTTTTCGGTCGCGTGGTCGCTGCCTTTTGGTGTAATGGTAAGGTCGTCGCCTTCGATTTCGATTTTGGCAATATCACCACTGTTAGCCTGATGGATAACATCGCTAAACGAAATGTCTTTAAGGCTTTGCTGCGGCGCGTACACAGCCCATAATACAAGCCCCACTACAATAATGAGGGCCCAAAAAATGGTCAGGCGCATGTATTTGTTTGCGTTGGATTGTCGATTCGGTTTCACTCTGAACTGTCCTTTGTAAGAATCTAGTAGTCATTTTACTTTACCACGCCATGGCAGGGTTCGACAACGAAATCGCGCCTTGTTACGCGCAAATGCCAGTCTTTATTTAATGGCATGACTTTACCAGGCAGTGCCGTCTTTATAAAAAGGCACGCTGCAGTTGCTCGTGGTTTTACAAGGCTGGCGCCGAGGTGCGTACGACAGAGTGTTTGGAAACATTCGTAGCGGAGAGTTTCGGGGAGCATAATCCAGTTGTAACGCTGACCAGTTATCTTTTGGCCATACGCTATTATTAATAAAGTAAGCATGATACTAAGTTCGGCTTCTATTTTGCGACGTAATGCTTGCTGTTTGCGAACTTGTTGCAAAAACTTTTTGTGCCAATCGCTGCTTTTACGATCCAGCAATGGCATAACAACGTTGCGAACATAGTTACGAAGGTACATTGTTTGACTATTTGTAGAGTCCTCGCGCCACGGAATATTGTGCTGCTTAGCATAAAGTAAAAGTTGCTTTTTTGGCACGTTTAACAGTGGTCTCAATACGTCATCTTGTCGAACAAAGGGAGCAGTGCCGCGCCAGCTGGTGCCACGTAAAATATTTAAAATCGCAGTTTCTGTAAGGTCATCCTGATGATGAGCAGTAATGATTGCAAGCGCATTATACTTGATGCGACACTGTCGCAAAAACCTATAACGGGCTTGCCTGGCCCGCGCTTCACTCGCCTGAACGCCCAGATGCAACTGCGTCGAGCAGAATGTAATATTGTGCGACGCACAATATTCCTCAACTAACCTTTGGTCAATTGCTGCGTCAGTCCGCATACCATGATTAACATGAGCCACTATAAGGTAAATATCTGTGCGGCGACGTAGGATATCAAGCAGCGCCATTGAATCAACTCCACCAGAAACTGCGACAATGTAGCAACCAGGCGCCACGCTTTTAACCGCCTGCTGTAAATCTTCCATCTCTACATAATGCAATAAACTACTGAAATCTGCTATACTTACTGACGTTATGCGCCCGTAGCTCAGCGGATTAGAGTACTTGGCTTCGAACCAAGTGGTCGCAGGTTCGAATCCTGCCGGGCGTACCAGAAAAGATACCTACAAAAATAACCGCCAACGTAATGGCGGTTATTTTATAGGCAGGATTTACTTTTAGGCGTCTTAAAATTAGTAAACTCCCCGTGCGTGACGGGTGTGTGTAGACATAGCTTCCCTCCTTAGCTGCCCTAACTATAGCTGAAATTCCGCGTAGCAACCGTAAAAAATATCACATTGTTATCCACAGCGTATTTTAAGCGTAACTTGACTTTCATGCGTGCAGCGTTCACTATAAGCATAAATATAATGGATTGGAGCAACTATGTTGCCTAAAACCTCGTCTAAAACTGATGCACAAAAAGGCACTGTAAAAAGAAACTTATTTATTGCACTTGGTGTTGCTGTGTGCGTTGCCTTGGTCGGTTACGTGCTTATCGCTACGCACGCAGCTGGGCCATTTGCAAGTGTCACTCCTACAACTGGCACTATTACAAGTCCGGCGACCGTCATTAATGACACGACAGCAATTGGCGGCAAGGCCGTACAATTTATTACGCCAGCCACGAGCGGGTCGAGGCCAGATCCGTTTCCAGCAAACATGAAGCCTGACGCGACAAATACTGGCTTGCTTAACGCCAATATCCTTACGCCCATAAAAGGGGATAAGACGTTTGATTCCAGTTACAATGGCCAGACTATTAGCAACAAAGATTTCCAGGGTTTTATTAAGGTAACGGGTAGCAATATCACGTTTACAAACTGCATCTTCCATGGCGGCACGGCCACTTCAAATACTGCCCTTCTCGATACACAGGTAGAAGACAGCAGTTCGCCATACACACACCACGGCGGCAAAAGTATAATTGTAGAAGATTCCGAGTTTGTGCCCATGAATCCTTCTGTCTTGATTGACGGCATCTGGGGTGAGAATCTTACGCTGCTGCGCATTAACACGCACGGTTCGGTAGATGGCATGAAGCTTAGCAATAATTCAACCCTACGTGATTCGTACTCGCACGATACACAGTGGTACGATCACGATCCAAACACAACCGACGGAACACACAACGATGCTGTGCAAATCCTTGACGGTACGAATATTCAGATTATTCACAACACCCTTAACCCAAATGACTCGAGAGCAAACTCATCGGTGCAAATTACACAAGACTTTGGCACCACAGGCACAGTCTTGCTTGACTCGAACTGGGCAGATTGGGGCGGATACACCTTTAACATCTCGCAAAAGCGTAACTCCGACCTTAGCGACACGCTTAAGACTGTCTCGGTAAAAAACAACCGCTTTGGTCGTCACAGCGAATACGGTCCTACAAAGATAGGCACCGGCGTTACACTTGCAGCATTTAGCGGTAACGTCTGGGACGATAACAGCCAGCCAATTCCCCAGCCCGACAAGAACAATAACTAAATAGTGTGACTTTTGTATAAAACGAGACGTTACCAACGCCCCGTTTTATACATCTAAAAATGCGCAGTAAACCACTGCGCGCACCAACACACTCGCCGATACCCACAGGGTACCCTATAGGCCGCCGTTCTGTATAGGCTATCTTGCGTAAATTCTTGCCACATACCGCTCCCCCGATTATTTATATTATAAATTATACGCTCAGGTGAGTGTTGTGAAAATAGGCTTATTAGTAGCTACCTTGCGAATTAATTTGACGTCAAAGCGTGCGCGCCACTCTCACGTACTTGAGAAGACGCGATCTCGGCATGCGGCGCGTAAATATATTTAAGATTAATAGGGACTTTACAAGCCCGCTGCGCTTTTACTGTTGCCTCGTCGATATCACCTTGGGTGTCACCTGCGCGCATGCCAATCGCCAACGAAACGTGCTCAAAAAGTGTGGTAAGGTCAGGCCACTGCCATAAATTCCGCATAACGTCAGAGCCAGCCAATAAAGTCACGCTCGCGTTGCCGCACAATGCACGCAGTTCTGGCAGTGTATCTTTAACGGTGAAGCGATCTGACTTGAGTATCGCGACGCTTGCGTTTGGATGCGTGGCAATTGCTTGCTCTAAAAGCGCGACCCTATGTTGTAGATCGGTCACATTTTGTTTGCCGCGCGGGTGGCGTTCGGGCAAAAATATAACAGTATCGAGGTTGCAAATTTTTGCGGTTTCTTCGGCAAAAGCTAAATGGCCTTTGTGGACAGGGTCAAAAGTACCGGGGTAGAGACCAATGCGTTTCATGTCGTATTTTAAAGCAAGTTACCGGTGACTTTTAACAATTTTACCAGTGGCGGAGAAAGCGTAATAGAGTGCAGCTCATCTTTTGCAAACCACTTTATGACCGCTAGATTGTCGTCGTCACCTTCGGTTGGTTGCAGATTTCCAGATACATAATCTGCCGTATACATGAGCATAATGTACTGCGTGGGAATGCCTTGCCAATTTTCGGTTACATCATCGTCAAAAAAAACGCGCGTAAGATTTTTGATAGTAACGCCTGTTTCTTCGTAGAGCTCTCGCAGTGCAGCCTTGTCGACTGCTTCGCCAGTATTTACTCCACCGCCAGGAGTTAAGTAGGTGCCTGCATACGGCCCGACACCGTCAGGTTTTTTGACAAGCAAAAGTTTGCCTTCTGAGTTTTTTACGAGTATGCCAGTGACGACGGACTTTTGTAAGATGGTCATATAGCTATGGTAGCAGAAGGTTTGGATGGGGAGAAATATACACGGCGGAATCCCTACAGAACAACCAAATAAAATATCCCAGACTAAACTGGGATATTTTATTTGGTACACCCGGCAAGATTCGAACTTGCGACACCTGGTTCCGGAAACCAGTGCTCTATCCCCTGAGCTACGGGTGCGCGTATGTTCATAAGTCTACCTCATACAAGTGTGGAATTGAAGTATAATGGCGGTATGCATATCCAAAATAATGTTTCGCTAAAAGATTTTTCGACCATGCGGCTGGGCGGCTTGGCGCACGCATTAACCACTGTTACAAACGTCGACGAACTGCGCGAAGCCGTTGCATGGGCCGATGAGCAAAAGTTGCCAATTTTAGTGCTCGGCGGCGGCTCGAACGTTATTTTTAGTGATGGGTACGCCGGGCTCGTAATCGTCAATGCCATTCCCGGTTTTGAAGTGCTTGGCGAAACCACGGTCCGCATTGGCGCCGGCGAAAATTGGGACAACGCCGTTAAACACGCTGTTGATTTGGGCCTGCATGGCATCGAATACCTCAGCGCAATCCCTGGCACCGCCGGCGCAACACCCGTCCAAAATGTGGGTGCATACGGCGCACAAATCTCTGACGTTTTTAAAGAGTTACAGGCGTTCGATTTGCAAACTCACCAGCTTGTCACCCTCACCAAAACCGACTGCGGTTTTACTTACCGGCATAGCATTTTTAAGTCGCCCAAAAACCGGCGCTATATTATTACGAGCATCACTTTAGAGCTCAACAAAAAATCGCCAACACCACCATTTTACGCAAGCCTACAGCGCTATTTAGACGAGCACAATATTACCAATTACACGCCGCAGGCAATCCGCGACGCTGTTGTTGCCATTCGCGCAATTAAACTGCCTGATCCCAGCAAAATCGCCAACACTGGTTCATTTTTTAAAAACCCAATCGTACCAGCCAAACACGCGGCAGAATTGCTGGCAAAGCACCCTACAATGCCCCACTGGGATGCGCCGGACAACTGTAAAAAGTTAGCGGCCGGTTGGCTGATCGAACAAGCCGGGCTCAAAAGTTATCACGCCCACGGTATGGCGACGTACGAACATCATGCCTTAGTTTTAGTGAACGAAAGCGCCAAAAATTACGCCGATTTGGCAGCTTTTAGGCAAGAGATAACAGATACAGTGCATAAAAGATTTGGCGTTACCCTCGAGCAAGAGCCAGAGTTGTTGTAGTCTTGACTATTTAACCAACTTCTACTATAAATATACGTTGGCTCTACGCTAGCACTGGAGTGCAGGCGGCTTCGGCCGTGAGCTTGTACTACAAAATATTACGGAAGGTACCGTGACAGAGTTCCAGTGGTGGATTGTTCGACTCGGGGCGTTTGGTTGCCTCATGCTGCTCCTCATTGTCATTCTCGCGTGTGCACGATTGTGGCAAGCGCGCAACCACCAGGTTGACCGCGCAGCAGAAGTGCGGCAGTTGGCCTTGCTGTCGGCCAGGGCCGAACAGAGTCTTCGGACACGGACGTCGCATGCCATTGGCACCAGCGTCCCCGAAGTTGAATCGGAGCCGGGCGACGAGGGACCACGTGCGATCGAGCAAAGTCCTGAGTCCGAGCCTCCCGCTCTGACGGCTGGTGTTGAAGAACATCCCGACCAATCAAGACGAACGCTGTTTACCGGTGAGGCCAGTGACATGATCGGCGACCCCGATCGCGTACACAGTGACGCCGATTCTCTCTCCAGTAGGGCAGACGCATTCGCCGACTACCTCACGCGCCAGAGGGCTGTCGACACTCACACGACTGTGGAAGGCGGCGGACACACCGGCGGCCAACCGATGGTCGTCGAAAGTAATGTTGTCGAGCCTCCGGCCATTTCGGCCAGCGGAGGGTACATTAGCGGCTTCTTGCCAGATCTGGTCGGGTCGGAAACAGCACACCCCGCTCCCGACTACAGCACGGGCCCTGTCGACCCGACCACTGAGACAGGCGGGACCGTTGACGACCTGACCGCTGTGACGACCGAGTTGGACCGGTACTGGACGGAATCGCCCGCACAACCGCAGCCCGACGAACTGACGGTTCCTCCTCGCTTCATCACAACCGGTGAGCTCATCGACCGTGTGAACGCTACAGGAGTACAGGCAATCGCCGATTCGCTCGGCAGCAACGACAGCGGCGAACCCGCGGCTGTCATCCCGACAACAGCCGCAAAACTCGCCGGCCTGCAGCAGGCTTCTGCTTCAGCAGTAGTCAGCAACGTCTACGACACCGGCGAGCAACGCTGGGTGAACGAAGGCGGTCCTGACGGCGAACCCGAGCCAGCTGCAACAGCGGCGACCGCCGAAGCCCAAGGTGCAACAGAAAGTGAGGTGGGTACGCCCCTCTTCGACGGAGTCACTGTCAGCGATGACACCGGCAAGTACGACATTCGCGATATCTTGAACCAACTGCCAGCGTAGGGCACGTCCCGTGAGCTCCCCTGCGAGCTCACGGGCACTTGCCTTGTTATTATTTTGGAAGCGGGAAGTCTTCGGCAAAAGCGACGACTTCTTTTTTTATTGCCTGTAATTTTGCGTCGCTACCTTGGGCGCGAATGGCAGCGTCGATCCAAGCCGCAACTGTATCCATTTGAGCTTCTTTAAGTCCCCGAGTTGTGAGCGCCGGCGTGCCCAACCGGATACCGCTTGGGTCAAACGGCGGCCGCGGGTCAAATGGCACGGTGTTTTTATTGACCGTAATGCCCGCAGCGCCCAACGCGACTTCGGCGTCAGCGCCCTTAATGCCTTTATTGGTAAGGTCAACCAATAACAGATGGTTGTCGGTACCACCGGTGACCAAATCGTAGCCCATGCCAGTTAAATTCTCAGCCAAACGCTTGGCGTTTTTAACGATTTGCTGGCCATATTCTTTGAATGCTGGCTGCGCCGCTTCGTGCAAGGCCACGGCAATGGCTGCGGTTTGGTGGTTATGCGGGCCACCTTGCAAACCAGGGATTATGGCGCGGTCAATAAGCGTTGGCAGGTTTTCGCGCGTACGCGGCACGGCACGCAGCGGGTTTGACGGATTGCCGTTACACAAAATCATTGCACCGCGCGGACCACGCAGCGTTTTATGAGTGGTTGTGGTGACGACATCGGCAATACCAACCGGCGATGGGTGCACGCCAGCCACAACAAGCCCAGCTATGTGCGAAATGTCAGCCACTAAAAACGCATCGCATAAATCGGCAATGGTGCGCAGACGTTGCCAGTCAAAAATGCGCGGGTAAGCTGTGGCGCCCACAAAAATCAGCTTTGGCTGGTGGGTTTTTACTAATTCGGCCATGGCGTCGTAATCTAAATAGCCGTCTTTGCCAGTTTGGTATTGGACAGAATTGAACCACTTGCCAGAAAAGTTTACCTTAAGCCCATGCGTCATGTGCCCGCCAAAATAAAGCTCCAGGCCCATAACGGTATCGCCGGGGTCAACCAATGCGTAATACACCGCTAAGTTTGCCGGGCTGCCCGAATATGGCTGCACGTTAGCGTGGTCAACACCGAACAACGCTTTGGCGCGGTCGCGGGCGATATTTTCGATTTGATCCACAAACTCGCAGCCGCCGTAGTAGCGTTTGCCGGGGTAGCCTTCGGAATATTTGTCGGTTAAGCGCGACCCTAAGGCGCGTAGTACTTCGCCTGAGGTATGGTTTTCGCTGGGGATCATCTCCAGCCCCTGTGTTTGGCGCTGTGTCTCTTGTTTTATAAGGTCAAAAATTGCAACATCTTCGTTATTGCTCATAAAAATCCTCCGTTTTATAGTAACGCTTTATGAACCGCCGGAATAGTACTTAAAGATGTTACAACATACTTTTATTGTAACGGCTTTTGGCAAAGATAGAAAGTAAGGGCAAGGGCGTACACCGTCAGCCCGATGCGCAAAAAAGGCGCGCATCGGGCTGGCGGATGGTTGCTCAGGTGGTGGCTACGTAGTACTGAAGGTCATCAGGAGCAATCGCAAAGAAATCGTCCATGTAGACAATGTGGATGTGGGCAGGATCGATACCCACCTCGCTCAGCGCCGCGGTAAGGGCCTTACCTTCGAAATCATCGAACCACTCCTGCTCTCCACTCACACCGTAAAACATAATCACGCCGGGTTTTGCGAGGATCATCGCGAGCACACTCGGCACAACCACGTCGTCGGCTTGCTTGACCTTGGCCTGAATTGCAGCAAGAAGCGCAGCAGCAACACTGTGTTCTGTGCCAACTTCCACACAGATAGTCGCCACGAATATATGGGCATCCAGACCGGCATTGTTGTCGCTGTAAAGCGTTAACACCTCCTGCGCAGCAAGGCTCTGCAGGTGAGCGGCCACCTTTGCATCTGCAAGCATGCGCGCAACACTGGCAGTTTGCGCCGCGTCTTCATGCACAGCCAGTCTGACCAGCTGTCCGGCTTTAAGACCGATGGCAGGCAAATCTTCCATAAGCCGGCCACCGATTGTTACTGTGGCGTAATCGCACGATGCCAAGATCCTGGCATCTGCGGCCTCATCGAGTACCAGGCACAGCGCATGGAGCGTTCCGGCAGCCTCGGCCATTGGGGTCCCCTCTTATATGTCGTCTGCCTTGCATTGAGCGATAATATTATAGTATAAAATTAATAATCTGACAATTCGTGTCACTACCTTGTTCGCGAGAGCAGTCGAACCAACGGTTACTACACAAAAAATGCTAGCAATGCTACCGCAAATCCCCCTTTGCTACCCATTTATCAACAATGATATGCGCTTCGCGGCCAGAAGGATGGCGGTAAACACCTTCGGTTATTGCGCTTCCGTCATGCGCCTCGTAATGGACAACGCTGCGTAAGCGGTAGCCCCACCATTTTAGAATTTTGACTTTGACTCTGTATATTTGCATCACCCAGGCATGGTACTAATAGTTCGTTATGGAATTCAAGTAGGCGCCACCCCAATAGGTGTTGTAGTTTTGTGCGGTGCAGCCACT
>DATIJQ010000027.1:0-7866 GCA_035478375.1 Saccharimonas sp. (SeqCode) | reverse complement strand
CCACACCGCGCCCGCACCTAAACCTGCGGCAATTAAAACGACGTTACTTGTGATGGCAAATGCGCCAATAACACCGTCGAAACTAAAGCTGGCATCGAGCAGTTCGAGATACAAAAACATTATAATGCCGCCTTTTGCCATAGTGCCCGCGCTAATATGGCGATGCAACGCCCAGTCCGACAACACGCGCACAATTAAAAATGTTATGATACCGCAGATGCCGGCAACGGCAATGTGTTGGCGTTCGGCCCACGACACGTTTACAAACACAAGCAACAGAGATAATGTGGCGAACATTGTGGCAAGCGGCTTTTGCACGCCATGGACTTTTTTAAGCAGCGTAGCTAGTGGTGGCCAGTCGCTAAAAACGTAATCCAAAAAGATCATCAGCAAAAACATGCCGCCAAAGCTGGCAATGATGGGGTGCGCGGCAGTTAAATCGGCTGCATATTGAGCCGGATGATGCAAGGCGATGTCAATGACACGGTCAAGGCTGAGGTTGGCCGAAACCGCCACAACCACCACTGGTAGCACCAACCGCATACCAAAAACGGCAATAATAATGCCGACCGTCATAAACATGCGTTGCCAAAAATCGCTCATGCGTTGCAGTACCTGGGCATTGACGACGGCATTGTCTAGGCTAAAGGTAATCTCGAGCACGGTCAGTGTAAGCATCGTTGCCAGTGCCGATGTACCCATAGTAATACCAACAATTGCCACCAGTATAATGGTGGCTATTGTAGAAAAGCCGAATAAATCAAAAAATCGGCTAATGAATTTCATATATTTATTGTAACAAAAAGCTTACGATAAAAATATTTTTAGGCAAGTTTGGCGAGTTGACGCAAAACTTTAAGATAGCCGACCAGGTCTTTGGGTGCAATAGCACCGTAGAGTTCACCTTGCTGGTATTGTTCGAGGTCTTGCTCGATTTTTTTGACTTTTGGCGCAAACTCTTTGGTAAGGCGCACTAATTTTGCCCGATTGTCCAGACTGTGGCCGGCGCGACTCACAAAACTTTTGGCTTCGAGCACATTTACGCTGGTGGTAATAAACGCCAACGACGTGTCGAGGGTTTTTGCGAGGTCAGAAATACGTACGCCATCATCACCGGCATCGGCGACGAGGCCAATAATTGACCACTGCATCATAGTTAAGCCATGTTTCTTTAAAGACTGCGTCAAGTACGATTTAATGGCGCGATGTGCACGTGATTGTAACACGATAGTTTGATAGGTGGTGAGTTCTGTTGTGTTCATTGTCTCGCCACTATAAAAAACCTTACTAACTTTCGCAACCCCTTTTTACGTATTTCATGCGTATATGAAAAATCTAACAGATCAAAAACGCAAAAAATATTACGACATTATTTTTTTACGAAATGCGAATTTCTGCTACAATAGTGGCATGGATAGACGACGTTTGGTCATGGCGTGCGCAATAATAACAGTGCTAGCGCTAGGCGTCGTCGCGGTTGTGGTCATGAGCATGACCCGGAATTCGCCAAACGGACAAACGCCAGCTACCTCTATAACATTAAGTGGCAATCTTGCCTGCTTACCCTTTAATACCAACCCGGGCACAGCCCACACAGACGAATGCGCCATTGGCTTTAAAACTGATGACGGTCGTTATTACTCCCTCCAGCAATTGCCCCAAACTGACGCAATGACTCTATTCACAAAACACGTTACCGTTAGCGGTACAGTCGTACCACCGACCGATGACCGCTACACTATTCGCGGTACAATAACCGTTACACGCTTTACTGTCCAGCAATAAACGTCATTAATGTTTCTGGCTCTGCATAATGGAACACGATGCTATCAATCGCCGCTATCAGCGGATATTTTTTTAGGTTACTGTGTTTGCCGAATTCGTGCAGCGTTACCAAACCTTCGCTTTTTAAGTGTTCGCTGGCAATACGTTCGGCTAGAGATTTGCCAACGCGGTAGTTAAACGATTCTTCACCAAAACCAGTGGCCAGTAAATCACCCAGGCCCGCAATGCCTTCGGCGGTTGCTGGGTCACAATGTGAATCTGCCAAAATACGTTTGAGTTCGGCAAGCACCAAGGTGGCGAACTTGCTTTTTATGTTAACGCCGAGTGTTAAGCCATCTACCAATCCGCAGCCAATGGCGTAAACGTTTTTGAGCACGCCGCACAGGGCAACCCCGTGTATATCGCCGCTAGCTTGTACGCCAATATTGGCGGCGGCGAGTTCGTTACGCAAATTGGCGAACCATGTATTACGCGACAAGGCCAAAATACCGTAGGCGGGGCGGTTGCGGTCGATTTCGGCGGCAATCATTGGACCATATAATAAGCCAGTGTCGTAATTTTTAGGAAGTTTATCACGCAACAATTGGTCCATGGTCACGAATCCAGCCTCAACACCTTTGGCTGCAGTTATTACTAACCTTGGTTCGTTAGGGTGCGCGGCGCGCGCTAATTGTTTGCAGATATCTTTGACTGCCCACGACGGCGTGCACACGATAAGAACTTGGCAGCTACGAGTTAAATCTTCGATGCTACCAGTAGTACTGCGCTTGGGATCGCGATCAAAATACAACACCTGCATATGCGCCCGCGTTAAGGCGCCGCCAAGTGCATGGCCAAATTCGCCAGCGCCAATAATTCCCACCTGAGTCAGCGTTTCCATTGCCCATATTGTACCAGAAAACGCTTATGGCGGTACAATGTTAGTATGAATATTCCCTTGCCCGAACGCATGCGACCGCAAACGCTCGACGACGTTATTGGTCAAGCGCACTTGCTTGGTGATGGCGAAATTTTGCGGCAAATTGTTAAAAATAAACAACCCGTCAGTTTAATGCTGTGGGGGCCGCCAGGCAGCGGCAAAACGACATTGGCGCGTATTATCGCCCGCGAAGTTGATGCCGATTTTATAGAAATAAGTGCCGTGACCACCGGCATTGCCGATGTCCGTAAAGTTGTCGAACGCGCCAAGCAAAACCAAACCGAAGGCAAACGCACCGTGCTTTTCGTAGACGAAATCCACCGTTTTAACAAAGCCCAACAAGATGCGTTTTTACCCCATGTCGAAAGCGGTTTAATTACATTAATTGGCGCAACGACCGAAAACCCCAGCTTTGAAGTCATCCGCCCACTGCTAAGCCGCAGCCGCGTGTTGGTTTTGCAATCACATACCAAAGACGACATTCTGGCGATTATTAACCGCGCCGCTGTCCAACAAAAATGGGCAAAGCGTTTGCAACCTGACGCCGCAGATTTGTTGGCTGAGCTTTCTGGCGGCGATGCACGTGTGGCACTCGGCAATTTGGAACTTGCCGCCAGCCTCACCAAAGGTAAAATTACAAAAAGCACCATCACAACTGCCGCGCAAAAACAGTTGCCTGGCTATGACAAAAATGGGGAGGAGCACTACAACGTAATCAGCGCGTTTATAAAGAGTATGCGCGGCAGCAATGTTAGCGCCACGTTATATTATTTGGCGCGCATGCTGCAAGCCGGCGAAGATCCAAAATTTATTGCCCGGCGCATGATTATTTTTACGTCCGAAGACATTGGTTTGGCTGGCAACGGCGCTATGAGTTTGGCGGTTGCAACATTCCAAGCAGTAGAACGAATCGGCATGCCAGAATGCCAGTATAACCTGTTCCACTGCGCACTGGCACTGGCCAAAAGCGAAAAATCACGTACCGTCGCCGACGCAATGTACAACGCTCAAACTGCCGCACGCGACTTCCCCAATCTGTCCGTACCGCTGCATTTACGCAACGCACCGACAAAACTCATGAAAGACTTAGGTTACCAAAAAGGCTATAAATGGGAAGCAGATTTTAAGCATACTAACGGCTTTTTACCACCCGAGCTACACAACTGGCGTGCCTTGTAAGCATTTGAGTATTGTGCTCTAATAGGAATGGCAAATCGCCACAGGTGAAGGATGGAGATGGTATGAAGCGCACATTCGCTGACTTGCCGATAGACGAACAGTCAGCTAGCGAAGGCTTGGCCGTGCTACGGCAGGTTTTCAACCACCGCATCAGCAGGATCGGAATCCTGAAGGCGCTGCTGCACATTTTGGCCTGCCCGCCAGTCCTCTTTTCGCTGTTGGAGCACAACGCCGCCCTGCGCGCGCTGGCTGTTGACAGCGAGGAATGGCGCAAGTCAACGCGGCAGAGTCAGGCGGCGTCGCTGGAACACATCACTCGGATTGTCTCGTTCTTGGACGCGGCGGTGTTCCAGCACAAATCGTTCCCGGTATTGTTGGAAAGCACCGTCAACAGACATCGTGGTCTGAGCGTGACGCTCGAAGACCGCTATGGCACGTGGGCGGCCAACACGTATCCGGTGGATCTTCCCGAACTCCTGCTGTTCGTGTTGTTAGAATTTACTGCGGGCCCGCTCGAGGCCTACAGCACCTACGTCGACGCGGTTACGCTGGAGGAGCGCGAGCTCTACTTCAACGCTGTTCTGCAGGTTTTCGCGCCGGCGCTACAGATTGACCTCGCAAGGGTCAAGGCAACGATGGCGGAGAAGTTCAACATCAACGACAGCGTAGAATCGTGGCTTGCCGATTTCGAGCCCAACCTCTACGTTACGGACGAAGCCAGGCAGATCGCCACTAACCTGTTCTCTCTGTCATGGCCGCGGCAGTTCGTCTTGCCGCAAAATGCGCCAGATCTCGATCTGATCCTGCTCATCAATCCGCTCCTGGCACACAATGTCAGAGGTGACTGGAAGCCGGCAACCAACGCGTTCCCGGCACGGGTTAAAGGCTACGGCCTGGATACCCGCGCGCTGCAAAGAGACCAACTGAGGCGGTACATCAAGGGCGACCTCGCTCACGTTCTCCAAGTTCACCAGTTGTAACCGCACCCCTCGCGGTTACATAAACGGCACCCGGCGCGCGGTCCATACTGTGCGCCGGGTTGCCGGTTCCACCAAAAATTATTTTTTATCTAATGCAAATCGCTCGTAATGCACCTGGCTTGCTGGCACACCCAGTTCGGCAAGGACTTTTTTGATGCCGGTCATCATGGGTGGCGGACCGCATAAAAATATATCGCGCTGGGCAATATCAGGTACGAGCCGCTCAATCTTTTGCTTGTCAATAAAACCCACTTCACCGGCGTAGCCTTTTTGGTCGCTCAGCACGTTATACATTGGCATAGTAATTTTGGCTGCCAGGCTGGTGAGCTCGCCCATAAGCGCCGTATCTTGTTGGGTCCGGTTGCCATACAGCAAGATTGCGGTGTTGTTTTGGGCGCGATGAGCGCGTTCTTCGATCATAGACCGAATAGGTGTAATGCCAATACCACCGGCAATGTAAAGCACTTTTTGCTTGGTTTGCAACTCGTGCGTAAAAGCACCAAATGGGCCGCTAACCCACACGGGCGTGCCTGGTTTTATGGTCGGCACGGCGTTGGTAAAATCGCCAAGTTGCCGTACGGTGATTCTAAAATGATCCTTATTTGGCAGCATAGATAACGAAAATGGATGTTCTTGCCACACTCGCTGCTTGTCAAAAAATCGCACCAAAATAAACTGGCCGGCTTTAGCGGTGAATGTTTGTAGATTTTTGCCAGTAAAGTATACGGATGTTGCGTTTGGTGTCTCTTGTATGACCTTTTCGACCTTAAATTCGTGACGCCAATACAACCAAATCGTGCGACCGAACCGCCAAATAATCATATTGAGCGCAGCAAAAACGTAGATGCTAATCCAGTAGTAACGGAAGATTGGGTTGCTCACTAAATCGTCACCATTCGCCAATTGGTGGAACGGCACAATGACAATCGCCGCGTAGTTACACCAGTGCACGGTATACCACCACTCAAATTTAAGGTGTTTGCGCACAATAAAAATTGAGGTGCCGACGGTTATTATAAACAGTGCTTCGGCGATCGCCGCCCACCAAATGTAGGGCAAGCCAAAAGTAAGTTCAACGCCGCCGGCTAGTCCCCGACCAGTCAGCAGCGCATGAGTAATAACAATCGAAATTGAGTGCGCAAGAATTAGCAAAATTGTCGCAATGCCGTTGCGCCGATGAAAAATCGCCAAACGATCCATGCCAAAAATTGGCTCCAACCAACCAGCGCGTCCCATGAGCACAAATTGCGTTAGCGCACAAAAGGTGGCAAGCAAACCAAACAAACGCGCAAAAGCGTGCCAAACGGCAACAAGATCACCACTTGCGAGTTCTATACGTGCGTTGCCGGTCACCCAAAACCATATAATAATCGCAAGGTTGACCGCCCAGAGACCCCAGGCGAGCCATTTTTTAACCGAGCGACTCATGCGGCTAGTCAACTACCTGGACACTGCCGTGCATAAAAGCACGGTGCGGTATACAGAGGTAACTAAACGTGCCTGTCTGGTTAAACGTAAAGCTAAACGTACCGCCATGACCAAAGGTTGCGGCGTCGGTTGGCAAGCCGCCGGTGTTACCTGCATCGGCGGCAACAACGTTATGCGCGACTGTATCTTGGTTGGTCCACGTTACTGTAGTACCTTTTTTAATTTTTATATTTGCAGGGCTAAACGACAGATCATGCATGGTAACTGCGGCTTGCTTTTGACCGGTCATATCAGTAACGTCTGCGACCGGCGTGCCTTGCGAATTAGATGCGCCACTGCCAGAAGTCTGGTTACTGTGCATCGACATAACAAACGCAATGCCACCGCCGACTACAACAACGGCGACTATTGCAATAATAATGTATTTTTTCACGACTTTGCCTTTTTTGCTTTGGTGCTCACTACAGGTACCATTCTGTTCTCTTTAGCTGCACCAACAAGCGCACCAACACCCGCAGCACCTGCAAGCAGTAGTGCCGCTGGGCCAATTGCAGGTATGACACTAATGACAACAAGTAAGGCTACACCAATAGTCATATTTGCTAAGCGGCGTCCGCGTGCCGGCCAATTAAACTGGCGCGTTAACAGCCAGCCACAAGCATAGCCAGCAACAGGTAGTGCCACCATGAGCGAAATCAACCAAGCAGCCAGCATAACAAGTCCAAGTGGCAATCCCACTCCTGTTATAAATAAGGCGACGCTAACCACTGGCGTTGCAATAACAGCCAGCACACCAAGTCCAAAGCTAGCGAACGGTCGTTTTTGCAATGTTTGGCTTGCAGTGTCAACTTTGCGCGGCACAGCCAATACCAATGCCCAGCCAAGGATCAGCAGCGCAATAAGCATAAAGAACGCGTTAGCCATTACCGAACGGACGGTTTCGATAGTCTGATTTGTAGTGTCTGGCGTGTAATGTGTACTACCGTTAATGATAGACGTTTTAGAAACACCGGCTTCGTTTTTGCTCTTATAATTAAAATCACCGCCAATGTGCGCGGTTGCAGCTAACATAATGGAGCCAGCGTTTACACCCACAGTACGACCAACGCTGCCAGCCAGCGTGAATTTTTGGCTTTTTGCCATGACGTCGCGGCCAATAGTGCCTTCGAGACTTATATGGTTACCACCAACGGTAAGATCACGCCCAATATGACCGTCATTGCCAAGCACGACAGAGTCGCCCACAAGCGTTGCGTCACCACTTACATCAGCTGCAATATCGACTTGCTGCGCAGCAACACGCACATTACCTTCGACTTTGCCAGCGACCAGAACACTTTGGCCGGCGCACATAACATCACCTTCGACTGTACCAATAATCTTGACATTTGCACCCAAGCAATACACGTCACCTTTGACGGTGCCAGCAACCAGCACATCTTGCCCGGTAATGAACAAACTGCTATCGATTGTTTCGCTAGTTGCCACAGTTGACTTATCGCCCATACGCACGTCACTGGCATGCGTAACACCAACAAATGTAAAGCTGAGCAGCGCGCCCAACCCAATCAATAA
>DATIJQ010000026.1:0-7814 GCA_035478375.1 Saccharimonas sp. (SeqCode) | reverse complement strand
CAGTCGGAACAAGCGCGCGCTGCATTGGCATTAACGTGAGCGGCTGGTCAATATTTGCCTTTAAATCAACGGCGGCGGCGTGCGGCGTTTCGTGTTTTGGCAATTCGTGTTTGGATTTGTTGACGATTTTAATCTTCATAGCAGCTCCTGTATTCAGTCATTATAACGTGTAGTGGTCGCCGCGTCTCTTCCTCTCAAGCAAGAAGTTCGCCTTCCCGGCGCCAACGGAGCCGCCTGCTTGGCGGCGTAGTGATTCTTGCGGAGGGAGGAGCGAAAAGGCAGAACGCGGGCAAAACATATCATACTTTTACCTGGCAATGCGGACAAATATGCGTCCCCCGCCCCGCAACCCGCAGCTTAATAATCGTGGTGCCACAGCGCGGACAAGGCTTGCCTTCGCGCCTAAAAACATTGGCAAAACTGAGATAACTCCCCCGCTTGCCTTCGGCGTCTACATAATTGCGGTCCGTCGAACCGCCCTTTTTTATACTCAACCGCAAAACCTTAATCAGCCCATTATACAACGCCGTCATTTTGGCGGGCGACAAATCTTGCACCCGCGTCTCGGGGTGGATTTTGGCCGCCCACAAACTCTCATCCGCGTAAATATTGCCAATGCCAGCCACCACCGTTTGGTCCAGCAGCACCGCTTTACTACCACTTTTGGGGCGGCGGTTGAGGCGCTGAATAAAATCTTTCGCCGTAAAATCTGCGGCCAGCGGTTCAGGGCCGACTTTTTGGAAAAAGTCCAGGTGCTCAACCTCCGGCGTCGGCATAAGCCGCATCCAGCCAAACTTGCGCTGGTCGTTAAAAAACAGTTTGCTGCCGTCGGTAAAAGTAAGCGTCACCCGTGTTGTTTTGTCGGGCAACTCCTCTACCAAACTGTGGTTCGGGTGGCCAGCGCCAAAATGCGCAGCGTGGCTTCGGAACACCAACTGTCCCGTCATTTTAAGATGAATCACCAGGGAATAATTACTGCTAAGATCAATAATAAGCACTTTCGCCCGCCGCCGCACACCCAAAATTTTAGTGCCAATTAAAAACTGCGCCACGTCGTGCGGCGCGTTGGGGAAGCCTTTGGGCCAGTCATGCGTTTCGGTGTTAATTTGCAAGCCGGGCAACAGCGCGGCCAAGCCAAGGCGGACGGTTTCGACTTCGGGGAGTTCAGGCATACTGTTATTGTAACAGATGCAGCTTTGCATGCGGGCGCCGGTGGTGCCGGTGCCCGCATGCTTGTCAGCTCACGGCAATAAAAGCGGTGTTTGGGTATTGAAGTACTGCAGGGCATCGCCTAGCCACTCCGTTATTTTTAGCAAACGCTGACTGGCAGGGCTGTCGATACGTTCGAACACTGTGTCAGCGATTCGGCAGTCAAATCGCAAGCGGAGTTCGCACGCAGTGCCATCGAGTTGCTCGCGCTGGCACAACAGCTGCTTTGTACCGTGCTGCGTGAGTATTGTCCAGTGCTCGAGATGCAGCGCAACGCTAACGTGATTCTGCCCGTCATTACCGGACAACTGCAAAAAACTGCCCCTCCGGTCATTCCAAAAATTGCAGGCCAGTTGAGTGAACGCCTCAATACTACTGACGTCGCGCGGCCCCCTGTACAGATCCGCCACATACAGTTTGAGTGGCGCAAACAACAGTTGCAACGCTTGGAACGCTGCGTTGAGGTCAAGCATCTGTATGCGTTGTCTCACCCTCTGAGTCGGTAACAGTTGGGTACGTACCGAAGTACTATCGAGGTACGGCACGCAGCCAACACGCTCAGTAAGGGATTGCACCAACGCATTGCTATCTCCGTTACTAGTGTTGAACCGATAGCCACCGCCTGGCACCACATGCAACCCAGTAAAATCGCCAACCCATGGCGCCAACAAATGTTGCTGTTGGAATTGCCAAAAGCCTGGCAGTTCTTCAGAGCAGAGTCCGTGACTGCCCAGCTGGCGGTTCATAGCAGCTTCATCAAGTGCTGCGATCAACACGCTAACCTCTTCTGACGGCTGAGCGCTCCCGTAGAACTCCGCGATAGCCACCAATGCCTGCTCTACCTTTTGACGATTTGCAAGCCACACATTCAGTACAACAGACTCCTGTTCGACGATCATACTCGCCCCTTTTGTCTCGAGAAGCTGACAGCAAAATTGTAGGATATATATTTAATTTTGTCTATTGACCGGCGGACGTGGGTATCTTATAATTTTCGTTTACTAGCAGTCAGATCGTGCTATTGACTAAACATTGACTTTATTATAGTATTACAGAAACCCGAACGTCGGGTGTATTGCCCTTTCTAGCACGATTGGAACACCTGCATGCTCAGCACGGCAGCAGCACGCAACACTGTCACGTTCAACGGCGTCAAGCACTTTATTGTCGCCAGCTTCGACAGCGCCATTGTCAGCGGCGACAAACTCCTGCTGTTGGCAAGACGAAATGACACCGGGCGAACCATCAGCCTGGAGCCGTACATCAAGCGCGGGGGGTGTGTTTCACCTCTCGACACGGCCAAGCTCCCGCTGCACAAGGCGCTAGGCGATTTTCCCAACGCAAAGTCTCGCCTGTTCAGCGGCCTGGTGAATTTCGTCAGAAACGAACCTGCCGCCGACCGTCACAAGGCAGCGGCCAAGCTCACCGTACTGTTGTGGCCTCTCGACGTGCCAGCGCAGCTGTTGGAAAGCATGATCGACTACATCGGCGAAGCGAACTCCCGTTCCGGCACAATCGGACGATCCTGCGGCATTATGCGTCTCTGCATGGCCAACTGGCCGAACGATGCTGCCCAGCGGCGATTCGCTGACGAATTCAGCGATGTGCTCTTCCGCTCTGCCATGCTCCGCGAGCGCGCCGTCGCCAGCTAGAAGGGCGCCGGTGGTCACGCATCCTGTGACCACCGGCAAAAGCCCTGTTTTTACCCACCCAACCGGTGGATTTTTTAATAATTCCAAGGATAGACCGGGCGGCACGCACCGCCCGGGTCTGTCCGCATTCTTTGTTACCGAGTACGATACAAGACTCCTGCCATGAGATTGCCCGCCTTGCCCGGTTGCCACACATCGCTGTCGCCACCAAGCTGGTTGAGCGTTACGATATGGTCCTGGAACACTCCCAGGCCTACCAACAGCCGTTGCACATACCCGCACACATCCAGGGTGAATGGTCGTTCGTGTCGTGTCTCCGTAAGGAATTGCGCTTTGCCCTTTACTTTAGGAAGCTTCTGACAAACTTCCCTAGAAATCCCCAAAGACGCACCCGGCGAAAGCACTGCCCACACGCGTTCTGGCCGGAACTTCCCATCTGGGAAACGCCGGTTAGTCAGCATGCGGAAATTAGCAAACGCCTGTTGCAGCGCGCTCGCAGCCAAAAGCGTTGGCCGGCACCGCACCATTGCCGGCGAAACCAGCACATTGCGTGCAGTGCCAATGGAGGCGTAGTCGTACAACAAAAACAATGTCGGCGCTGCCCTGAACGGCATTGCAAACGCTGTCGGAGCGTCGAACGGCTGGTACAACATCTTGCTCAACAAACACGCACGCTGTTCGAGCGGTCGCGTATCGGCAGAAGGCACCAGACCGACGCTTGTTTGCGCGCTAAAATCACCCACCGGTGTGGTGACGTGCGGCACGTTCCTGCCGTCACAAGACAAATCTTGGGCGATGAGCCGGTAGCTCTTCACCACTTCGGCTAGGTTTGATCCATCTGTTGCGACTTGCAACGATGCGCCAAAAATCTGGCTGTTCACGCACAGAATGCGTAAAGCAAAACCTTGCGCTTTGAGTTTATCTACAAGCAGGTCGGGCAACGGCGCTCTATATACGCCAGGATGCGGCACAATCACTCCTCACGTGTCAAAGGAATGCAGACGCCAGCAACTATACCTTAATTACCCGTATTTTGCAAGTCTTGCTGCGCGGCTTGAGGCACTGTGTCAGTGGACTGTGGCGTCGGCGCCTGAGCACCTTGTGGCGATGGCGTATCACTTGGCTGGTTTAATTGTTTGTTAACCGCATCGCGCAGTGCCGGATCAGACTGAATCTCATCCTGCGTCAGCGGCAACGTTTGCTGTTTGACACCTTTTGGCTGCTCGGGTTTTGCGGTCATCACCGCCTCTAACCCAACCGCGCCGATTACCAAAAGTACACAGCCGATTGCCAGAGCGATAACTTCTAAACGTGATTTCATACCCTTATTGTACCAGCAAATCGCGCGCGGTTATTGGCTGGCGGCATTCGTTTATGAGCTGTTGAGCGCGCGTAATTGCAGCTTTCATGTTACACGCCGGCCATAATCACTAAAATCGTTGCGCAAAAACCGCCAACAAAACTTAGTTGGTAAAACAAAAATTTGCGCTTAACTGGGGCTAAAAATTGCAAGATCCCTAAGCAAACAATCATGTACGTTGCAGTTAGCAGCGCGGTCGCTCGCGCAATCGGCCCCAGTGTCGACAAAGTGCAAAAATATATCACCAGCAGCATCATAAAAAATGCCATGCTGTAGGCAAAGAAGGTATGTGCCACGACTCGCCAGCCGGTAGTGTGCGGAATCCAAGCGGCCAAAATTTGACACACCACCGCCGGGATAAGCAGTGATTGGAACAAAACATTGTTCACACCCAACTTCGGCGCCAGCCAAAATGTTAAACTAACATACAAAAGAATGGTCGCCGGCGTAGTAACGCCAGCAAACAACAGAATCGTTTCGCGCTGGTCGCCTATGTGCATGCTAAGCGACCGGTGATGTTGGCGCGGATAGCGGTATAAAACGTAACTCGCCGCGCCGCAGAGCAAAATAATCGCCGCAAAACCAGTCAGTCTAGCGAGCATTATAATAATCCACACAGGCAGTCGAGTTTGGTCGCCTTGAGTTAATTTTGGTCACGGTTCAACCCAAAAAGTTTGTTAAAAAATGAGCGAGCGCAAGACTTTTGGCAATAAGTAAACCACTACTTACCAATAGGAATCCAGCAACCCAAACGGTCGTGCTCTCATAACCATAGAATGAGCCAATTACAGTAATGATAAAAATGCCAATAATAAAAAGTACCCAACCAATAACAACTTTTACACGGTCGAATTTAGTTGCTTCTGTATTTACTTTCATATTCACCATTCTACAATAGTTTCGAGCTGACCGAGAAACGACTCGGCCAGCCCACAAGCAATTCCTAGCAACGATACCCAAACAGGCCCTGACCCTCCCACGGCAAGAGGCTCAGGTTGAAGCCAACACATTCGCCACGGTTAGCGTATTGGATAGCAAACCACCGCATTGGCATGATGAACGTATACCACAGACTTCCCAAAGCAGTAGCGACAACTCCTTCAGAATTCAATAGCAAACTTATCCACAGCTTACAATTCACCCCAGTTTCTACCCGTTTTAACATCAACTTTAAGTTTGACGCCAAGCTCTGGGTAGATATTTTCCATTGTGTCGCGCAAAATTGTTTCGACTTGGGATGCGTTTTTTGTTGGCGTTTCGACCAAAATGCTGTCGTGGATTTGCAAAATTTGCTGGCCGAGATTGCCCAAATTTTCTTCTGCCTTTAACATGGCGAGTTTCATAAGATCGGCCTCTGTCCCCTGGATTGGCATGTTAATTGCGGCGCGCTTGGCGGCTTCGCGTACGGCAAAGTTGCTGCTTTTTAGATCTGGCGTTGGGCGGCGGCGGCCAAAAATTGTCGCCACGTAACCGTCGATTAAGGCACGTTTTATGGTGCGTTCCATATAGGTGCGGATGGGCGCCCGCAGCTCAAAATATTTGGCGATAAATTCTTTAGCCTGTGCAAAATCCATGTCGGTGGCGGCGCTGAGGCCGTGTGGACTCATACCGTACAAAATACCAAAGTTGACCGTTTTAGCGCGGCGGCGCATGTCTTTGGTAACTTCGGCGAGTGGCACATCGTACACCTGCGCGGCGGTCAGGGCGTGCACGTCGTCGTCTTTGTTAAAGCTCTCGACCAGCTCTTTGTCGTCGGCCATAACAGCGGCGAGGCGCAGCTCAAACTGACTGTAGTCGGCGCTGACAAACACATGGCCTGGCGCCGGCACAAAGGCGCCGCGAATCGCCTGCCCTATTTCGGTCCGTGTGGGAATATTTTGCAAGTTTGGGTTAATCGAACTCAACCGGCCAGTGGCGGCAACGTCTTGGTTAAACGTTGTGTGCAGCTTGCCATTTATGTCGACTAGTTTTGGCAGCGCGTCGATGTACGTGCTTTTGAGTTTTGTATATTCGCGATATTGGGTGATGAGGTCGGCAATGGGGTGCAGGCCGCGCAGTTTGTCGAGCTCGCTGGCCCCCGTCGAATAGCCAGTTTTGCCTTTTTTAATGCCCTGGGTTGGCAGTTGCAGTTTGTCGAACAAAATAGTGCCGAGTTGCGCGGGCGAACTGATGTTAAACTCTTGCCCGGCGAGTTCGTAAATTTTTTGTTCGAATTCTTTGATGCGGACCGCGAACTTTTCGCTCATTGTGCGCAGGTTGTCGCTGTCGAGCGTAATACCGCGGTGCTCAATTTTTGCCAGCAAATTAATCGTTGGATAATCCAACTGCGTGGCGACCTTTTGCAAGGCAAGTGCAGCGTCGAGCTTGATTTTTTGCTCGGCGTACGCCTGCCAAATTGCCGGAACCGCCTGCGCCGGGTCTTCGGGGTCAACAGTTTGCCCAAGCAAATCACTTAAGTTGCGCGAGCGCTCCAAGCTGTTAAGGATAAAGGCGGCAATTTTTGTATCATGCCCTACCTCAGCTTGCCAGTCGACGCCAAGCGCTAAAAATGCGTGGTAAACGGTCTTGAGGTCGTGGCCGATTAAAAAGCCATTGGCAAGCGTCGCCGCGAGTATGCTAAAGTCGTGCGGTGACGGCTCCTCTACTAAAGAAATAACCGCAAAATTTTTATCGCCCATGCTCACCCACAACTCTGTCGCTTCGGGATTAACGGCCACTACACGTGGTTTGCCAGCGGCAAAATCAGCTGGGTTGTAATCAATTTGTTTGGCGGTGGGTTCGGCCGAAGGTACGAGCAACGATGTTTGGCCGCCCGCAGCCGGCGCAGCAGCAACCAACGGTTCAACCTGTCGCAGTAACGCTCTAAATTCCAACTTGCGCAGCATCGCCACAAACTCTGGTGTCACGCCGTCGTGCAATTTTGCGGCGTCAAAATCGAGCGTAATTGGCGCGTCGCACATCAGTGTCACAAGCTCTTTGCTGAGGTAAGCCATGTCTTTATTGGCTTCGAGCTTAGCTTTAACCGCCGGCTTTAATTTATCCAAATTTTGGTACACGCCGTCGAGCGTTTTATAATCGCTGATTAATTGCAGCGCGGTTTTTTCGCCAATGCCGGCCACGCCGGGGATGTTGTCGCTCGAATCGCCCTTGAGCGCCTTTGTGTCGATCCACTGGTGGGCGTCAACGCCGTACTTTTCTCTAAAGCTCGTTTCGTTAAACAATTCGATTTGACTAAAGCCTTTTTTGAGCATGTAAATGTGGGTGCGCGGACCGACAGCTTGTAGCAAATCCAAGTCAGAGCTGACCAAATAAGTATCAATACCTTTAGCGTCGGCCTGCTTGGCAAAGGCGCCCATAATATCGTCGGCTTCGTAATCGTCAAGTTCGTATAGCGGCCAGCCGAGCGACTGCAAAAGCTCATGCAAAATTGGTACTTGCTCGTAAAAATCGGGTGGTGCTGGTTTGCGGTTGGCTTTATATTGCGGATACAATTTTAACCGCGCGCGAATGTTAGTTTTGGGCTTGTCCCACGCCACACACACGTAATCGGGTTTGAGTTTTTTGACGATTTCGAGCGCCATCGTCGCAAAACC
>DATIJQ010000025.1:0-21835 GCA_035478375.1 Saccharimonas sp. (SeqCode) | reverse complement strand
CTTTAAAGCCAACGACTGTATCTTTTTGATCGACTAAAGGGATTTTCATAAGGCTAAATTATAACAGTTCAGCGCGATTGTTAAAAAGTTCCTAGCGCACATAAGTCCGATTAAT
Source organism: Saccharimonas sp. (SeqCode) (assembly GCA_035478375.1). Classification (GTDB taxonomy): domain Bacteria; phylum Patescibacteriota; class Saccharimonadia; order Saccharimonadales; family EFPC-124; genus DASTDY01. Next base: position 21,720 of record DATIJQ010000025.1, on the reverse strand, counting down.
TAAATTAATAAAAAGGAGGGTTTTATGCCAAAGTACGGAGAAAAGGCCAAGCAAAAAGTCGAAAAAGCTATGCACGAAATGAAAGAAGGAGAGCTAAAAAGCGGCAAAAGAGACACCAGCAAAAAGCAGGCAGTGGCGATTGGGTTGAGCGAAGCGCGCAAAGCCGACGGTAAAGTGCCAAAAAAGCGCGCGCCAAGCAATAAAAAGAAATAATCTGCCACAAATGAAGGCGGCCCGGCGGCGCTGGACTGTTGTTGTCCATCGCCACCAGGCCGTGTGCCTCAGTTCTGCGGTTGGTTCAGTAGTTGGAGTGCCAGGCGGCGGATGTTGAACTTCCACGCTTCGGCGGCGATCTCGCTCTTGCTGCCCACGAGTGGGTGGAAGATGGCGAATCCCATGCACATCATGCTGGCTTCCATTGCGCAGCCGCTGGCGGCGACGAAGCGGTCACACGGGTGTGTACGTTTCTGACCGACCAGATCGGTGTCGCTGAGGTGCCACAAAAATTCTTGGAGCACATAGCTGACTGCCGTCCGGACATCCACTGACGACTCGGTGCACATCGGCAGCGCCAACCGTTCCAGGAGAGATGCGTTCGATGGGATTGCACCCAGCTGCTGGCGTATGCCGTCTGCGGTGACGCCGGCGGCGACGAGGTTGTGCGCAGTCAGGTTCATCCGCCACAGCAGCGCGGTGAAATCTGGGCCTTGGGCGATGTACGCGAAGGTGTGTCTGGTGCCTAACTCCGTGAGCGAGCTGTCGTAGGCCTGCTCGGCCGCGTGAAATGCGTCGAGGTCGGGCGTCGGGGCTACTATCGTCTCGAGAAGCTTCTGGCTCGCGGCCAGCGCGGGCTCAAGCTCTTGAGCGCTCGGCGGACTGATCGGCTGAGCGACGAACTGGAACGGGCTCGCGGGCGACGTCATGACGATTTCTCCTTGGTACTTCGCAAAGGAACTTTCGGTCTATAATATTTTGCATTATTTATTATAGTTTGTCAATAGTATGACCTGTTTTGCTCCTGTGGATTTTTGTGCATACTGGTGGTATGGAACCATCAATTTTTACCCGCATTATTAACGGCGAAATTCCCAGCCACAAAGTGTACGAGGACGGGCACACGCTGGCGTTTTTAGATATTCATCCGTCTGTGGCTGGTCACACATTGGTTGTGCCAAAGGTGCAAGTTGCACGGTTTGAAGAGCTCGCTGACGAAGATTATAAAGCGCTGTTTACCACCGTTAAAAAGGTCGCTCAGCATATGGCCGAAGTTTTTGGCGCCGACTACCGCATTTGCCTTAAAGTACAAGGGTTCGACGTGCCACACGTGCACGTGCATGTCATTGCTTGCCGCGATGCTGCTGACTTCTTTAAAAAGGAGGATTTGACCAGCGAGCCAGATCACGCTTCACTTGCCGATATGGCTAAGAGGTTAGCTTTCTAGTTACAAAATTGACAGCGGCGCAACATTATGCTAATGTTTAAATATCGTTCGTTTTAAACACAAAAAATAAATGACGCGCAACTATTTTGTCACAACTGTAAGTTTAGTCCTTGTCGCTCTCGTGCTTATAAGTAGCGCGCATGCAGCGCAGGTGTTTGGGGCTACCGTTGTTGCTCATGACGACGGCGTTAAAAAAATTAGCCACGACGACACAAGCATTGTTAAAACTGTTGGCGATCTGCATCACCACAGTGACAAAACTGGTTCGCAACTTATAAAAGACGCTGGCGAGCACCAATTGTATGCCGATAGTCGTTCGCTACGTTTGCATCACAAAAAGATTTCGCTACGTGTTCGCGCGAGTCGTTGGTTGCGTTTGCTACAGACTACTTGGTCAGCTACTGCTTAGCAATATCTAGTTCGCGCACCAGGCGCTGCTCGACTGCCTGTTGGTCGGTGAGCTGCGCACGTGTTTCGTTTACCACCGCTGGTGGGGCTTTTTGTATGTAGCCTTTGTTAGCCAAACGCGACTGTAAGCGACCGATGTTAGCGCGAGTGTCAGCCAAACGCGCTTCTAATTTAGCTTGATGCTCGTATAAGGCGTCGGCGCTGATGTCCAGCCATACCTCGTGCGCAGCAATCGCCAGGCGCATTCCCCTCCCCCGCTCTACCTTTTGGATGTCGCTAAGTCGGGTTAAATGTTGGATCAATTCCTGGTTGGATTCAATAAGCAGGTCGTTTTGATACAGTAGTGTCTGCTCCCCTGCTCTAAGGCTAGCAGCGACAAAGCGCACTTCGGTCACCAGGTTTTTGAGTTGTTCAAACTGTCTAGCTTTGGCAACGTCAGCAGGGGCGAGTGTCGGCCAGCTGCCGTTTATAAGCAATGTTTTTTCCCATGCCAATGTTTGCCAAATGGTTTCGGTGACAAATGGTGCAAAAGGGTGCGCAATGGTTAGCATGGTTTCGAGCACATAGGCCAACAACGGTTTGTTGGTGGCGCTTTTGCTGGCTTCTATGTACCAGTCGGCGACATCGTCCCAGATGGTGTGGTACATCAGTTCGTAGGCTTCGGCGTAACGATCGGTTTCGATCAGCTTGCCTATGCGGGCAGCAGCTTTGTTGAGGCGATCCAAAATCCAGTGATCAGCAATCGTTTTTGGTTGCGGCGCGCGATCACTAAAGTCATCGCCAAGTTTATCCTCAATAAAGCGTGCTATGTTCCACAATTTGTTGGCGAAGTTGCGGCCGGCGATAACCGTGGCAACCGAAAACGCTTGGTTGACCCCCGGACTGCGGCCAGCGAGCAAGCCCATGCGCAAGGCGTCAGAACCGTATTCGCGCATGGCATCTTGTGGATTTATGACATTGCCTTTGCTTTTGCTCATCTTTTGGCCGTGCTCGTCGAGTACTAAGCCGTGCAAATAAACAGATTTGAACGGCACTTGGTCAGTGCGATACAAGCCGAGCATAAGCATGCGCGAAACCCACGGGAACAAAATGTCACCGCCAGTTTCCATGATACTTAAGGGGTAAAAATCCTTTAATTCGCCATTGGTCATGTAGTCAGTGGTGATGTATGGCCACTGGCCAGAGCTGAACCAGGTGTCAAAGGTGTCTTCTTCGCGTTTGTACGTTTTGCCGCCGACCTCTATAGTTTGCAGGTTAACGCGCTCGTCAAAAATCCAATCATTCGAGCCGTCAATATTTTGGAAAGCCGGAATAGGGATGCCCCACGGAATTTGCCGACTAATGTTCCAATCTCTCAAATTATTGAGGTAATGTGTTAGCACCGTGCCTTTACTTTTAGGCACAAACTGCACGTCGCCATTAGCAATTGCCTTTTTTACGCGCTCTATCAGAGGGGCAACTTTAACAAACCATTGTTCCATTAACAACGGCTCAATAACCGTATTGCACTTGTAGCAATGGGCAACGGTGTGTTCGTAGGCTTTTTCGCCGCGTAATGCGTCGGCAGCTTGGAGGGCTTTCGTTACAGCGTCACGTGCTTCTAAAACTGTTAAGCCTTGGAACTCTTTAGGTACGTTTTTGGTCATTTTGCCGTCTTTGCCGATAAGTTCAATCAATGGAAGATTCAACCGTTGGGCGACTTCGAAGTCATGCGCGTCATGCGCTGGCGTGACGGTCACAACACCGGTGCCAAAGCCTGGGTCAACCTCGTTGTCGGCGACAATCGGAATTGGTTTGCCTGGAATGAGTGGTTGCAATACCTTTTTACCAATGAATTTTTTGTAGCGTTCATCATCTGGGTGCACCATAAGCGCGCTTTGACCAAGTTTAGTTTCTGGCCGAGTGGTCGAAATTACTAACTCCCCTGCCCCATCTTCAAGCTTAAAAGCTATGTCCCATAACTTGGTCTTTTCTTTTTTGTGGACGACTTCGATGTCGGCGAATGACGTTTGGTGCTTAGTGCAGTAATTTACCAACCGTTCTCCCCTGTAAATGAGTTTGTCGTCCCACATTTTTTTGAAGGTGGCGTAGGCTTGGTCGATAACTTTTTTGTCGAGTGTAAAAGTAAGGTGATCCCAGCTGACACTGGCGCCTAATTCCCGCACCTGGATTTCCATGTTGCCGCGGTTTTGTTCGACAAAATCCCATACCATGCTGTAGAGTTCATCGCGCGAATAATCAAAGCGCGTTTTGCCTTGTGCCTCGAGGTTGCGTTCAAAAACCACCCATGTCTCAAAGCCTGCATGGTCGGCGCCGGGTATGTACATTGTTGCCTCGCCTTTTAGACGGTGATAGCGGACAGCAACATCCTCGATTGCTACTGTTAATGCATGACCTATGTGCAAGTTCCCGTTTGCATTTGTCGGCGGCTGAACGATGCTAAAGTAACCCTTTTTTGGGTCGCCAGTTGGCTGGAACGCGCCTGAAGTTTCCCACAGATTATAAACTTCTGGTTCGTAAGCCTGCGGATTGTAAGTTTTTGCTAATTTCATAAAGTATCCAATAAAGCGAGCTTCACATGAAAATAAGACCAGATGGTGCCCGCCACTAGCTAGAACAAAATCAGAACTTATTTTCCTCACTTTTTGTGTTCGCACCAAGTATAGCATAGGTACATTGGTGGAGCTATGATTTTGATCGAATTTTATTGGATAGGTAGTGCTCCGGCCTTAGTTTTGTGGTATAAAGTAAAGCAAGGAGCATAAGCACAATGGCAACAACTAAAAAGTCGGCAAGTCAAAAAGCTAAGACGGGCGCGTGGGGACTGTCGTGGAAGCGATTGCTGGTTGCAGGTTCGATCACGCTAAACATAGCGTTTATTGTCGTCATGTTAAGTGTTAGTATATCGAACGCGCTTGATGGCGTATTTATGGCATCAGGGCTGGAGCGATACTGTTCATCGGTGAACGACGACAAATTTAATGGCAGTAGCGTCCAGGTTAAGGCCTTACGTAACTACGTGTGCGATACGCCTGACGCTCATCAGTATTTTGTTGATGGTCTAAACAAATATCTTGATTCTAAAGGGATTTCGCACTAGTCATCGATAAGCTTGGCGTGACTTCGAGCGTATATGGATCGCACGGTTGCTTGCGCTGCGACTGATAGTAGGCGAGAGTGGCGACCATAGCGGCATTATCTGTACATAACTGAGGAGCGGCGTAGTTGATAGCAATCGGCAGCCGCTCTTTTAGTTGACGACGTAATTCTTGATTGGCGGCGACACCACCGGCTATGACGACCGAAGCGGGATGATAATCGTTAAATGCCTGTACGGTTTTGTCAACCAACGTTTCGATTGCTATGTGTTGGAATGATGCCGCGATATCATTGCGCTGCGCGGGCGTTAAAAGCGCTGCAAGCTGGGTAGAAGGGAAGTCGTGCGGTTTATTGCATATGCTTTGCACGCGGCGCAACACGGCAGTCTTAAGGCCCGAAAAGCTAAAATCATATTTGCCGGCAAGTTTGGCTTTGGGGAATGTGTATAAATTGGGGTTGCCCTCCCGGGCAGCTTGTGCAATACTCGGCCCGCCGGGGTAGGGGAGCCCAACTATTTTGGCAACTTTGTCGAAGGCTTCGCCAACAGCGTCGTCTTGTGTTTGACCGAGCAGGGTGTAGTCGCCGTGATCTTTAAAAAGCACAAGCTGGCTGTGGCCGCCACTCACAATTAACGACAGCATAGGGAAGGTAGGCTGTGGATCAACTAAAAAGTTGGCGTAAACGTGTGCTTCGACATGGTGAATAGGGTAGAGCGGTTTGCGTTTTACTAGTGCAAGTGTGCGAGCGGTGAGCGAGCCGATTAGGAGCGAACCAATCAAACCAGGCGCGTAGGTAACGCCAATTGCGTCAATATCGTTCCAGGTCATTTTGGCCTCTGTTAAAGCTTGCTCGATAACGGGTAGGATTGCTTCGATGTGGCTCCGTGCAGCTATTTCGGGCACTACGCCGCCAAAAGCTTTATGGATATCAATTTGGCTGACAATAACATTACTTAACAATTCGCGGCCGTCTTTGACGACTGCGGCGGAGGTTTCATCGCAACTGCTTTCGATGCCTAAAATAATCATCAGTCACTAGTGTAACGCGATAGAGGAGTAAACGCCAGTCTACGGCTTTTTAAATATGATAGAAATTTTTCACATGATTTTATAGTTGAGATCAATGTGCGACAGAACAGCAGTTTAGTAAATGCAAATTGTGGAAGGCCGACCCACAGGTTTAGTGGGTCGGTTGTTCTCCGCTGTTGGACTAGTGGTGTTGATCCCTAGGCAAACACTTGCTGTGTAACTGCCTAGCTAATCATTGCTGCAGGGCAACAACATCTGCCCCTGCCAGCGCTGCACGACCCAGTGCGGTTGGATGCAGGGTCGCGGCCGGTGGTACAGTGCCAGGCTGATAGAACCAAGAAACGTTGGTACAAATATTGTGTCGGCGCGCCTGTGCTGACACGTCGGCCACCTTGAACCCATGCCGCATGGCGTGGGCCGCGATGGTTGCATTCAGCTTGTCCTGGATCTGGTTGCCCAGCATCACCTCACCAGCGTTGATCTTTGGGCAGAAGCCAGTGGGGCCGCTCTGTACTGTCGGCAGGAGCGAGGGGTAGAGGTTCACCACGACTGTCGCGTGCGGTGCTGCCCAACGGATTGCCCGGTACGCAGCGTCCAGCTTCGGACCCAGCTGGTCGATGGCCTGCAGGGTCTGCTGCGGTGTCGTCGTCTGGTCACAGTCGGCCTGAAGGAAACAGCCAACCAACGTGCCGAAACCAACATCGTTACCACCGATGCTGACAAAAACGTACTTCAGCCGGTGGTCGAGCTGCTGCACCTGCGGCAACTCACCGTACTGCCCTGTGGTGAGCAGGTTCTGCGTCGTTGCAGCCGAACAGGTGGCATTGACGCGCAGATTTAGCTTGGCGATGGCCGCGGCCAGTACTGCAGGTCCACTGGCACTTCGGTGGCACTGGTCGGTTGGCGTGTCGCTCCCGGCCAAGTAAGGCCCGGTTTCCAGGCCCCCTTCACCGGAGATAAACGAGTCACCGACCGCTGCTGCCGCCGGCGCCTGGCATGCCATGGCAACAGTCGGTACGGCAACGCACAACGCCATTACCGCCGCAAGCGCGGTAATGCCTCTCTTTAAAATGCGCAAAATTCCTCACTTAACCTTGTTAGCGGAGAACCTACTTACTATACGTTACGTAAGCCATTTAAGTTACATGTTGTATAGTAAAAAGTATGCAGAACGTCAAAAAAATCATCAAAAAACTTTTACCGAGCAATGCCCGCTACCACGTTGCCAACGCCTACCATTTAGTTGTGGCGGTGGCAGCAAATATTCGCTATGGCTTTCCGACCCACGCCGTGCAGGTCATTATGGTCACTGGCACCAACGGCAAAACAACAACGGCAACTATGATCGCCCAAATGTTGCGCAGCGCCGGCCACAAAGTTGGTATTAATACAACGGCCTTTTACCAGATCGGCGACGAAGTCACGCCAAAAGCCAGCAGCCGCACTTTAGAAGACATTTTTGAGCTGCAAGCCATGTTCGCCAAAATGAAACGCGCCGGCTGTGAATACATTATTTTAGAAGCCACCAGCATGGGCTTGGTTCAACACCGCTTGTGGGGCGTGCCCTGCGATGTAGCAATTATGACCAATCTCACCCAAGACCACCTGGACTACCACAAAACTATGGAACGCTACGCCGCCGCCAAAGGTAAATTGTTTGCAGGCAAACCAAAGTTTATTATTTTGAACCGCGACGACGAATGGTTTGATTACTTTAACCAGTTCGAAGCCGAACGCCGCAAAGTCACTTACGGCACCGACCCGCAGGCCACTTGCCAGATTGTCGGCGCCGATTTGGGCAACAACGGCAGCGATGTCACTCTGCAAATTGATGGCGACCATACGCTGACCTTCCACATTAATCTGCCAGGCAAATTTAATGTGTACAACGCCGCCGCTGCTGCAGCTGCCGGCTGGTTTTTGCAGCTTGAACCTGAGCAAATTACCAAAGGTTTGGCCTCGTTGGAATCCGTCCCTGGCCGCATGCAACGGGTTGATGGTGACGCGCGCATAGATGTGATTGTCGATTACGCCCACACGCCGGACGCGCTTAAAAATGTGCTCGAAACATTGCATCACCTCACCAAAGGCAAACTGTGGGTCGTCTTTGGCGCCACGGGCGACCGGGATAAAGCCAAACGGCCACTAATGGGCGAAATCGCCGCCAAACTCGCCGACCGTATTGTGCTGACCGACGAAGAACCATATAGCGAAGATCCCGCCAAAATTCGCAACGCAATTATGGACGGCATCACCAAAGCTGGTGGCCAAAAAAAGACGGTCGAAATCGCCGACCGTGGCGTGGCAATTAAAGAGGCGATCAAGCAAGCTCGCCCGCGCGACACAATAGTCATTACTGGCATGGGCCACGAATCCGTCCGCATGATCGCCGGCAAAAAAGTACCGTGGAGCGATTTAGCGGTAGCCAAGAAGGCGCTGCAAGTTAAGAAATGATAGTGACTAAAAAGCAAATAGCCTCCCTTCGCGCAAAGGGAGGCTATTTGCCTGTTTACGGGGTAGGGAGGCGCTACACGTACTTTGGTTCGGCGGTGCCGTCGTTGATTTGCTGGATGGCCGCGATGACGTTGTATGCGACCCCGATTGCGTTCATCCACAGGAAGATGCGCACGATGTCGTTGCCGGACTCGTCTGCGTAGTAGGCCACGGCCCACTCTGCGTTGTTGACCACGAACGTGCTCTGAGGCTTCAGAACGCCCGAAGGCGGAAGATCGGTGCGCGTGACCTCAACGTCGCTGAGCATGTGCGGGTCTGCGGCGGTGAGCTCGCTGTGGCTCAGCTCCGGCTCGAACATCGGACTGATCTGGTAGGCTTCGCAACCTAGCCGTAAGAGCTGGTCCACGAGGTCGACGATGGGGAAGATCGGCTTTTTTGGGTTCAGCTTGAGTCTGTACGGCTGGTCAGGCGCGTCACCGTTGGGCGCCGTGCCGGCGGTCATGTTGAGTATGCGCACGCGCGCGCTCTGGACGCTCTGGCTACCTGCCTTGATCTTGACGATGTAGCCGCCGTACACCGCGTGAACGATGAACTGGTGCACACCGTCCAAGTCGTAGTGACGGTTGGGGTCAATCGGCTTTCCGTCGGCGCTGAGCCGACCCTGTTCAATAGTGAGCAGCATTGGTACCTCACAGTCTCTGTGGTGTAGCTTGCAAATATATTAGAATATTTGTATATAAAAGTCAATGTACTCTACGTTTAGAATTCTTGACTTATTAAAACGCTTATGCTTATATAAATATATTATGCAACAAATGCACGAGCACCTTACAAGCAGCAATGTCGAAACGGTTCGCCCGCCGTCGTTGTTGCGCCGTATTGGTGCCCGATTGTTGAAATCTGTAGTAGGTGAGCGCGCTGCGTCAGTGCAAACTACGTCCACAGAGCAAGAAATTCAGCACGAAGTACACACGGGTATTGGTCAGCTCGAAGAATTTTTACAAGAGTCAGTGCCACAACCTGGCAGGCATTCTGTTGACGCGCTTGGTGCAAATGCAATTGCAGCCAACCATATGGCTCAGTTTATTAAGCAACGCGAAATTGACGAGCGCGTAAAAGAAGAGCTCCACAATAAATACGCTCGCCCCGACGCTGAATATAACCATGTCACAGGTGGTGAGCACTTGCTCTTTACACATATTTACCCCGAACAAGGCAATCCGCACGCTGTCCCGGCAACACCCGGCGCCAAACTGCTTGCGCAATACCCACTACCCGAGCATTACGGCAAACCGCCAACGCAGCCACAACCTAAGTAGCTCATATTCGCAAGGTTTGCTATCATAAAAGGTAGCTATGGGGGTTTTTGAATCAACACGTATTAAATTGCGAGCGCACGCCGCAGCTTTTAGCCACCGCCGGCCGGCGCGCCACATGCAGGTGGTGTTGGTAAGTGGCGCCGACGGCAGCCAGCTAACTATTGTTTGCTTGGCGCAGATTTTGGCTGAACAAGGCGCAAAAGTAGGTGTCATTACTGCTAATTTTGTCGAAATTGCTGGCGAGCGCGCCCAAGGGAGCGACCAAGCTGACGTTTTTGGCGACCCGTTCCGCCTGCAAGCGCTGTTGGCACAGATGCGCACCGCCGGTTGTCGCTATGCGCTTATTGAAGTGCCACCTCAATTGCCTGTCCACGAATTCCGTGGTCTGCAGCCGACAATGATTGTTTTGCGACGTACTGGCGATAGTCATCTACCAGAGGCAGCGGTAGCGGCGCGCAAAGCGCTGGCTCAAAAGCTACTTAATTTGCAGCCCGAATTTTTAGTGCTTAACCGCGATGATCCGGGTTACGAATCACTTGGCGCACGCGAAAAAATCCGCATGACATTTGGCACACACGACAAAGCCGAATGCCGCATAACAGGGGTAAAAATCCATCCCAAAGGTAGCGCCATTTCTGTCCTCGTCGACCACCAGACCGAGCTACAGCTGGTCACTAACCTCACTGGCAAAACCGCAATTTATAGCGTCGTTGCTGCTGCAGCCGCAGCGTATTTGTTGCATGCGCCAATTGCGGCGATCGAAGATGGCGTGAGATTAGTCGCACCGCAGGTAGGCTCGCTCCATTATTTAGATATCGCGCGGCCTTACGCTATTGTTTGTGATAGCGCGGTGACGCCCGATGGTATCGCCGACAGCCTAGAAACGCTTAAACACTTTACTAAAAACAGGATAGTAGCCGTGCTAAGCGCTAACCTTTTGCAATCGCCACATTGGCGACCGGTCATTGGCGAATTAGTTGCCCACAGCGCCGATCGCATTGTTGTCACCGATGGCGAATGTACCGCCGAAGAAAGCGCCACCACCGTCCGCCAACAATTGCTACAAGGTATATTGGCCGTGGGCGCCGACGCCCGTACCGACGAAGTACCCGACCGCGAAGCCGGACTCGAAAAAGCGCTGAGCATTGCTCGCCGCGGTGACACAATTGTAATCTTAGCCAGCACCCAACGCCCATACCGCCAGCTTGGCAGTGAGCGTCAACCCTGGAACGACGCGACCAAAATAGAAGAACTCCTGTCGTGAAGCACCTCGACCGACCACCGACGTTTTGCAATTACTAGGTGATTAATTTTTTTGTCGCGTAGGCTGCGCGGTAGATGCCGTAGCCAAGTTTTTTAACGGGCAATTCCCAGGTGCCGGCGTAGGTTTTATATTCGCCGCCAAAGGATTGCTTGAATTTGGTTAGGCCTTTCCAGGGGTGATTGGCGGGCGCATCGGCTGGCGCGGCGCCAAAAAAATCAAAGCTGCGCTTGCCGTCGACTTTGGCATCAAAAATCATCTCGGCCAATAATGGTGTCCCAGGGTGGAGCTTGCGCGCGGCAAACAAAGAAGCGGCGTGGGCGTAATAGCGAGTGGTTGGGCTGTCGAAACAGAGCGCGCTGGCAATTGGTTTGCCATCGTGCTCGGCCAGGTAAATTTTGCCGGCGCCGCGTTGCAATAACACTTGTGCCATAACAGTGTAATAGTAGTCAGAATGCTGGCGAATGTGGTTGCGTTCGGCAACCTCTGCCATCATTTTTATAAAAAAATCGATGTCTTTTGGGTTAGTGCTCGCCCGCAAGTTGACGCCCTTTTTGGTGTGAGTGCGGTACAAATTGCGGTTGGTCGATGTCATATCGGCCATGAGTTCGTCGTCAGATTTAGTCAAATCTTGCACCCAAGTAAGCGTCGGATGGATATCTTTAAATGCCTTTTTAAGCCCCAGCTCGGTCAAATTTTTGACGTTGGTTTGCGGTTCGACGCGCACAAACAGGGCATTTTGTTGTTTGGCGAGCTCGGTCAGCGCCGCCAAAGCATCACGGAGTGCTGGCGTGCTTTTGGCCAGTGGGCCGTATGGGCAAAACAAGCGGCGGCCGGTGCGCGATTGCTCTAAAATTGCTAATGCTTGCCACGAAGGGCCATAGGCGTAAAATACTTTGCGCTCGAGCGCCATCTGGAACGCTGCCCAGTGGCTGGTTTGTAAAAAGTGGCCGCCAGAGAGAGTGAGGGTTGTGTCCCAATCTGGCGCGGGAATGCCTTCGGTCCATTGCATGTTAGTAGTGTAACAGTTTTTGGGTTGAACATGAACGCACCCCGGCCCCTGCTTGTGGGCAGGTTCCGGGGTGTTGCGCGTTCAGTTCTTGTCGGGACCGGGGTCGTCGATAGCGTCGAGCTCGGCCTTGATCATCTCGATGAAGACGTCCATGGCTCGCTCGCCGTTGTCACCGTTGCTGCGAATGCACAGGACCTGTCCGTTGTCAGGACGCCAGCCCATTGCCCACGGAAGGCCTTCGAGCTCGACGCCCTGCTTTTCGAAGAACGTAGTGAAGACGCGTTGCCGGTCTTCGAATTCTCCGAACGGCTCCCACTCGAGAGTGTAGCCGCCACTTTTGGTGGTGCCGACGAAGCAGTACTCCCCGGGCACCGGCAGTTCACCGACGATTCGCAGCTCGTCTGCTGCGAAGGTGGTGTTCATCAGATTGTCCAGCGCTTGGTGGATAAACTGCAGATTGCTGCCGTCGGTTCTCGTACTTTCGCTGGTTGCCCAGGCAACGCCCCATTCGGTGGACGGCTTGTCGGCCAAGCCGTCCATGATACCGAAGAAGTGCCGCCAGTGCCTGCCGTTTTCCGGCGCCCAGTCGGTGACGAGTGCGATCGGCCGGTCCATGCGCTCCGTCCGAACGACGAGGGCAAACAGGCCGATTACATCTTGGTTGGACAAAGGATCCTCCAGACCCCAGTTGTGTAAGAACGAACGTACTATTGTTATTTAAACATAAAGCTAATAAGAAGTCAAGTGGTTTCACAGGGGAGCGTTGCCCGCGCCCAGGGTAGGCGCGGGCACCGTAGCCCTACGATTGGATCGGAACCATCGTACCACTATCCCGGTCGTACTGCTCGTAGGGAATGACCTTGCCGGTCGTCCAGTCGTACTGCACGTGCAGGGGTGTGTGCCAGTGAGGTGCGGCAGTGTCGAAGACCATCAACAGTACAAAGACCGCGAACACGCCCAGCGCTGCAACCCCAAGCTTTCGGGTTTCGCGCTTCCGTAAAACAGTAATGAACCCAAACAGCAACCCGGCCAGAATTGCTACCCACGCCAAATAATCGTGCATGTCTTTGCCGGGCGAGTTGATCGCCAGCCACGTATAGTGCGGCGAATCGTACGCATGGAACAGCAAACCACTAATTTGACCAACAACGTGACATCCTATCCACAGCCACCCGTAACCCTGGGTAAAAGCTGTGTCGGAACTCCGCTTAACAGCGTAGGCTAGCAGCCACACCACCACTGGTAGCACCAACAGATCACCAAAGAGGGCAGACAGCGCCTGTTTGGCGGGGTTGAGCATGTCGAGCGCATTGCGGTGCTCCATCCCAACACCAACAACCAAAATTGGCACGGGTGATGCTAGCCATACCATCGCCGCCGCCCACCAAGGATTGCCGCGCCGGATGTTATAGCAGAGTAAAAAACTGCATACAATCGCCAACGCGGCAACAGCGAACAGGAAAAACTTCTGCATGAACGGCAGGTTCTGCACGTTCCCTCCAAAGGTAGAGACTACAGACAACAATTATAAAACTAAAACTTAGTGTGTCAAATTATGCACAGGGCGTTTTTGCTCGCCAGTGGCTTGTTACCTCTGGCGAGCACAACGTCTAAATGAGACCGAGGCGAATGGCTATAGCCACCAAATGAGCGCGATCTTTTGCGCCAAACCGTCTGAGCAGAGTGGCGATCAGTGTCTTAACTCCATCTGTGGAATAGTGGCTTCTGGGAGCAATCTGACTATTGTCGTAACCACAGGCAATGAGCCGTATCACGTCAACTTCTTTTTCTACGAGTTGATCCTGCGCAACAGGCGGCACTGTAATAACAGTAAATGCATGCGCACCATATCGGCAGGCTAGTTCGGCTTGGTAAGGCGTTCCGCAGCCAACTACGGTAGTCCCTTTGGCGACAAAGTAGCTAATAGCCTCTTGCGCGGGTCGGCAACTAAGGTCAACAAATACGATCACATCTTTTGGCGCCTGCGTTTCGACAAAATCAATTGCGAGTTTAAGCGCCGTCATCTTATAAATAGTATCAGTCGTTCGTAAAAGGTCACAGAATGCAGCAAACCACGTCGTTCCGCCAACAGTAGCATAAACGTAGTCGTCAACGCCTGGCACATTGCCCCAATCTCATAAGTTGCCTCTTTATGATACGCCAGATTATGTCGTTGCCAAGACTTTCGTCCGTCACCGTCCTGCGCAGGACGGTGGTTGGGGTTGGCCGCTCATTTAACGTCTAAATTTTATTTGCCAGCCGTAACCAATATATGCATTATAATTGGTGTATACCTAAGCGACAGGAGGCGTTTTGTGATCTCATCTATTTTTAAGGCATACGATATTAGAGGTAAAGTGGGCAGCGAGCTCAGCGATGAACTATGTAATAAAATTGGCCGTGCCTTTGCCGATTGGCTGCCGCAACAAGGTATTGTTGCCGTTGGCCATGACATGCGACCAGATTCCGCCAGTTTAGCCCAGCAATTTATACAAGGCTTGCGTCAACAGGGTAGAGAAGTTTGGGACATTGGCCAGGTAACCAGCGACATGATTTATTTCGCCATCGGTAAGTTCAACTTGGCCGGCGGCGGCGTTATTACGGCCAGCCACAATCCGGGCGAATACAATGGTATTAAGTTGTACCGTGATATGGTGACACCGGTTGGACTTGATTCTGGCCTGAGCGACATCCGCGACGCCGTGCTTAACAATAATTTTAAGGAAGAAACTACCACGCCCGGCACCGTGACCCCCCGCGACATCACCGACGATTGGGTCGCGCACTGCATGCAATTTGTGACCGGCCTCAAACCTTTCCATATTGCCATCGACGCCGGCAATGGCATGGCCGGCGCGATTTTGCCGCACATTTTGCCCAAACTGCCGCTGACCGTCGAACAGATGTATTTTGAACCAGACGGCACCTTCCCCAACCACGAAGCCAACCCGCAAAAACCCGAAAACCTACAGGACCTCATGCAAAAAGTTATCGCAGGCGGCCTTGATTTTGGTATTGCCTTTGACGGCGACGGCGACCGCGCCGGTTTTGTCGATGATTTGGGCCGTATGGTTTTGGGCAGTGATTTAATGAGCATCGTCGCGCATTATTACTTGCAAAAATTCCCCGGTGCTAAAATTGTGCACGAAGTCCGCACTAGCCACGCCACGCTCGAACTCATAAAAGAATGGGGTGGCGAACCAGTACGCACCAAAGCCGGCCGCGTGAATATTGGCGCCAAACTGCGCGAAGTCGGTGGACCCTTTGGCGGCGAAACCACCGGGCATTTCTTTTTTATCGAAAATTTTGACGCCGACAGCGGCCTCATCACCGCACTTGTCGCCATGCAGGCAATTAGCGACAGTGGTAAAAAACTCAGCCAGTTAGTAGATGAATACCATAAATATGCTATGGGCCCCGAAATTAACTTCGAAGTCGAAGACACGCAGAGCGCGTTAATTGCCCTGCGTCATGCCTTTGCCGACGGCAAGCAAGATGAGCTGGACGGCTTAACAGTCGAATATCCAACCAAATGGTTTAACATCCGCGCCAGTAACACCGAACCAGTAATTCGCCTAAACGCCGAAGCCCACACTCAAGACGAACTCGATACCATGGTCGCAAAAATTAAAGAAACAATAGGGGAGTAATATGACGGCGCTGCGCACACGCTTGGCATACCAACCAGTGGAACTTACGTTTGGCACCTCTGGTCTCCGCGGCTTAGTCACCGACATGACCGACCTGGAATGCTATATAAACACCGTTGGTTTTTTGCATTTTTTAGTGCAAGTTGATGGTTTAGAGCCGGGCGACGCAGTGTATTTAGCAGGCGACTTGCGTCACAGCACACCGCGCATACTTAAAGCCGTGCACAAAGCCATTGTCGACTGTGGGTTCCAAACGAGCTACTATGGGCTCATTCCCACGCCAGCCATTGCCTATTTTGCGCTCCAAAAAAAGGCACCCTGCATTATGGTGACCGGTAGCCATATACCCGAAGACCGCAACGGCATAAAATTTTACAAAAGCGGTGGCGAAGTCTTAAAAGAAGACGAAGCAGCCATTAAAGAAGCTGTTGCCATTGCTCGCGGTGAGCTCTACACAAGCGACACAACCGACTTCACCCCCGATGGTTTTTTAACCGCACCCCTGCCATTGCCGGCCGAAATGCCCGAAGCGGCCGTAGCATACGCCAAACGCTACACAAGTGTTTTTGACGCGCAAACGCTCGCGGGCAAAAAGGTGGTGTTTTACCAACATTCAGCAGTTGGCCGCGATTTATTAGCCGACATTCTAAAGGGTTTAGGGGCCCAGGTTATTACCGTTGGCCGTTCCGATAAATTCGTGCCAATCGACACCGAAAACGTCACCCCTGATGACCAAGCCTACTTTAAAGTTATCGCCAAGCAACACCCCGACGTTTTTGCTATTGTGTCGACCGACGGCGACAGTGACCGGCCGTTTGTCATTGACGAACACGGCATCTTCCACCGCGGCGACGTGCTTGGCGCAGTCGTTGCTGACTGGCTTAAAGCCGATTTTGCCGCCTTGCCGGTCAGCGCCAGCGACGCCGTCGACATGCATTTAACAGATAAAAAAGTACGCTGGCAGCACACCAAAATCGGTTCCCCATACGTTATTGTAATTATGGACGAAGCCCTGCACGCCGGCAACAAACGTGTTGTCGGCTGGGAGGTAAACGGTGGCTTTTTATTGGGCGGCGACATACAAGTGGGTAAGGGCACGCTTAAAGCACTACCGACTCGCGACGCAATTTTGCCAATAATTATCGCCCTCCTCGCTGCAACCGAAAGCAAACAAAAAGTATCTGACGTATTTAATGCATTGCCACAACGGTTTACGCAAGCAGGCTTATTAAACGACTTCCCGTCAGAAATATCACAAAAAATTGTTGGCGCTTTTAATGCTGACACGCCAATTGTGCGCGAGGCACTGCAAAAATTCTTTACCAAAAAAGATGGCTTTGGCGATATTACCGGTATTAACACTATTGACGG
The DNA here is from genome assembly GCA_035478375.1 of Saccharimonas sp. (SeqCode). Classification (GTDB taxonomy): domain Bacteria; phylum Patescibacteriota; class Saccharimonadia; order Saccharimonadales; family EFPC-124; genus DASTDY01. Next base: position 4,677 of record DATIJQ010000025.1, on the reverse strand, counting down.
CGTGCGCATTTACTTTAGTAGCGGTGACATAGCGCATATACGGCCGTCGGGTAACGCGCCGCAGTTACGCATTTATAGTGTTGCAAATACGCAAGAGCGCGCCGACCAGATTGTGGCGATGGCGATTGCCGAGCCAAATGGGATCTTTAGAACGATGCAAGCAACGGTATAGTTGCTGAGGCGATAACGCCATTGTAGTACCTTCGTACAAGACTTCGGGACACGCAAAACGGCGCCTTTTTTCATTTTTAAAAGGCGGCCGCGCTGATGCCTTTTTAGCACCAACGCAGCACGCCTGTAAAACGGGATTGTTAGTTCTTACTCAGACCAAAGTTGGGCTTATCGTAGGGGTCCTGCAAATAAAACGCAGGATTATTTGCCGCCTGGTGACGGTCGCGTGTGGGCGTTTGTTTGCTTGATTCGGCGATTGTGTTGAACATATGGTTAATCACCCCAGGCGTCCATAACCCTGGCCACCATGCCGGTGCCCCGGTGACATTTACTAAGTCAAACAATGCGAGTTCGCGCAGTTTTTCTGGCGATATGCGGGCGTTGTCGCTAACGCCCAGACTGTGGCGCATCGCGCTGGCTACCAGGTAACCGTGGCTTGTCAGGCAGAACCGACGCCGTGCGTAAGGTGTCAGTACGACGCGCACTAAGATGTAGGTAAGCATTGAGCCTGCGAGAGCAACAAACCCCCATTCGATCTCTCTCGTAAACAGCACCACCAGTACGCACAACACGATGAGCACCGCCGCAAGCTGGGCAAGCCACTTGCGCACGTATTGCAGGGGTCGCACGCGCTTTATAAAGTTATGGTCTAATAATGCTGCTTGGACCAGGTTCATGGTACTTTGGGCGCCGTAAATGCGGCGCAACGTTTTGAGTTCCTGTGTATCGCCAGTCTTTTTGGCCCGCTGTACGACTAACTCGGGCGATTTGATCGTAACAACCGCTCCTGCTTGGTCAGCCTGCCCGCCAAAAAGCCTCTCTAGTACAGTTCGATTACCTACTTCCAGCACGTCATGCTTGCGAGTGCGTTTGACGATAACCTCGTGTACCGCCGTGTCTCCTTGCGTTAAGGTAATAAAACCCTTCCTCGCCAGGTCAAACACCGTTGCTGCAAAGGCAATCTGAGCGCGATCAAGCTCACCGTCAAGCAAGGTAAAGACGCCTAAAAGTGAAGAAACTCGCATTGTGTCCTTTCTTTGGTTAACAAACCCGCAAGTTATTATACCCGACGTTGTGGCGAGTGTAGGAGTTTTCCACAGGTTTTTGTAAAAATCGGTATTGAAGCGCGAGGGAGCTTATGCTCAAATACTCCCATGCCGAACTCTAGGCACTGTCTCTGATAGGAGTCGCTTTGCTGAGATCCATTTTTAGGAAGATTTGCATTGCGGTAGTTGCCATCATCCTTCTGTCGGTGTCGCCGAGTGAAGCGTTTGCGGCTGACCACCGCATAAGCAATGTGGCAGTGCACGCGTCACATGTAGACATCAAAGATGTAACGATTAAGTGGTACAGTACCGGTGTTGTTGTAACGCTCAACAAAACCGAAAACGGACTTGTCGCCGCCTCACTCATCTTTTTGCCTGTTGTGGCTGGGCTGAGCTCACTCGGAGCCGTAGTACTTCAAGATAAGGTCATGTTAAAGGCTGGCTGGTTCCAAATGCAGGCCGCTTGGTTCGCTGTACACGGCCAATGTTTATGGATTTGGGTTCCATACGTTGGCGATACCGACTCCGGAGGCTATGCTTGTAAGTAGGTTGTGCGGTGTGAGGCTCTTGCCTCACACCCACGAAATTAATGATAGTGAAGGCTAAAATGTCACGTAAAAGTATAGTAGTATTTGTCGTTTGTCTTATTCTTGAGTTTTTGCTCGCCTGGGCCGGCTTTGTTTTTGCGTCGATCGTTGGCGTTGTATTTGTTGTGCTTGGCTGGGTGACGTTAGGCTATGGGGTGTATGTTGCTATCACAAAACGCAAAAAATAATTAGCACTCTTGCATCGACACTGCTAATTTGTTTATAGTAAAAGCAGCCGAAATTCTTAAACAGGAGGTTATTTTATGAGCACAGCTATTAAACCGCTCGCTGACCGCATTGTGGCCACGCGCGAAGAAGCCCAAAGCAAAACTGCCTCGGGCCTGTATTTACCCGAGGCAGCTAAAGAGCAATCGACATTAGCAAAAGTAATTGCTGTCGGGCCAGAGGTAAAATACCTAAAAGTTGGCGACCGAATTATTTATAAGCAATATGCCCAAAGTTTGGCCGAGCTTAAAATCGATGGCGAAAAATTTATAAGTGTCCGCGAATCTGCTGTTATTGCAACAATTTAAAGGGGATAATTATGGCAAAAAAAGTTTTTTATGATGATGACGCCCGCGCCCGCGTAATTGGCGGCGCAAAGGCATTATATGACGCAGTTAAAGTTACCATGGGCCCCAAAGGCCGCAACGTGGTTATTGGTAAAAGTTACGGCGCGCCAACCGTCACACACGACGGCGTGAGCGTGGCAAAAGCAGTTGAGCTGCCAGAAGACGACGACGCAACCTTAGGTTACAAAGTCGGCGCCGAACTCATTAAGCAAGCCGCCAGCAAAATGAACGACGTTGCCGGCGACGGCACCACCACTGTTACTGTTCTGACCTACAGCATTTTGGCCGAAGCCAACCGACTTATAGCCGCTGGCCACAACCCAATGGAACTCCGCCGCGGTGTCGAACAAGCTGGCGCCGAAGTTTTAGAGCACTTGGCCAAACTGCGTGAAGACATCGGCAGCAAAAAAGAGCGCGTCGCCGAAGTCGCCACTATTAGCGCTGGCGACGCCGAAATCGGCCAATTAATCGCCGACGTTATTAGCAAAGTCGGCAAAGACGGCGTGGTGACGGTCGAAGAAGGCCAGGGCTTACACTTAGAATCTGAGGTTGTCGAAGGCTTTACCATGGACCGCGGCTTTATCAGCGCCTACATGGTCACCGACGCCACCCGCATGGAAGCCGTCTACGAAAAACCAGCCATTGTCATTACCGACGAAAAAGTCAGCAGCATGCAGCAGTTCTTGCCAATGCTCGAAAAACTGGCCCAGTCTGGCAAAAAAGATTTGGTATTAATTGCCGAGGACGTCGAAGGCGAAGTCCAAGCCACCTTAATTCTGAACAAATTAAAAGGTGTCTTTAATACCGTGGCCGTTAAGGCGCCATCATTTGGCGACCGCCGCAAAGAGGTTTTGCAAGACTTGGCCGTACTCACCGGCGCAACGGTTATTAGCCAAGAACAAGGGGTAACATTCGAAGACGCCGACTTAAGCGTGGTCGGTTCGGCCCGCAAAGTCATCGTCACCAAAGACGAAACCACCATTATTGAAGGCGCTGGCAGCAGCAAAGACGTTGCCGAGCGTGTGAAGCAAATTCACGCCCAAGCCGAAGTTGCAACCAGCGAATACGACAAAGAAAACTACGAAAAACGCGCCGCAGCCTTGGGCGGCAAAGTCGCCGTTATTAAAGTCGGCGGCATTAGCGAAGTCGAAATTGAAGAAGCCAAGTTCCGCGTGGACGACGCTGTTGCTGCAACTAAAGCAGCTTTGGACGAAGGCATTGTAGCCGGTGGCGGCGTGACCTTGGTTGACCTCAGCAAACAACTCAAAGCCGATGGCAACGACGGCATTGCGGCTGGTCGCCAAGTGCTCAAAACTGCTTTGCTGCAACCGTTTTACCAGCTTATGAACAACGCTGGCATTAACCCAGACGTTAAATTGGACGCCATTAAAACTGCCAAAAGCGGCATGGGCTTTAACGTTAACGACCCCGAAAACTTGGTTGACCTCAAAAAAGCCGGCATCGTCGACCCCGCCCGCGTGACCAAAGAGGCAATCATGAACGCCGTCAGCATTGCAGCCACCGCGCTGACAATGGGCGCCTTGGTTGTGGACATCCCAGAAAAAGAAGCTCCCGCCCCAACCGGCGGCGGCATGCCTGGCATGGGCATGATGTAAAATCGGCCAAAAAACGCAAAAAACTCTGCCAAAATAGCAGAGTTTTTTGTTTTACGACAAACATGGTAAGGTAAAAATCGTCCAACCGTAAGACGAGGGAGCACGCGCGTGCAGGAAATTGAGTTGCCGGCAGCTGATCGGCCGCTTGTTGAGAGGCTCACGAGGAGCCAAGGCCGTCTGCAAGCTGCGGAGTTGTTGGCCTTAACCCTGCCCGACCAAGCTAGATACATGTTGGCGTTACTTATCGCTAGAGGGCAGCTCGCAGCTGAAGTGACAACAATGCAAACTGTGGCAAAGAGCATTGTGCGCCTATTTCCTCAAGAATCACTGACCGCAAAGCAGGGCGCCGACATAATCGGCGAGTGGGTAAAGCAAGGCCTTTTTGCGGTACTTAATGACGATTCAGAAGAAGGGCTAGAAAAAATTACAGTACAAGTTACGCTGAATGATGGCTGGCGCAAACTGTTGCAGGCTGTTCACCTAAGCGTCAACAACCGTGCAAAGATTGTGTACGCAAAAGAAATCGCACCATCGGCCGACGTACTCACGCTGCATCCCAAAAAGTAATTGGTTGGGCACCGACCTGCAGTCCTGTGCTGTGGGTCGGAGAGCCTTGACTATTATTTTTTTCAATATTATAGTTTTTATTTGTCCGTGTTTCTTACTTGAGGAGACAGGAAAGTGA